>JBFHXP010000012.1:0-38536 GCA_041598875.1 Desulfobulbales bacterium
AGGGAATCCGTTCCAGGCTTGATGAGGGAGTAGGCATTATTATTCTCTCTGACTATGCCAAGGGGGTCCTGTCCCATGATGTGTGCAACAGAATCATCGCCATGGCCCGGGAAGAAGGAGTTCCGGTGCTGGTGGATCCCAAGGGCCGGGATTTTTCAAAATATATGGGCGCCAATGTTATCTCTCCCAACCGCCAGGAGCTGGCCGCGGTCAGCCGGGTATCGGCCGATGACCTGGATACGCTCCTTGAAGAGGGAAGACATCTCAGGGAAAGGCTTGGCCTTGATTTTCTCGCGGTCACCCTGAGCGCCCAGGGAATCGCCCTGGTGGAGAAGGACGTCGTCCGCAGGATTCCCGCCCTGGCCAGGGAGGTCTACGATGTCTCCGGTGCCGGTGATACGGTCATTGCCGTGCTTGCCGCCGGCCTTGTTGCCGGGCTATCGCGCCTGGACGCCCTGCATCTTGCCAATTACGCCGCCGGAATCGTTGTCGGGAAAGTTGGCACCGTGCCGGTTACCCGCGAGGAACTCCTGAAGACCCTGTCTGCGGAACAGGCCCTGGAACAGTCGGAAAAAATCTGTTCCCTGCCGGATCTGCTGCAGCGGGTCAAGTCGTGGCGGGCACGGGGCGAGCGGATTGTTTTTACCAACGGCTGTTTCGATCTGCTCCATGCCGGCCATGTCACATATCTGGAAAAGGCGGGCAGGCTTGGCCACCGGCTGATCATCGGCCTGAATACCGATCGTTCGGTACGGGAACTGAAGGGAGAGGGCAGGCCGATAATCAATGAAGGTGACAGGGCCAGGGTTCTGGCCGCACTGGCCTCGGTGGACGCGGTGGTTCTCTTTGACGAGGAGACTCCTCTTTCTCTGATCCGGGCGGTGCGGCCTGATATTCTGGCCAAGGGCGCTGATTATACCGTAGAACAGGTTGTGGGTGGCGACGAGGTTGTTGCCTGGGGCGGCGAGGTCGCCCTGGTCGAGTTGGTCAACGGCAAGAGCTCCTCACTCATAGTTCGCTCCATAAAAGGGGTTCGGGATCAGGTCTGACAAAAGGGAAAACCCGATCGGATCTGAGCCGGTTTTTTTTAATTTGAGGTGGGAAATGTACATTGTAACAGGTGGCGCCGGATTCATTGGCAGTAATATTGTCAAGGCACTGAATGACAGGGGGCACACCAATATTCTGGTGGTCGACAATCTGAAGAATGGCATCAAATTCCGGAATATTTCCGACTGCGAGATCCTCGATTACATGGACAAGGAGGATTTTATCGAAATGATCCGGGCCGACTGGACATTTCCCGAACCGGTTACCGCTGTTTTCCACCAGGGGGCCTGTTCCGATACCACCGAATGGGATGGTATCTACATCATGCGCAACAACTATGAGTATTCAAAAAGCCTGCTTCACTACTGCCTTTCCCATAAAACGCCCTTTATCTACGCCTCATCCGCCTCGGTCTACGGCAGTGGAACGGTCTTCAAAGAGGAGCGGCAATACGAGTCGCCCCTCAATATGTATGCCTACTCAAAATTTCTCTTTGATCAATACGTGCGCCGCATCCTGCCCGAGGCGGAGAGCCAGATTGCGGGCTTCCGCTATTTCAATGTCTACGGCCCTCGCGAGGCCCACAAGAAAAGCATGTCAAGCGTGGCATTCCACCTTAACAACCAGATGAAACGTGCTGAAAACCCGAAGCTTTTCAAAGGTACCGATGGGTTTGGCGATGGCGAACAGCGCCGGGATTTCATCTATGTCGGTGATGTGGCGGCGGTGAACCTCTGGTTTCTTGACCGCCCCGACACTTCAGGAATCTTCAATGTCGGTACCGGTCGCAGTCAGCCCTTTAACGACGTGGCCAGGTCGGTTATCGCCTATCATCGCCGTGGCGAAATTGAATACGTTCCCTTTCCCGATCACCTCCGGGGCAGGTATCAGAATTTCACCGAGGCGGACAACTCCCTGCTGCGGGCCGCGGGCTGGACCGCACCCTTTCTCACCGTTGAAGAGGGGGTGGCCAAATACATGGCCTGGCTCAATGAAACCGAGTCCCCTGCCCATTTTTGATGGCGTCGTAAAAAGTCCGATCTACTGCGTTGTGGATTTTGCCCAGCCCCTCGACATACCTTATATATAGTCTCGGGACTGGTCAAAACACCACGCCTCGGAGTCTCACAGGTTCGCTTACCTGTATATCGAACTTTTTGACTTAGCCATCTCGGTGTGGTGGTCAACTTTTGCTGTTGTTTGTCCTTACCCCTGCTGGCTCGTTTCCATCCTTTGCTCTTTTCTCAAAAACGTGTATCTTTGGGCCACTGATTATCATGACGCCATGCCTTGCGGGCAGGGCGGATTTTTTTTGTCGTCCATTAATAATAAGGCGACCCGTGACACGCCATGGCCAAGAGACTCGTCGACATAGATCCTGAAAAGATACTGATCCGTTCCACCAACTGGATCGGCGATGCGATCATGACCACCCCCGCGGTCCGGACCATCAGAGAAAATTTTCCCAAGGCTGAAATCACCCTGCTTGCCCTGCCATGGGTTGCTGATGTCTTTTCGGCAAGTCCCCATGTGGACCATATTTTCCTCTATCAGAAAAACGGACATCACGCCGGTTTTTCAGGACGTCTGCGGCTGGCTGGGGATCTCCGCAACCAGCACTTCGACGCGACCATCCTGCTGCAGAATGCCTTTGAGGCTGCCCTGATCACCGCCCTTGCCGGAATACCGGTACGGGCTGGATACACCACTGACGGTCGCGGTCTTCTCCTTACCCATGGGATTAAACTGCCCAGGGAAAGAAAAAAAGTCCATCAGGTCCACTATTACCAGGGCCTTCTCCAGGATCTCGGCCTGACCCCGGGCAAGGATTCACTCTACTTGAACCTCTCTGCTCAGGACAGGACCTGGGCCCGGGATTTTCTCGCCACAAACGGCGACGCGGAGCGGCCGGTTATTGGTTTCAATCCCGGAGCGGCCTACGGCCCGGCCAAGCGCTGGCCAGCGGAAAGCTTTGCAGAACTGGCCCGCGAGGTCGTCAACCAGATCGGGGGAAGGGTTTTTGTCTTTGGCACTGACGCCGACCGGGATACGGCAAAACAGATTATCGGTGCGGCAGGTGGGCATGTCTTTGATGTCACAGGCAGAACAACCCTGGCCCAGGCCATGGCCCTGATCGAGTCATGTAGAGTCTTTGTGACCAACGACTCCGGGCTCATGCATGTGAGCGCCGCCCTGGGTACCCCGACCGCGGCGATTTTCGGTTCCACCAATCCGGTAACCACCGGCCCTTACTCAGATTCAAGCCGGATAATCCGTAAGGAAATTTCGTGCAGCCCCTGTCTTAAGACCCACTGCAAGACTGATTTCCGCTGCATGACCGAAATATCCAGCAGCGAGGTGGCCGATCAAATCCGGGATCTTCTCCGCAGTGGCGGACAGGAGGCAACATCATGACACGTCCCGCGGTCTTTCTCGACCGAGATGGAACCATCAACGAGCAGATGGGCTATATTAACCATGAATCCCGCTTTCACCTCCTGCCAAGGGCCGCGGAGGCGATCCGCCTGCTGAATGAACAGCGGATTCCCGCAGTCGTGGTGACCAACCAGTCAGGTCTTGCCCGGGGATACTTCCCTGAGGAATTGCTCGACCTGGTCCACGCCAGGATGAAAGAGGGACTTGCCGAGCACGGCGCCCATGTCGACGGGATCTACATCTGCCCCCATCATCCCGAGGCAAAAGTGGCTCATCTGCGCGCGGCATGCGATTGCCGAAAACCAAAAACAGGTCTTCTGGTCCGGGCCGCCGCTGATCTTGACCTGGACCTCTCCCGTTCTTTTGTGATCGGCGATCGCTGGTCCGATCTGAAATGCGCTGCCGCCTGCAATGCCACCCCGGTGCTGGTCCTGACCGGATATGGCCGGGGAGATTACCGCTATATCGGCCCCCGGGAAACGGTTGTGCCCACCCATGTGGCAGAGGATCTTTACGATGCGGTTCTTTGGGTTATCGCGCAGTTACAGGCTGACGGAGAAAAAAGCTGATGGAAAAGATCACCGCCTATATCATCGCCTATAATGAGCAGGAAAAAATCGCCTCTGCCGTCAACAGCGTGCTCTGGGCCGACGAGATTCTTCTGGTCGACTCCCACAGCACCGACCGGACCGCGGAGATTGCCCGGTCCATGGGGGCCAGGGTCGTCCAGGTGGAGTTCAAGGGCTTTGGCGACCTTCGCAACCAGGCCCTGGCCGCATGCACTCATGAGTGGATCTTCAGCCTTGACTCCGATGAACGGTGTACCCCTGAGGTACGCGACGAGATACTGGCGCTGATCAGCAGCAATCCGCACCACGACGTCTTCCGGGTGCCGCGGAGGAATTATTTTATGGGCCACTGGATCAGACACTCCGGATTTTATCCCAATTTCCGCCAACCCCAGCTCTTTAGAAAAAACGCGCTTTCCTACACCCTTGAGCAGGTCCATGAAGGGTATGAACTTCATACCGCAAAACCGCTGGGCACCCTGAAAAATGCCATCTGGCAGGTCCCCTTCAAAAACCTTGAGGAGATACTTCATAAGGCGAACAAATACTCGACCCTGGGCGCGATCAAACTCGCGGAAAAAGGCAGGACGGCGACCATGTTTACCGCCTTTATCCATGGCGCCTGGTCCTTTATCCAGCACTATATCATGAAACGGGGAATTCTTGACGGCTGGCCCGGTTTTATCATTGCCCTGGGTAATTTCGAGGGCACCTTTTACCGCTATGCCAAGCTCCATGAAATGAAGGCGGAATGGCATCTGCCTGACTGCGCCCCCGTCACCCGTCCGGAAACAAGGCAAAACCAGAGGAATGCCGGCGCATCGTGAATATCCTTATTGTCAAGACCAGCGCCATCGGCGATGTCACCCATACCCTGCCTGCCCTTGCCGCCCTGCGTCGTGCCTATCCCGATGCCCGCATTGACTGGCTGGTGGAGGAGGCGGCCGCGGATCTTATCACCGGCCACCCGGATCTTGACCGGGTTCTCGTGTCCAGACGCAAGGCGTGGGCAGACAGGCTGCGCAGCGGCCCTGACCGGATCGCGGCCCTGGGTGAGTTTGTTGCATTTGTCAGGCTGCTTCGCAAGAGGGAATACGATCTTGTCATTGACTTTCAGAATCTTCTGAAAAGCGGTGTTTTTGTGATGCTGGCCCGGGGACGACGCAAGGTGGGGTTTGGCCGCGGCATGGAACACTCTGAGTGCAGCTATATTTTTCTCAATGAACGAATCCCGCCGGTATCCATGGACCAGCACGCGGTGCTCCGGGAGATGAAACTCCTTGAGGCCATCGGTGTTTCCTGCAAAGACATTGAGTACCGTTTACCGGTGACAAAAGACGCGGCAGAAACTGCGGGACAAGTGCTGGCCGGACATTCCGTCGGTGAGACGGATTCTCTGGTGGCGATAAATCCGGTGGCCACCTGGGAGACCAAGCTCTGGCAGGAAGAGGGATTTTCCGCGGTTGCCGACCAGTTGCTTGCCGATGGAAACAAGGTGGTGTTTACGGGAAGCAAGGCTGATTATCCGGTGATTGAGAGAATTCGCGCGGCAATGAACAACCAGGGAAATGGGGCGGTTAATCTCGCCGGCGCCACCTCTTTGAAGGTGCTTGCTGCCATCTACGCCCGGGCCGCGGTGGTGATTTCCACCGATACCGGCCCCATGCATATTGCCGCGGCCACGGGTACCCCGGTGGTGGCGCTTTTCGGTCCCACCGCCCCCTGGCGCACCGGTCCCTATGGAGACCGGCACAGGGTGATTCGAGTGGAAATGGGATGCAGCCCCTGCATGAAGCGGCAGTGTCCCATCCGGGAGTGCATGAGAGGTATTAAAGGCAATGATGTTATCAGGGCGGTGAATGATCTACTCAGGGAAAAACAGTATCCTGAAACCCATCGGGCGCGCGTATGAATACTTCGACAAAGCCATATATTGAAAAATGTCCGGTGGGCTGTGCAGCCTCCTTTGAGCCCACGGATATTCTTGTCTCAGAGGGCGCGCTTCTCCGGTGCACCGCCTGTGGCCAGCTGGTCAGCCAGTGCACCGGGGAACGGTACCAGCAATCGATGAAGGAGTTCAACGCGCCCAGAGGGACCTGGCCCACGGGGGGTGCTGCCCGCCGGCTGCTGCAGCAGAGCGGAAGGATTCTTAATAAAATTGAAAAGATTCTCAACATGGATCGCCGCGCTATCCGTCTGCTTGACATCGGCTGCTCTAGCGGCGCGTTTGTTGACGCGGTGCGGAAAAACGGGGGCACCGCCGAGGGGGTGGAGCCTGCCGCCGAGCCGGTGGAAACCGCCAGGGCCGCCGGGCTCACCGTGCACCAGGGATTTCTTGAGGATGTCGGGTTTGCCGATGGGTCATTTGACGCCCTGACCCTTTTTGAGGTCATCGAACATCTCCGGCAACCGTTGCAATTACTGGATGAATGTCATCGAATCCTCAAGCCGGGCGGCTGCCTGGTTCTGCGTACCGGCAATACCGCAAGCTGGACGGTCCGCTTCATGAAGGGCCGATGGTTTTATTTCTCCATTGCCATGCACGGGGGGCATGTCAGTTTCTACAACCCATATTCCATGCGCCTTGTGGCCCAACGCTCCGGATTTGAAGTGGCGGATATGCACACCCATTCGGTGGGTTTTTACGAAAAAGGGGAGATTGCATATCCCCTGTATCGGTTGGCCAAGCTCGCTTCCGAACTCTGCGCCGCACCGGCAAAATTCTTCAACCGCGGCCACGAGATGATCGTCTACCTGCGGAAAATATAAAAAATGGACCCGGAACACGACGCAAACACACTGACATGCAGCGGATTCAGCGGCAAGAGCGAAGAGGTCTCCTGCCCGGTCTGCTTGCCGGAACCGCCGCCTCCGACCCTTGTCTATCGCAAGAAAAACGGGGTGTCGATATGGCAATGCCCGACCTGCGAGATCATGTACGCCTCGCCTCGATTTACCCGGCAATCACTTCTCGCCATCTATGAGAATCCGGCATTTATCAACCAGAAGGATTTTTCCATGTTCTCGGACTGGTCCTACGATAAATGGAAAATCTCCGGCCATGAAAGTTTTGTCACATCACAGCTCAAGGTGGATCTGATCCGCCGATACCTGGACAAGGAAGACCGGGTTCTTGACGTGGGATGTTCCATGGGTTTTTTCTGCAGGGAGGCCACGGAACAGGGCTACCGGGTGGAGGGGATGGAGCCCAGCCGGATGCTTGCCGATCTGGCCCGTGAGAGGATCAAGGCCCCGGTGATCCATAACACCCTGATCGAGAATTTTTCCCCGGGATACCGGTACAGGGGAATAGTGCTCTGGGATGTGCTCGAGCATGTCTATGATCCGGTTGATATGATCAGGCGGTGCGCGGGTCTCACCGATGATGGCGGTTTTCTTTTTCTCCAGGTTCCAAACTTCGAGGGAATCTCCGACCGCTGGAAGACCTTCCTCTGCCGGAAAGGCCTAAAAAAATGCGATTTCAAACATTTCGGCTTTCCCTGGCATATCTTTTCATTTAACCGGGCCAGCTTGAGCAGATTGCTCCAGAAATGCGGCTATCAGTCCCTGTTTTTTGAATCCTGGTCGCACACGGTGAAGAAAGGCGGCACAAATCCCTTGTCTCGGGTGGCGGCCTCTTTTGTCCGGGCGCGGTGCCTGTCCGATTACATTACCTGTGTTGCCCGCAAGGAGTGAAAAGAGGAGATGCCATGGCCAATGGGAGTGGTAGACTGAAAATCGCGATCCTCATCAAGAGTTTTGTGACCAGCGGAGGATCCCAGCGCTACGCCGTGGAGGTCGCCCGCAGGCTCCTGGAAAAAGGCCACTCCATTGATCTCTATACCCGGGAGGTGGACGAGTCGCTGACCGTGGGAATGACCCTCTACCGGGTCCCTGAAAAATGGATGTTTTCCAGCGCATTTGCCCTCTATTCCTTTGCCGCCCTGGCCAACAGGATGCTCGCATCGCGTGGCTATGATGTCATTCACACCCACGAACGGGGCCCGATTCCCGCGGATATCGCCACCCTGCACAGCTTCTGTTTCCGTGGCGCGGGCTATCTTGATTTTTCCTTGTGGAAACGAATAGTTCAGGTCTATCTTACCCCGCGCAGCTGGCTCCATCTCTGGCTCGAAAAAAAAATGATGGCCGCAGCGAATCTGGTTGCGGTGTCCGATGTAATCCGCGAAGATACCAGGAGACATTACAAGAGAGATGACCGGATAGCGGTAATCACCCCGGGTGTGGATGCCGACTTTTTTCATCCTGGCTGGATAAGGGAGAACAGAGAAGAAATCCGGTCCAGGGCGAATATCTCGTCCCGTGAGAGGGTGATCCTCTTTGTCGGCACCGAATTTCGGCGCAAGGGGCTTGATCTTCTCCTGCCGGCAATACCTGACGGGGTGCGGCTCGTTGTGGTGGGCCGGGGGGAAAACCACGAGTATTATAGGGAAATGGCCGAAAAATGCGGTCTGGCCGGCCGGGTGGATTTTACCGGTCTTGCCACCGATGTCCGGCCCTATTACGCCATGGCCGATGTGGTGGCCCTGCCGACCCGATCCGAGGCCTTTGGCATGACCGTGCTTGAGGCCATGGCCTGCGGCCTGGTGACGGTCACCCACTCCGGGGCCGGGGCCTCATCCCTGATAGAAGACGGAAAAAACGGATTCCTGTTCAGCGAACCATCTGAACTCGCTGGGGTCATAGCCAGGGCGCTTGGCGCCGCTGAAGACAGCGCGACCGGCACACGGGCGAGACGGACCGCGGAAGAACACACCTGGCAGTCGTGCGCCGATGATTACGAGGCGTTGTACCGTGAACTGGCGTCACAATCCAACCGGAATATATGATGCGGATTTCACTCGTCATCACCACCTTCAACCGTCCCGATGCCCTGGGGTTGGTCCTTGCCAGCGGCTTTGACCAGAGTCTGCCCCCCCTGGAAATCATTGTTGCCGATGACGGGTCAGGTCCGGAAACAGGAAATCTGGTCCGGAGTTTCGCCGAGACCTCTTCCGTGCCGGTGCTCCATTCCTGGCAGCAGGACAGGGGATTCCGGGCAGCCCGTTCAAGAAACCGGGCCATGGCCATGGCCCGCGGTGACTATCTTGTCTATATAGACGGCGACATGCTCCTGGAAAGACATTTCATCGAAGACCATGCCCACTGGGCCCAACCGGGATATTTTGTTCAGGGATCCCGGACACTTCTTGACGAACGGATAACACGGCAAATGATCTCTTCCCAAAAGAGAGATTTTTCTTTTCTGGCTGCAGGGGTGGGGAACCGGAAAAACTGTATCCGCTCAACTTTCCTGGCGCGCCTTTTTTCCCGGACCCGTGAAGATCTTCCCGGTGTCAGGACATGCAATTTTGCCTTCTGGAAAAAAGACGGTATTGCCGTCAACGGCTTTAATGAGGATTTTGTCGGCTGGGGCCGTGAGGACAGCGAGTTTGCAGCCAGACTGCTTCACCATGGGGTGGCCAGACGCAACCTCAGATTCAACGCCATTGCCTATCATCTTTATCACAGTGAACACTCCCGCGAGAGCCTGCCGGAAAATGACCGGATTCTCGCCGCAACCGTAATTCAGAAAAAGACCTGGTGTGAAAACGGCGTCAACCAGCATCAGATCGAGTAATATGATCTGTTCCGAAAAGAGACGATGATATGTCCGGGGTGAGTTCAACTCACCGGAACATCTGTTTTGCCGGCAAAGACGAAAAGTATTTAAGGTCTGGAATTGGATTGGATTTTTTGTTCACCTTGAAAGGAGACTACACATGAGTGAAACTGAAAAAATCACCGAAACACATCTGCTTGACCGGATCAGAAGAGAAATACTGCCTCTCTTTGAGCAGGCGATTGTCGATGATTCCGTTATCTTTGAAAATCCATATCTCAAGGAATGCTGGACAGAGAAGGGCTGCGGCAAGAAGGAGTGCCCCAGCTTTAAAAAAAATCACGAACGGTGCTGGCAGAAGGCCGGGACCTACTGCGGCGGCAGGGTTCAGGGCTCATTTGCTGAAAAGTACAGTTCCTGCTCCCTCTGCGAAGTGTTTAAAAATGCCTGCCCGACCATTGTCGAGGAACTAGGAGAACACCTGAACAACATGCTTTACCTTCTGCGCAAACAGAAATTCCGGACCCTGGAGGATATCAAAAAAATTGAGTATCTCAACCGGGAGCTGACCGCCTCACTGGAGAGTCTTGATTCCAAGAATCGAGAGATTCAGATGATGGTAATTACCGACAAGCTCACCGGCCTTTACAACAGGCATTACCTCTTTACCGTGCTGGAGGATGAGGTTGCCCGCAGTTCCCGCGGGAGGTATCACTTTTCCGTTCTTCTTCTGGATGTGGATAATTTTAAATCATTTAACGATACCTATGGCCACCTGGAAGGGGACAAGGTGCTGTCCGCCATGGGAAATCTATTAAAAGAATGTTTACGGAAAACCGACCGTGCATTTCGCTATGGCGGAGAGGAGTTTGTCGTGGTCCTGCCTGATACCGACCAGACCATCAGCTATATCATTGCCGAGAGAATCCGCAAAGGGTTCAGGGAAATGAAGTTCACCGTGACAACTGATTCGGGGAAACCGCTATCAGAGTCACGTACCGTCAGTGTGGGACTTGCCGCTTATCAGAGCGACCTGGACGCGCTGGCCCTCCTGGCCCGGGCCGATCACGCCATGTACCAGGCTAAATCCATGGGCAAGGACATGGTGATCAGGTATGAGGAAGAACGAAGGCAGGGGACCCCATGATCCGCCGCGGATAAAAGAAAAAGGCAGCCGCGCCCCGGTCGATCGGGGGGGGGCGGCTGCCCTGATGAGGAATTGGGTTTGTCCGGCAAACCGCCCCTTTCAGACCGCGAGCAGGTAGAGCACAATCACCGTGCAGATGAAAAAAACCCCTACCTTTACACAGACCGAATGGTCTTCCTCATGCTCATGCGCATGTCCACCCATGGCTTTCCCTCCCTCTATGAATTGTCATCCGGCAACAGCCTTTTCCTTTTCCGAAATGGAAACGATCGTGTACCCACCTGGAATAGATGTATTGAACAGATGCCCGACCGCACACAAAACACTATACCCGCCGGGAACGAAAAGGCAATTATTCTTGCTGGCGTTGAGCAAAATCAGGATAGAACTTTTTGGCGCACTCCGGACAGATACCATGGCTGAATTCCGCATTGGAACGTTCCCGGATATAGATCTCTATCTGATTCCAGTACCCCTGGTCATCACGGATTTTCTTGCACGAGGCGCAGATCGGCAGAAATCCGCTCAAGGTTTTCACCTGCGCCAGGGCATTTTTTAGTTCAGCAATCAATTTTTCTCGATCCTGTTGCGCCTTCCTTCTTTCCAGAATCTCATCTTTCAGTTCGTTATGGCCCTTTTGCAGAGTGTCGGCCATCTGGTTCAACGAGCAGGCCAGGCTGCCGATTTCATCCTTTCCAGTGGTGCCGGCCCGGGCGCCGAGATGACCCCGGGCAATCTCCCGGGTGGTTCTTTCAAGATCCTCCAATGGTCCGGTTATTGACCTGACCGCATAGAAAATAAAAATGATCAGGCAGAGGGCAACCACAAGCGTAATTCCGGCCAGACGGGCCTTGAGGTCGGAGGAAGAGGTCATGGCCCCGATGAGCGGCTGGGTGGCAAAGAGGATGGCATCGGTTGAGTGAAGCGCCAGGGAGGTGAATCGCAGGTGATCGTTATCCGGTCCGGTAGCCCATGACATTACCGAACCCCTGCTGCTATCGAGATTATCAATAAAACCCGAGGCAAGATTCTTCCTGGCCGGTGAGACAACATCGTCATGGGCAAGAATGTTCCCCTGCGAGTCAACCAGCATGATTCTGCTGTCTCGCCCCAATCCGATTTCCCGGAGAACCGGGCCGAAAAAAGTCTGGCAATGAATCTGAATGCTGACCACTGCCCGGGGCTTGCCGTGATGAAACCAGAGAAGGCTGGTGGTGATGGAAGGGAGTTGGTGTTCTTCGCACGGCATCACCCGGGAAACGTGGAACACTCCCGGTTCGAGTGAGAGTGATGAGGAAAACCACTCCGCCCGGGAGATATCGGGAAGATGGTAGTTATACCGCTGGTCGGTAATATTGACGATTCCCTCGCCGGTGGTAGTAAAAATCCTGAGGCTGGCATATTCCGACCGATTCCTGCTTACGGCAAGAAAACTTTCTTCAAGGGTCGCCCGGACATCTTCAACATAATCATGCTCGCCCACATCCGCATACATGAAATATTTTTCCAGAAGCCGGCCGGCCAGCAGGGTGGATATATCATTCTTCACCCGGTTGAGACTGGCCTCCATGAGGTGTCTGGCATGCCAGACAGAGAGTTGAAGGGCGCGATCCTTTTCCTTTATCAGCGCCCGGCTGCTCAACTGATACAGAAAGGCGGAGAGAACAACCAGGCAGAGTACCGTTGGCAGGATAATAACCAGATGAAACCTGTAAAGAAGTCTCACGGCGAATCCCCTGGCTGTTTTAGGGGTAGAGGAACGGCAAGGAGCTCTGTCTGCTCCCAGTACCGGAACCTGTCCGCGAGCAGATGCCCTTCGCTCATGCTCACCGTACCCTGGGCACTGATAATCGACTGACCTTCAGGGCTGAGAATCCAGTCAATAAAATCCTTGACCTTCCCCTCGGGCCTGCCGCGGGTGACCAGGTAGAGGGGCCGGTAGTAGGGATATTCACCGCTTCGTATCGTCTCCTGGGTGCAGGGAATGGTGTCCATGGCCAGGATTTTCACCTGCCGCTTGTGCGCACTGGAATATCCATCCGGGGCTATGGACCACTTGAAATTTTCGACATTTTTTTCCACCAGGGCAGAGTCCCGGAAATGAAGCGCCCTGGTGGTGTAGTTGACATCAAGATCATTAAAAAGAAGCCTGCGGGTCATATAGCCGACTCCGGAAAAACGGCCCTCTTCGGTCTGGTGTCGATAGATGAGAAGGATCTTTTGGTCCGGCCCACCCAATTCTTTCCACGAGGTTATCTCCCCGGTCAGAACCTTTCTCGCCTGCTCTGAAGATATTGAGTCAACCGGGTTATCGGGGTGGGTGATAAAACAGATGGCATCCCAGGCCACGGGAAAAAGAACTGTGCCTGATTCATATTCCGGAAATATGTCTGACCGGGGAGGACGACAGGAGCCGCCCAGATCCGCCTCGCCGGCAACGGTGGCCCGGATTCCGAGGGTGGCGCCGCCGCCGACCAGTTTAATGACAACTCCGGTTTTTTTTGTATAGGCAGCGGCGCATTCCTGCATAAAGGCAAGTTTGGTGACACTGCATCCCTTCCAGACCAGGAAGGCGCGGTCATCCGTTCCTGCTGCATGTGAAAAAATACCCTGAAGAGAAAAGAGGATTACAAGGACAGGACAGATTGTACCACGCATAGTTCCACTCCTTCCGGGTCAAGGGGTTGGTCGGTGGAAACAGGATGCAAAGTGTGGGGTCATGCTGGTCGCGGCGGGCCATAAACTCCCGCCTGATTTCCGCGTGCGACAGGGCCGCGGGTTGGAATGGCGCACCGCGTGATCCGATGGAAACCGAATGGCCGGATTGACTCCCAGAGTAGCACTCTACCACAGCAAAGCGTCTTTCAGCAAGAAGCAGGGATAACAACAGATTATTTTCACGGGTCAAGATTGAAACCACAGACCGTAATAAACTTCATGATTCGAAATTCCTTGTTCGATATTCGACATTCTTTTTAAAAAACTGAACCAAGCTATTTCAACCAGTTAAGCGTAAGTTACTTGGAAGTAGTATATTTGTTGTCCCTTTGTGACTGGACAACAAACTTACCACTGGCTGTAAGCTGACCGTCTAAAGACGGTGTTTTTAACCTTGATGCGAGACTAATAAAGTACATGGATGAATACTCTTAACTGAAAAAAAGTGACGGATTTTGCCGCAAAGTGACGACTGGTGTCAGCTTAAATTGAAAAGAGATCTCGGCGCTTGCTATAAATACATTATTCTTGTATACATTTTTTACCCGCAGGGGTTTGACGCACCGCTCCCCCTACCGGTTGTCATGAAGATTTTCAAATAAAAATGTATGATTTGGCGCACGCTTTGCAAAAAAACTGGATCGATAGTTTTCCTCACTGACCAGTGGGAACCGGATGGCCTCTATCTAATCGTAGGTTTGTTTGAATGAATATGGATTGTATCAAGAATTTGCAGACTGGCCACCGCTTCCTGGCAACCCTGACCATTTCGATCCTTTTTGCGATAATTCCGTGGCTCTATCCTGTAGCCCTGGAGGCCGGCGTTTCCGGACACTGCGCCACCTGTCATACCATGCACAACAGCCAGAACAGCACCGCCCAGGTTCACGCCGGGTCAGGGGCCAGATGGACGGGGGGAGTTCTCACCGGCGGGGCGACAACAACACCGAGAAGCCGGCTGCTCACCTCCGATTGTGTCGGCTGTCATTCCAATACCGGTACAGACACCATTGTCACCATCGGCACCATGAAAATCCCCATAGTCTTTAACACCTCGGCTCCCACCGGAGCGGCAACGGCCAGCACCCCCCTGGCTGGGGGCAATTTTTACTGGGTGGCCACCGCCGGCGGTAATGACCCGACCAAGGGCCATAATGTCCGGGATATTTCCGCTGCAGACCCACTGCTAGCCGGACCTCCCGGACCACCGAGCGCGGGGTGCGGGCCTTGCCACAGTACTCTAACCCAGGCAGCTGGAGACTATGGCGCTTTCGGGTATGAAAACGGCGGTTGCGAGTCCTGCCATGTGGCGCGGCACCATGCTCCCGGTTCCGGCAATGTGGTTGTCGGCAAGGATGACGGCTGGTACCGTTTTCTCGGCTCAACCATGGAAATGGCCCTTTCCGACACCAATGTGACCAATGCCGGGATCATCGGCATTGAGGACCCGGACTGGGAACAGACCGTTTCCGTCGCTGATCACAACGGCTATAACGGCACCGCAGCGGAGTATAACTCCGGAGGGATGGGGGCCGGGCTTGCCAACCAGGCCATCGGCCAGCTCTGTGTCGGCTGCCACCAGAGGTTTCACGGATACATGACCGACCTGAACGTAAGCTCGGCCACCCGCGGCCTGTACGTTGCCAGAACCGCCTGGCTCAGGCATCCCTCCGATGTGCCGATCCCCAACAGCGGTGAGTACAGCGCGGCAACCACCTACAGCCCCATTGCCCCGGTGGCCAAGGTCGGCATAACCGCCGCGGCCCAGAATACCCCGAACATGGTCCCTGGTTCAGACGTGGTCATGTGCCTTTCCTGCCATCGGGCCCATGGATCTCCCTATCCAGACATGCTCCGCTGGGACTACGAAAACGGCTGCAACATCGATGACGGGGCCAACCCCGGCTGCGGCTGCTTTGTCTGCCATACGGCAAAAGACACATAAGGAATCGTTCACTCCGGCCTCTCCTCACCCTGCAGCTCCTTGACCTCGCACAAGAGCTTTCCGTCATGGAGCTGGACAGCAACGTTTTTTCCCGGCGCGGTCTGGTCAACGCTCCGGAGTACCGCCATAGACCCGATGTCCCGGACGATGGCGTACCCGCGGCCCAGCACCCTCTCCGGCCCCATTGCCTCAAGAACCGCGACCACCTGCCGCACCTCGTTCTGTTTACGGGAAACGACCATTTTCCCAGCCAGCCGCATCCGGCGGATCACATCACTTAAATGCTGCCCCTGCGCAGCAATCCGGTGGGCAGGGTTTTCTTTCTGGAGATGAGAGGATATGATCCCCATGCGGCGCTGCAATCCCTCTGTTTTTCTGGTAATGGCATGGACCATGGCCAGTGACTGATGATCCAGGCGAAGAGTATAATTGGTGAGCAGGGCGCGGGGATCTCCCAGGATGCGCTGTTGCGTCTGAACCCGGCGGGCCAGTGTCACGAGCTGGTCGTTTATCATCCGGCTCAACCGGTAGCCCAGGGAAGCCACTCTTTCCAAAAGCTGTACACGGTCGGGAATGATCATCTCCGCGGCCGCAGACGGTGTCGGAGCGCGGAGATCGGCGACAAAGTCGGCGATCGTGAAATCGATTTCATGGCCAACCGCACTGACCACCGGAATTGTCGAGGCGAAAATCGCCCGGGCCAGCTGTTCATTGTTAAAAGGCCAGAGATCCTCAAGTGATCCGCCTCCCCGGCAGAGAACAATTACCGAGATATCTTCCCGCCTGTTGAGAGCTGCCAGGGCGGCCCTGATCTCCTGGGCCGCGTTTTCACCCTGCACCGCCACCGGAACGATTTCCACTGGCATTGAAGGAAACCGTTTGGAGGCCACAACGAGAAAATCATGGACAGCCGCGCCGGAAGGGGAGGTGACAAGGGCCACCCGCTCCGGGAGCAGAGGAATCTTCTGCTTGTGTTTCCTGTCAAAAAGACCCTCAGCCGCAAGTTTCTGTTTGCACGCCTCGAACTCCACCTGCAACAGGCCGACCCCTTTCGCCTCGATGAAGTCGACAATCATCTGATAACTGCCCCGGGGTTCATATACCGCTATTCGCCCCCTGCAGATGACCTGATCCCCATCCCTGGTAGGGGTGGTGCTGTAGCGCTGTTGTTGTTTAAAAAGAACCGCCTGAATCTGAGCGCCCTCATCCTTGAGGGTGAAATAGATATGGCCGGAAAAAGGCTGGCGCAGGTTGGAGACCTCGCCGGTCACCGTGACAAAGGGGAATTCGGTTTCAAGAAGCACCTTTATCGAACGGGTCATCTCGGAAACCGTAAAAATTTTCGGGGTGGGAAGCTCAATCATGAAAATGCTCATACCATACTTTGTGCGGACCGGTCATCGACTTTTACCCGCTTCTCCATCATGGCAAATGAAAGGTGATTTTTTTATATGACAGAGGTATAATATGGTATTTATCCGTAGCGGTGTAAATCATGCACCAGAAGCTGTCTATCCGACAACCAGTACCAGGTACCTATTATGGCGGATCAACCGAGCGCATTCAGCAAAAAGAACCTGCAGGCCGTAACCATAAATCCCGAGGCAAAAAGGGGGGTGCTGGAAGAACTCAATCTTCCTCCTCAGGTGATCTCTTTTGTTCGTCAGTATAAAAAACATCTTGAAATTGCCGGCATAGGCGTGGTGTTTTTCTCCCTGGCCTGGATTTTTTTCGACTATTACACTGAAAAGCAGCGCGATCTGGCGGCAACGGAATTGACCGCGGCCCTGGAACTGAAAGATGATCAGAGTCGCATCGCGGCCCTGGTCAAGGTAGAAAAAGAGTATGGCAGGACAACATCGGCCCTCTGGAGCCGGATAGAGCTTGCCAACATTGCGTACCAGGAAAAAAAATTCCCAGAGGCCCGTGACAGGTACAAGGCCGTCCTTGACGATCTTGACACCGACAACCCGCTCACCCCGGTTGTTCGTCTGGCATACGCCAAGGTCCTGGAATCCGGAAATGAGACCGACCTGGCCCTGGATGCCTATAAAACTCTGAGCAAATCTCCCGGTTTTTCTGGAGAAGGGCTCAAGGGAATGGGCCGGATCTACGAACTCAAGAACAATATGGCGGAGGCGAAAAAGGCCTATGAGGAATATCTGGCATCCGAAGAGGGGCTCCCGGCCGGAGAGAGTGCACTGATTACCAGCAAACTTGCTCAACTTGTTGATCTTCCCGCAACAGCGCAGTAGTTCCAGCCGATCATGGATATTATCCGTACCCCTCCGGCGATGAACGCCTGGGCCAAAGAGATGATCGCCCGGGGACAGAGCATTGCCCTGGTTCCCACCATGGGCTTTTTTCATCATGGCCACCTGGCCCTCATGAACCGGGCCTCTGAAGAGGCTGACCACGTGGTGGTCAGCCTTTTTGTCAACCCCATCCAGTTCGGTCCAGGTGAAGATCTGGAAAAGTATCCGCGGAATTTTGAGCACGATGCCGAACTGGCACAGAAAAACGGGGCAGCGGTGCTTTTTGCCCCAGAGGCCGAGACCATATATCCAGAGGGTTTTCAGACGACGATTACGGTTGATCAGGTGAGCCAGGGCCTGTGCGGCGGCCGGCGCCCCGGCCATTTCAAGGGGGTGGCCACGGTGGTGGCCAAACTCTTTAACCTGGTCCGGCCGCAGGTTGCGGTATTTGGTGAAAAGGACTTTCAGCAGCTCGCGGTCATCCGCAGGATGGTGGCGGATCTTGCCTGGGATATCCGGGTAATCGGCCACCCGATAGTACGAGAACCGGACGGACTGGCCATGAGTTCCCGTAACTCCTATCTTTCGGCCACGGAACGAAAAAATGCCACCTGCCTCTACAGGGCAATTGAAAAGGCCCGGGATCTGGTTCGCGGCGGGGAAAAAGAATGTTCCTTTCTCCGCTCCGTTCTTTTCCGGGAAATTTCCTCCATCAATGGGGTGGAGGCTGAATATATCACATTTGTTGACGCACAGGACTTAACAGAACAAACCATGGTGAACCGCGCCAGCCGTCTTGTGCTGGCGGTCAAGGTCGGCCGGACCCGACTGATTGACAACGGTTCACTGTTTTCAGGAGATACTTGAAAATGATATGTACCATGCTGAAATCGAAAATTCATCGGGCCACGGTCACCGAGGCGGACCTCAATTATGAAGGCAGCCTGACCATTGACAAAGAGCTGATGAAGGCTGTCGGCCTTCATGATTTCGAACAGGTGAAGGTCTATAATATCTATAACGGCGAACGATTCGACACCTATGCCATTCCCGGCAAGCCCGGTTCCGGGGTGATCGGCTTAAACGGTGCCGCAGCCCGGAAAGGCGCGGTCGGCGACCTGATCATCATTGTCAGCTACGCCCTTTATAGTGAAGAAGAGGTTGCTGTCCATGAGCCCAAGGTGGTTCTGGTTGACGGGGCGAACCGGATCAAAAACTGGCTGTATCGGTAGACAGACAAAAACTGGCTGTATCGGTAGACAGACAAAAACTGGCTGTTTCCGGTTTGAAAACGGATAGGTGTTGCCCTCCGGAACAAAAGACTTTCCGGACGGACACTGACTGAGCCTGATACAACACAAAAGGAGCAATAAGATGCCTGGTTTCGAGGTGTTTGGCGCAGAGGAAAAAAAGGAGATCAACGAGGTCCTGGAGACCGGGGTCCTTTTCCGCTATGAGTTCGGCGAACAGCGCCGGGGCGTGTATAAGGTCAGGAACTTTGAACAGGCATTTGCACGGTATTGCGGAACATCCCACGGCCAGGCGGTCACCTCCGGAACCGCTGCGCTCAAGGTCGCCCTGGCTGCCCTGGGAGTTGGCCCCGGCGATGAGGTCATCACCCAGTGCTTTACCTTTGTTGCCACCTGGGAGGCGATTCTTGACCTGGGAGCCATTCCGGTTTTCACCGAGGTGGACCAGACCCTGAACATGGATCCGGTTGATCTTGAAAAGAAGATTACCGCCCGGACCCGGGTAATCATCCCGGTCCATATGCTGGGCGCTGCCGCCAGGATAGAGGAAATCAAGGCGGTTGCCGATCGTCATAATATCGTTGTTCTCGAGGACACGGCCCAGGCCGCGGGCGGGACGGTAAAGGGAAAAAGGCTGGGATCCTTCGGCTCCTGCGGCACTTTCTCGTTCGATGCGGTAAAGACCATGACCACCGGTGAAGGCGGGATGATTGTCACTGATGATGAAAAGCTGTGGCGCGACATGTCCGAATACCACGACCACGGACATGACCATGTGGTCAACCCTGGCGGCCGGGGTGGGGAGGGCAGGAGTTTTGTCGGTTTTAACTACCGAATGATGGAGTTGCAGGGGGCAATCGGCCTGGCGCAACTGGCCAAGCTAGACTCGATGATCGGTGCCCAGAAAAAGAATAAAGCGGCCCTGAAAGAGGCGATTTCAGTCCTGCCCGGGGTCTCTTTCCGCACACTTGTTGATGAAGATGGGGATACCGCCACCTTTATCGCATTTTTTCTCCCCGATGCCCAGTCCGCCCGCAAGGTGAATACCGTTCTTCGGGAAAACAAGGCCGGGGCGATCAGTTTTGCCGAAAACAGCTGGCACTATTACCCGAAGTGGGAACATCTCTTGAACGGCTCCACCCTTGCAAAGGGAGGATGGCCATTTACGGCAGAGGATGGCCGCCGCAGGGTGGTCTATGATGCGGCAGCGCTTCCGGCATCCGCCGCGATCATTGACCGTCTCCTTGTCTATCAGGTGATGATCAATATGAGTGCGGAACGGATCGCTGAAATTGGCGCTGCCATGAAAAAGGCGGCCGCTGTACTGTAAAGACACCTTTTTCGCCACGGTTTCAGGATTTATTTGAGATAGATGTCGTAGCGATGATTTTTTCCGGCAACGGTCATGCTTATTGGCTTACTGCTGGAAATGGACGGGGCCTGGATCGGCCTTTTAACAACCACCCTCCGGGTGGCCGCGGCCAGGGACGCCTCAAACAGGGCAGGGGCATCCTCGTCGTCGCCAACCAGGTCCCTGATCAGGCGCATCTCTTTTTTTACCAGGGCGCTCTTGCTGCGATGGGGATACATCGGGTCGAGATAAACGACATCAGCCGGAGCCATTGAGGGGTCCTGCAAAAGGCTGGTGCTGTCACCCTCCATCAAGTACATCGCCGCGGCAACAGCCGTGGTTCCCTGGTCTTGTGCCGCCCGCTCGATGCCATCCCTTACCAGGGCGGCCATGACCGGTGAGCGTTCAATCAGGGTTACCCTGCAACCGAGACTGGCCAGGACAAAGGAATCGCGGCCAAGCCCAGCGGTGGCATCAATTATCGAGGGCCGGTATCCGCCCTTAATGCCCATGGCCCGGGCCAGCGGTTGTTTACGGCCTCCGCCGTGCACTCGCCGGTAGCCAAGAGCGCCACCGACAAAATCAATAAACAGGGGCCCGACTGCCGATCGGCCGGATTCCCGCAACTCCAGCCGGTTTTCGGTGACAACGAGGAGAAACCGGCACGAGGTGTCAGAAACCGAGGTCAGTTCCAGGTCAAGAGTGCGGGCAAGGCCAAGGCCAACGCTCTTGAAGTCCGGTGATTCCACGGCCACGGCCACCGTCGTTTTGTTTGAAGAATCAGGCATGATGTCGTTATCTGTAGTGTGAATAAGATATACTGTTGAGAGCATAATGGATCTTGAGCATAAGTTACAGCCGAAAGTGGTGGCCATTATCCCGGCCCGCTATCATTCCAACCGTTTTGAAGGCAAGCCCATTGCCCCGATCATGGGCCGGCCGATGATAGAGCACGTCTACCATCGCGCCAGATCAGTGCCCCTTCTTTCCAGGGTAGTGGTTGCAACCGATGACGAACGGATAGCGCGCTGTGTCCGCGGTTTTGGTGGCGAGGTGGTGATGACCCGACCGGACCATGCCTCGGGAACCGACCGCCTGGCAGAGGCGGCGACCCTGCTTGATATCCCGGAGCAGGATGTGGTGGTCAATATCCAGGGAGACCAGCCCCTTTTTCCGGCCGAGGTGATCGAGCAGGTCGCCCGTCCGCTGCTCATTGACCCGGCGCTGCCCATGTCCACCCTGATTTATAAGATCATCCGCCCCGAAGAGATCCATGACCCCAACCATGTAAAGACCGTGTTTGACAGAAATGGCAGGGCACTTTATTTTTCCAGATCCCCCATTCCCTTTCAGAGGGACCCGGGATCAGAGAACATGCCGACCTACTACAAGCATCTCGGCTTCTATGCCTATAGAAAAGGGTTTCTGCTCACCTTTGTCGGCCTGCCGGAAGGGGAATGGGAACGGTTCGAAAAACTTGAACAGCTCCGTGCCCTTGAGTACGGGTATACCATCAAGGTGGTGCTCACCGAGCATGATTCCATAGAGGTTGACACCCCTCAGGACGTAGCCCGGGTTGAGGCGATGATGCGACAATCCGCGTGAGACACGCATCAGTGCAGGAGGCGATCCCGCCAGACTCGAGATCAGGATCAATCCGGACTATCGGTGACTGCACGCAAATACAAACCAGAACAAAAAAAGAGACGAGGAATCCGATGCGAAAAAAAATTACCATTATTGGCGCGGGAAATGTGGGCGCCACTGCAGCCCACTGGGCCATGACCCGCAATCTTGGCGATGTTGTCCTGCTGGACGTGATGGAGGGAGTTCCCCAGGGCAAGGCCCTTGACCTCTGGCAGTCCGGACCGGTTGACGGTTTTTCCTATTCCGTCAAGGGAACCAATGAGTATGCCGATACCGCCGGATCGGACGTGGTGATCATCTGCGCTGGCCTGGCCCGGAAACCGGGAATGTCGCGCGATGATCTTCTGGCCAAGAACGTTGCCATTGTCAAGTCATGCGCTGAAGAGGCGGTGAGCCATTCGCCGGACTGCATGATGATCGTGGTCACCAATCCGATCGATGCGATGGTGTACACAGCTTTCAAGGTTTCAGGACTTCCCCGCAACCGGATAATCGGCATGGCAGGCGTCCTTGATTCCGCCAGATACCGCACCTTTCTTGCCGATGCCATCGGGGTCTCTCCCAGGGATGTCAGTGCCATGGTCATGGGTATCCATGGCGACAACATGATTCCCCTGGTGAGGCTTGCCAATGTATCCGGCGTACCGGTAACCGATCTGCTTTCTCACGATAAAATTGCCGAGATCGTTACCAGAACCCAGCAGGGCGGCATAGAGATTGTCAACCATCTCAAAACAGGCAGCGCCTTTTTTACGCCGGGCCTTTCCGCCGTGGAGATGGCGGAAGCCATTCTCTTTGACCAGAAGCGGGTCTTGCCGTGTGCCGCCTACCTGGAAGGAGAATTTGGTATTTCCGGCTGTTTTCTCGGGGTTCCGGTGGTGCTGGGGGCAGGGGGTGTCGAACGGATCCTTGAGTTTGAATTGACCGAAGAGGAAAAGGCGGCGATGGCGATATCAGTAACCGCAGTGCAGGGCCAGATGGCTGCGACCGGTCTGTAACGCCCATATTCAGCCGGGCGGTTCTCGTGCACATGAGACTGCCCGGCGTAACGATAACCATTTTCTCAGGCGAGGGTCCATGGCATCGGACAGGCCGAATACTCCATCCACCATAGGTGCCTGCCTGAAAAGGCTGCACAGGAGGAAACTCACCCCTCTTGACTTCTTGCCCCGAGAGGAGCTCCCGGAAAAGCTGATAGAGCTTGCCCTTCATGGAACTCCTCCGGGACTGGAAAATACGGTGGCAGCTGATCTTGACGAGCTTGCCAGCATGCTCGCCCGCCACACCTCCGACCGGGTCAGGATCGTGGTAATCGGCGGGGGAACCGGGCTTTCAAATATTCTTGGCGGGGACAGCAGGGCACCGGGATGGGAAGAGGCCCCCTTTCGGGGCATCAAGGAGACGTTTGCCCAAACCTCGGCCATAGTCTGTGTAACCGATGACGGTGGATCGACCGGTGAACTGCTTAAGGATTTTCCCTTAATCGGTCTGGGTGATCTGCGCCATGTGCTGGTCTCGGCAATCCAGGAAAAAAACCTGAAAACCCGCTACTCCCTGGGTGAGACGGAAATCAAACTGGTTGCGGCCACGCTCCATGCCATCTTCAATCTCCGTTTCAGCACCCCCCCAGGGTCAAGAGAAGAACTCCTCGACCAGTCTGGAATCTCCCTTGATTCCCTTCCGCCTGCCCTCAGCACATATATAACAATACTTCTCGACACCCTCTTTACAGATCAGGAATTCTCCTCGTCCCTCCAGCGCCACCACTGTCTCGGCAACCTGATACTCGCCTCAGCGATCAAACACGCCGAGACAGGGGGAGTCACCAAAGAAGAGTGTCCGATAATCCAAGGAATTAACGAGCTTGGCCGCATGATAGGCGCATGCCCTGTTCTGCCGGTTACCTCAACCCCTGCGAGGTTGCAGGTACTGTACAGCAATGGTGTTCTCGTAACCGGAGAGTATAAATCCGGAAACGCGCAACGGGGGTTTCCGGTCGATCGGGTATTTGTAAAGTTTGCGGCTGCCCCCTTGGTGCCAAAACAGGTGCTGAACACATTACAACAAGCTGATATCATTGTTTTTGCCCCTGGGAGCCTCTACACCAGCACCATTCCCATTCTACAGGTTCCTGATGTGGCCGACGCAATTCGCAGGAATAAAAAAGCACTGAAAATGCTGGTGGCAAATCTCTGGGTACAGAAGGGGGAAACCGATCTTGTACGCGATGACCCCAAGCGCCGTTTTCATGTATCTGATTTGATCAAGGCGTATCATCGGAACATTCCCGGCGGGGTGCGCGATCTTTTTCACTGTATCCTTACCCTTGGGTTTCGCGACATCCCCGGTTCCATTCTCCAGAATTATGCCATGGAAGGGAAGGTGCCCATCTATCTTGACAGACAACGAGTACGGGATCTTGGTTTTGCAGTTGTCGAGGCTGGGATATTTTCCCAGACCGCCCTGCACGAAAGAAGAATAATCCAGCATGATCCCGAGGGATTAGCGCTGGCCGTCAAGACCCTGTGGGCGATCCGCAACCAGATACCGACTTCAATTGAGAATTGGACGGAGAGTCGCTTACCCGCGAACACTCCTCCCGGGGCATGGGTATCCGATTTTGAGGAATGCAGTTCCAGCGAACGATTCAGCGCCTTTGCGCATCGAATCCGGTCATGGCAGGTCAGGGGGGATACCCCATTACCTGAAACCCAACTCTTGGAAACCATGCTCGAAATACTCTGGCGGCACTGGGATATACGCATCTCACATCTGGACAATGTGAGGGGAGTTCATCTTATTGATGCAGCCGCCTGGTCAAGATGCCAGCAATGGGACAACGTGCTCTCCTTTTTTGACCCCATTGACGGCATGATCAAGATTCGCCGTGATATCATCACTGACAGCGGCCGGTTTGAGGTGGTGTTTCTCGTCGCCCTGGGCCAGTCTCTGCTCGGAGATTATGCTGAAGAAAAGAAAATGGAGGAAATCAACGGGCAGGGGGCCTTTCTCGGCAAGGTGTATCACCTGCATGTTCGTCCTGCAGGGACGTATGCATCTTTTCTCAACCAGAATGAACTGGACTGGTATCTCGGTCTTGTGCGTATGGTTCGTTCCAGGACCAGGGAGAATCACTATACCCGTCTTATCAACGGCAATGAGGGGTTTACCCCACCGGGGCTTCTCTTCGGGCTTACCTATGCGTGGTATCTCGACAATCGCTTTGCAGCGCACATAGAGTACAAGATGGGGGTCTTGCGCACCCCGATCTCCACCCTCATACCAGAACAGGTCAAAATGTCCTCCAGACGTCAGGATCTGATCGATTTTTTCCGGCAGGTGGTTTTTCGCCACCAGTCATCGAGATATGACCGCAGGTTGTCCTGATTTTTCACAAACATTCCAGTGTGTTGACAGTACAAAAACAGTTAAATTGCACCGGGTAGGGCCGGAAACGGTTCATTTTCCTCTTTCAATCTCCTGCCAGGCCACGTCCGCACGGACATCTCACGCTTCTCCTCTGCTTTACCATTTCGGCAACAATTGACCCCTTGTTTCCACGAATAGAAAGTTTTCAGGAAATTTCCTCTGCCCCTTTTTTCACTCTGCCATCCATCCGGCCGCATCTTCTCCTGACCCGGACCTAACTGGTTTTCATCCGGAAACGCCATTTTTAAAAAATCTCGGTAGTTGATCCGCAGAAGTATGTGCTCGCCGTAGTTCGGTACGCCTGCTCAGACTTCCTTGATCTCCTGGATCTTTATCAAAATTGTCTGTTTCTGGATGGAGACCAATTATACAGTACAAAACACTGCTACACACTAAACAGGTTACTGTCCACCTTGACCCGGCCTGCTCCCCATCACCAGAAAGACACATGACATTAAGCCTCTATTTAAATGAAAAATCGACAAAAACAGCCACTCGATCAACTGGAAAGAGCCAATAAGAACAGTGGTCACGGCCATGGCGGACCTGAAAAGAATTATACAGTACAAAAAAATAGCACGAACTGTTCATTTTTTTCTTGACACTGTCCATACTGAGGTGTTTCAGTGTCTAGCACACCATCCTGTTACTGTCTAAGTAGTTGTCGCGCCAAGAAGGCGGACTTTTTCTTCCGGGCAGCAACCAGGATAAAACTAATGGTCGAAAGGCCGGAGGGTCGACGTGATTTCTAGTAAGGAAATATTCGAAAAAACGGGAATATCAAGAGCTACTCTCAACAATTACATAAAGATGGGCATACTGCCGAAACCTGATGTCAGAAGGGCGGGTGCCGATCAGGCCGGGGCAAAAAAAATAGGTTTTTTCCCAGAGACCGCCATTGAAAGAATTGAACAGGTTAAATGTCTAAAAAGCGAAGGACTTTCAATGGAAGAAATTGCACAGAGACTTTCAGGCATACCGATTGATGAAATCGACGAACCTCCCCGTTCCCGACGCCTGAAAGATTCTGGTGACAATATTGCTCAAGGCCAGATCCGGGGTATTGAACAAAACCCGCTCCACACTTCCGAACTGAACCTGACCGTAAGTGATATCGATTCCCCGGCCTATCTTGTCAACCGCAACTACGAAATCGAATGGATCAACACCCAGGCCGAAGAATTGATCTTTAACGGTAAAATCCGCTCAATCACAGACATCCAGAACCGCAACATATTCCGCCTGATGTTCGACTGGCAGTTCCATGACCATATAAAAAACTGGCAGGAACTGGTTGCCCTCCATATGTCCTTCATCAAATCCCCACTTTCTCCGGAACATTTTTACGATCTGTACAAGGGCATATCCCAAAGGGAAGTGCATCTGCTCCGGGAGATGTACTCCCGCGCCCCGGAAGAGGGCAGTGCTCCGGCAACCAGCGTTCCTTTCAACATGAAGGCAGAGGATGGATCACATCGTCCATACACGATCCACACCATGTCATTCCGGGAGGGAACCTTTGTCGTCTATATCGAAAACGATCGACTCAACTCCGATATTCTTGGAATGCTCCAGCAGCGGGGAAAGGTTATTCGTGAACTTTTATCCATGCGCATGCCTTCACTGGTCTCTCTCTGTGTGCTTGTCGCCGATCTCCAGGATTCGGTCAGAATCAGCGCCGAACTGCCGCCGGAGGAGTATTTCGAGCTTATAAACGGGCTCTGGCGAATCGTTGGTCATTCATTTGAAAAATTCAACGGTATCTATGGCAAACACGCAGGTGACGGGATGCTCTACTATTTCATAAAAAGACCTGGCATCAATTATGTCCTGAACGCCATAGACTGTGCCCTTGAATTGCGCGAGCGAATGCTGGCCTTCAGCGAGGAGTGGAAAAGACGAAAAAACTGGAACAATGAACTCCTTCTTAATATTGCCATCAATGAGGGTCAGGAATTTTTCGGGGCAATCCATTCCGCATCCGCTGTTGAATTCACCGCCCTTGGAGATTCCATAAATTATACCGGACGTTTGTCTGATTTTGCCCGCGATGGGGCGATCTGGACGACCAAAAACGTCATCGCCAAACTCGGACATGAAGATGCGGAGCGACTGCTCTTCGGTGTCTATCGCAGGCGTGGCAACACCAGGCAATTCATAGAAAATTCGTTTTCACGGATAATTGATCTTCTGGACAAGGAGGACGTCAGTCGCTGCCAGCTGGTTGATATCGCGGCGCTGCCCATCACAGAAATAATTAAAAAAAGAGATACTCATGATGTGTAATTCGATCACCGCAAAAGTGATGGCGGGCAGGACCGGCGTCTGGATCATGAATGGGAAAAAAAACAGAACAGACCGTGACACCATGAAAATGAACCACATGGAAGATCATGTTTTCCTCATTGACCAGGAGCTTAATGTCCTCAGCACCAGCGGGAACTCCGATGATCTGGAACATCTCCAGATGATAGGGCGAAAATGCTACGAGGTGTATCGAGGCCTGAACTGCCCCTGTCCCAGCACGTCGTGCATCGTGCAACAGACATTGCGTGACGGGTTGTCCCATGAGCGGGACCTGGAGATTCGTGCTGAAAATCACGATACTGTATATTTACACAGTTCATCTCACCCCGCACTCCTCAACTCCATGGGCAAACCCACGGCGGTAGTCAACATATCCAGCGTATTTTCAGCAAAATCCTCTCCAATACGGAACATGTGTTCTTCAGAAAGGGGATTCAGGCAAAGTAATTTTCAGGATATTGCCACCATCCCTTTTGGGAAGTGCATTTAAAAAATTACCGACACTGCGCATACTACTTTACAGGGCTTTTTAAGGATGATTCATGGGGGTAAATGAAGAGATGGACAGACAATTTGAAATTAATGCCGAGTTGAAGAGATTGAAGGAGTCCGAGTCCAGACTCACCCGGGAAGTGAACAATCTCCGGGCAATGCTTGGCAAGGTGGATGAATGCGTCGATCTTATCAATAAAGACCTGACCGTGCTCACTGCCAGTGAGAGTTCGAAAAATATTTTTGGTACCGATATAGAGGGGAAAAAATGTTTCCAGGCATTTCGGGGATTATCAATACCATGCCCCATCGAAGCCTGCATGGTGCAAAAAACCCTGGCTGACGGCAAAAAACATTCTGCAGATGTCGAGGTTGTGGGCAGAAACAACGATACTGTCTATTTTAACTGTGTATCGTATCCCGCCTTCCTCGACCATGAGGGTCGCCCTGACGCTGTTGTGAAAATATCTCGCGATATTTCCTTAAGTTATCATGCCGGAATGGAAAGGGAAGAAGGGGTTGTCAGGCTCAGGAAAATTCTCGGTGGCACCATTCAGGCCATGGCCAGGACGGTTGAGGCTAGAGATGCGTATACTGCCGGCCACCAGAAGAGAACTACCCAGATCGCCCGTGCCATTGCCATGGAAATGAACCTGAGTGAAGACCAGATAGATGGAATCCGAATGGCCGGTGTGGTTCATGACCTCGGGAAGATATCAATTCCAGCGGAAATTCTCGCCAAACCTGGTAAAATCAACGATATGGAATTTTCCCTGATCAAAAATCATCCTTCCGCGGGATTCGAAAGTCTCAAGGGGATAGATTTTGAATGGCCAATCGCCCAGATCGTACTCCAGCATCACGAACGGATGGACGGCTCAGGTTATCCCAACAAACTCAAGGGCGACAGTATTCTCATGGAGGCGCGTGTGATTGCGGTTGCCGATGTGATCGAGGCCATGGCATCACACCGGCCATATCGCGCAGCCATCGGTGTAAATGAGGCGATGCTGGAACTCTGCGCAAACAAAGGGACGTTCTATGACTCGGATGTGGTTGATGCGGCAATGCGGGTATATGAAAATAACGCATTGCCCCTTCACTGACCTTCATCCGGACTCGCCACCAATCTCTTCATCTCCATCCGCAACGGATGCTTTCTCATCAGGGGCTTGGAAAGACACACCTCCAAGTCCCTGGTGTCTCGCTGTTCTTCCCATGTGGTTGCCTGCCAATTTTGGAATATTTTGCCCTGTGGGCTTAATTAGGGTATTTTGTCTTGTAACCCAATTCGTGTACATCCGGTAATGGAGAGGTGTAGCCGTTTGGAAAAAAGGACTTTCCAGACGGACACGAATGAGCGTGATTCCAGTGGGTAAATCCATATTCAACCACCTTTCGTATCAGGATTCATCATGCGTATCAGCAGTAGACTCTGTGTTGCATTTCTTCTTTTCATGGGCGTCATTTCCTTCCGGCACGCGACTGCGGCCGGGTTGCCGGATATATCGAGTATCAAGGGAACACTGACCTTCTGCGGAGAACCGGTCCCGCTGGACAACCGCGACATCCGCGAACGGCTCGACAAAGAACTGCTGGTGCTGGGGGGGGATCTGCCCCAGATCACGCTCTGGATCAAACGGAGCGGGCGGCATTTCCAGGTCATTGAAAAAATCCTCCAGGAAAACAACATGCCCGAGGATCTCAAGTATCTCGTGGTCGTTGAGAGCAGCCTGCGCTCTTCAGCAGGATCCTCCAAGGGGGCGGTGGGTTTCTGGCAGTTCATCAAGGAAACCGGAATCAGGTATGGCCTGACCATAAACGAGAATATTGACGAGAGGAGGAACCTGCAGCTCTCCACCAAGGCGGCGGTCCGGTATCTTAACGATCTCCATCAACAGTTCGGCTCCTGGTCACTTGCCGCAGCAGCATATAATATGGGGGAGGAACGGCTGCAGGCGGCCCTCAATGATCAGGGGGTTGACAACTATTATCAGGTTGATATTTTTGATGAAACAGAGGCATACATTCCCAAGATTCTAGCGGTAAAGAGTATTTTTTCTGATCCGGCCCGATTTGGCATTTCCCTTGACCGGTCCGACTATTATCCGCCGATCGAGGTTGACCATGTCATTCTCTCCAACGCCGACAATGTTCCGATCCGCCTTATCGCCGAGGCCGCCGGTTCGTATTACAAGGAAATCAGGGATCTTAATCCGGAAATCCGGCAGAGCTATCTTGGGCGCGGCAACCGGATGATTGCCATTCCCAAGGGAAGCGCTGAAAATTTCCACGCCCGATTCTCTTCCCTTTCAGCCCGCATACCCGCGCAGAACAAAAAACTTGTCTATACCGTGCAGAGTGGTGACACCCTCACCGCTGTTGCCGCGCAATTCAAGGTCAGCCTGTCCAAGCTTCTTGCATGGAACGATATCAAGGAAGCCAGGCATCTTTATCCCGGCGAAAGACTGATCATCCATAAATAGTTTTCAAACAGGAAAGAGTGATTGATGGATTTCAAGGATCAATGGACACAGGAAATGGCCCTGGAGGTCCTGGGCAATGAAACGGTTGACAGCCGCACCTGGGCAGATGCGGTCAAGTGGCTGATCCTTTATGGCCCGCCCGGAGTACGTGATGTGCTGATCCAGGCGGCCGACACGGCAACCGGCCGTTATTTTCCCGACCTCAAGCCGTCGCGTTACACCGAAGACGGCAGGCCATGCTATGATATAAGTTCCCTTGCCGACGCCCTGGATCTGAGCGAACATGAGGTGCGGGAACAGCTTGAAAAACTGGAAGAAGAGCAGGGGGTAGCCCACCTTGTCGATCCCGAGGAAACCAAGGATCTGCAATAGGAAAACAATACATTAGTCAAAATCAATCTGAAAACTGTACACATCATCCTCCAGGCGGCTGGTTACCTTGAGACCGCAATGGTTGAAGATCGCCTGCATTCTCTTGTTCTCCCGTAATACCTCAGCGGTAAATCCGAAAATACCACTTCGTTTGGCCATGGTAATGAGATGGCGCAAAAGAAACGAACCAATATGACGGTTCTGCCAGTCGTCCCGGATCACAAAGGCTACTTCCGCCCGGTTACTCTTCTCATCAAGGTAATACCGCCCCACAGCGATGATATCTTCACCGTGAGCCTCGGGCAGAGTACCGACAATCGCCACATCCTTACGATGATCGATATAGACAAAGTTCTGGATCTGTCGGTGACCGAACCGGGTGCTTCTGCTCATGAACCGGTAATAAAGGGTCTCCTGCGACAAATCGTAATGCAGATCGCGCATTAACGGCTCGTCGGTAAGTTTTACCGGCCTGAAATTTATCTGGGTTCCATCTTCAAGGAGCAGTGAGGTGTTCATTTCATGGGAAGGCACCACAAAACGGCCATCGACTTCAGCCAGTTCCTGATGCACATACTTTGCCTCCAGGGCCTCGCGAAAAAGCTGTTCGCGAAATTTCGGGTGGGCAATACTGATCAGGGCCAGGGCCCGTTCCTGAATACTTTTGCCATGGAGATAGGCAACACCATGCTCGGTAACGATATAATGCGCTTCTCCCCGGGTGGTTACCACTCCGGCTCCGGGAGTAAGCCTGGTGACAATTCTCGAAACCTTTCCACTGTCCGCGGTCGACGGCAGGGCGATAACCGCTTTACCACCCTTACTTTGGGCCGCGCCCCGGTTGAAATCGACCTGGCCGCCGATTCCGGAATAGAACTGTGAGCCCAGCGAATCAGCACAGACCTGGCCGGTAAGATCCACCTCCAGTGCCATGTTGATTGCCACCATCTTGTGCTGCCTGGCAATTATATAGGTATCATTGACATATTCGGTGGGCCGGAAGGAAAAGAGGGGATTGTCATGAACATACTCATACAGCCTCCTGGTCCCCATGCAGAAACTCGCGACAACTTTCCCCCTGTCAAGGGTCTTCCGTTTCCCGGTTACCGCGCCGGATTCAATAAGATCAACAATGCTGTCGGTGAGCATCTCGGTGTGAATTCCAAGATCCTTTTTGGCCCGTAAAAAACTGACCAGGGACTGGGGGATGCTGCCAATACCGAATTCCACTGTTGAACCGTCCTTGACCAGGGCGGCGATATTTTCCCCGATACGGAGTGTCTCGTCCCTGATCGGCTCACTCTCGCGTTCAATAATCGGCCGATCAACCGGAACCAGGATATCAAGATCGTAGATATCAAGACAACTGTCACCATGGGTTCTCGGCATCTGGGGGTTTATCTGGGCAATGACAAGGGAGGCGTTTTCCGCGGCACTTTTAACAATATCCACGGAAATGCCAAGACTTACCTTGCCGCGCGCGTCAGGAGGGGTTGCCTGGATGAGCGCCACATCAATGGGCAGGCGTCCGGAACTGAAGAGGCGCGGAATATCGGAAAGCAGCATCGGCGTATAGTCACCCAATCCTTTTTGAATATGCTGGCGGATATTCTTGCCGATAAAAAAACTGTTAACCGTAAAACACTCGGAGAGGTTGCTGCTGGCATAGGGGGCATCCCCCTTGGTGAGCAACTGGATTATTTCAATATCCGAAAGCTCACCGGCCCTGTCAGTAAGGGCCTGGACCAGCTCTATCGGCTCCGCGCAGGCAGTGCCGATAAATATTCGCTGGCCCGGACGGATTTTGGCCACCGCGTTCCGGGGGGAAAGAACCATATCTTCATATTTTTTCTGCCACTCGGTATCATATCCCGTATTTTCCATGGCTATTTCCCCCTGTCCTGACGGTCTGCCGGGTATAAGGTCATCCTGGCATCAGCGACCACCGCTTCGGTACCGAATTCACCGACAATAAACGGATTAATATCAAGTTCACTGATCTCGGGAAAATCAGTGGTCAGCTGACTGATTCTCTGCAGCCCATTGGCAATGGCCATGAGATCAACTCCTTTCTGGCCGCGTTTTCCCTCCAGAATTTCATAGGATCTGGTCGCCATCAGCATCTGAACCGCCTCGTCAGCAGTAATCGGTGCCAGATGAAAGGTCACATCCTTCATCACCTCGACAAATATTCCACCAAGGCCGAACATCAGCATCGGTCCGAACTGGGGGTCGCGACTCATACCGATAATAACTTCCAGTCCCTTATCAAGCATTTTTTCAACGTAGATGCCCTCTATATCGGCATCAGGCACCCGCTGCCGTATCCGGAGCATCATCAGATCAAAGGCGTCAACAACATCATTACGGTTGGCAATATTCAAACGGACCCCGCCAAGATCACTCTTGTGAATAATATCTGGTGAGACAATTTTCATTGCCACCGGATACCCGATCCGCTCAGCTGCTTCCATCGCCTCTTGCGGAGATGTTGTCAGAAAACCATGCGGAACCTGAAATCCGTACGCCTGGAGAATACTTTTTGCCTTTACCTCGCCTAGATGGAGCCGCCCGGTGCGAAGACGCCTGGTGATGATCCGCTCCACCCTTCGCCGATTGACCCGGAAACGGGTGACAATCCGGGGTGGACGCTGCCGCCATGACGCGTACTCATACATCGCCTTCAGTGCCGAGACCGCGCGCTCAGGAGATGGATAATCAGGCAGTCCGGCTGTTACCAACTCCTCTCTGCCCGGCATGACGTCCCGACCTCCCATAAAGGCTGCCATAACCGGCTTATCGCCCTTGAGAGAACTGGCAATTGCCCTGGCGGTATCCGCGGGCCTGGTCATGGCCTGGGGGGTGAGGATGACAATTATCGCATCCACAGATTCATCATCCTGAGCGGCAGTTATCGCGTCAGCATACCGTTGGGGTTCCGCGTCACCTAACACATCAACTGGATTTGCCACACTGGCGGAAACAGGTAATTGAGCACGAAGCGCGGCACAGGTGTTCCGGTCGAGAACCGCGACCTCCATGCCGCTTTTTTCCACGGCATCCGCGGCCATGGTGCCGGGCCCGCCGGCATTGGTGATGATGAGCACCCGTTTGCCTTTTGGCAGCGGTTGCAGGGCAAAGGCGGTGGCATAATCAAAAAGGGATTCAAAGGTCTCGGCACGAATGACACCGGAACGTTTGAACGCGGCACCATAGCCGATATCAGCGCCCGCCAGTACTCCGGTGTGAGAAGAGGCCGCCTTCTGTCCGGCGCTTGTTGTGCCGGACTTTAAAATTATGACCGGTTTTCGCGATGAGGCCTCAGATGCCGCCTTGACAAAGGTATCACCATGGACAATGTCTTCCAAATAGGCGATAATCACTTCGGTCTGGGGATCTTTTCCCAGGGCCATTAAAAAATCCGCCTCAGTAAGATCCGCCTTGTTGCCGATGCTTACCATCTTGGCTAATCCCATGTGACGGCTGGCGGCCTGGTCAAGAATAGCGGTGCAGAGCGCCCCGGACTGAGACACTACCGATATTGTGCCTTTATCCGGCATTATCCCGGCGAACGAGGCGTTCATCGCATTCTCGGTGTTAATGATTCCCAGGCAATTGGGACCGAGCATGCGGACGTTTTGACCCCGACAGAGACCGACAAGCTCCCGCTCCCTGGCAATACCCTCCGGCCCGGTTTCCCGAAATCCCGCTGTAACAACAATAATTGCGCCACATCCAGCCTTGAGAGAACTCCTTACCGCATCGCTCACCTTCTCTTTGGGCACGGCAATAATCGAAAGATCTACCTGGGCGCCGAATTCAGAGAGGCTGGGATAGCAACGAAGTCCCAAGAGTTCCGATGCCGTGGGATTGACCGGGACAACAGTTCCAGTAAAACCGCTGTTTATCAGGTTGGCCACGATATCATGCCCCACCTTGCCGGGGGAACGTGACGCGCCTATGATGCAGATGGTTGATGGAAAAAACAGAGAATCAAGCATGCCGGAACCCTCATGGTGAAATTTAACAACTGGTGTCACAATCCGGTAAAACCGGTTGAAAGCCAGCTGCCAACAAGGTCTTGCGGACAGCGGGAATATTCAGGGTGTTGATGCGGATATGAATTTTCGATGGTTCGGTGGAATCTCCCGGGACAAGAACGAGCCTGGAAACGGTCAGATCCATATCTTCTATAATCCTGGTAATCCGGCTTAAGGCCTTGGGTTGGTTATCAGCAATAACAGTAATGAGCGCGAATCCTTTTTCCCCCACGCTGAATAGTTTTTTATACGCACGCAGTAAATCCCGAATCGAAAAAATTCCCCGTATTACCCTGTTTTCATCAATAACCGGTACCGCGCCGATTGAATCACGGTCCAGAAGCAGAAGGGCATCATCAAGGGTTGATGTCGGTTGAAGTGACCGCAGAACGCGACTCATGAACTGCTCGACAACAATTGAACTTCCAGCATCTTCTCTCTGTTTTTCCGTCATGCCAAGTGATGACGGCAGGGCGGAACGCATGTCGCGATCAGTCACCATCCCGATCAGGCGACCGGCCGGGTCAGCCACAGGCAGGTGCCGGAATGTTCCCCTGCGGAAAATTCTGTACACCTCCGCAAGGGTGGTTTCCGGGGTGACGGTAATGACAGGGGTGCTCATATATTTTGTGACTTGCATGGCCTGCTCTCTATGGGGAGGTTAATCCAATTAAATAGGCCTCGACACTCTCGGCCAGGCTGTCAAGATGATAGCCACCTTCGAGAATCGAGAGTACTTTACCGCATGAAAACTGTTCGGCCCATTTTCCGATGGACAATCCAAGCTGGAGGAAGAGATCCGTTGAATAGTTGAGCCCGGACATGTCATCTTGGCGATGACCATCAAATCCTGCGGCTACGAGTATCGCCTCCGGCTCAAAAGCAATTATTGCCGGACCAACCTTTTCTGTAATTGCATCCAACACCTCATTATCGCCGGCCCCGGGTAAAAGGGGAATATTCAGCACCATTCCTTTCCCGGAACCGCTGCCGTTCTCTTCAGCAAAACCGGTACCAGGGAAACTGAAGGAGGGGTGCTCGTGGATGCTCACATAGAGGACCTCCGGGTCTTCTTCAAAGGCGGCCTGAATACCGTTTCCATGGTGGGCGTCTATGTCAAGGATCAATATCCGACGCCTGTTATACCGTTGCTGCCAGTATCGTGCCGCGACCGCGCAGTTATTAAAAAAACAAAAACCAAGCGCCATGGCCCGCTCCGCATGATGCCCCGGTGGTCTTGTGCAGCAGAAAACAGATTTTATATCCCTGTTTTCGAGAAGATCAATACCGACAACACCAGCGCCGGCAGAGACCATGGCGGCATCGTAGGACGCATGATTTATCTGATTATCAGGATGGCCGAGATAAGAGTGTCCGGAAAGGGCTCTTTCCTCAAAACGAAAGAGATACTCTTCCCGGTGAAAGGCGAGAAGCAACTGGCGGTCAATTGGTTGGGATTTTACTTTTTCAATAATGCCTCCGGAAAAACCATTTTGCAGCCGGCGATCTATGGCCTCAAGCCGGGAAGCGGTTTCAGGGTGGTGACCACCGCCGGTATCATGGGCTGACATCCGGGGGTCAGAGATCATGATAAGTAGAGGAGAAGAGGGCATGGTTTTCTCTCAATGCGGTCCTGAAGAGAGAGGTTCTGGAGATTTCTTGATCATGGGTGATCTCTGTATTTCTATTGAAGATATGCCCGGCAGTGAAGATTTCTTGACGACTAACGGTCCTGTTTTCTTGCGAGAACTTCAAGAAAGGCTGCTCTGAGCAAATCCCGGGAAGGCACCACCGATGCCCCGTAACGCCGTCAGGCCAGGCCATACTGCGTCACAGATCTTGCTGCCGGCTCAATATCAAGGTCATTGATCCTGATGGTGGGGCTGCCAATGTGACGGTTGGCCACCGCCTCTTCCATGGTCGAAATCAGGACAGAGTGAAAATCGATCTCAAGGCCCAACTCATCGGCTGTTTCCTTGATCAGGTCAATTGTTGGTGCCGTGGACCCGCATCCGGCAAGGGAGGAGATCACGACCTTTAAGGGAGGCGTGGTTTCTGTTTGACTGCAGGACCAACTGAATAGAGAGAAGAGTCCGATGAGCACGATTACCGGCAATGAAGAACTTTTCATGGTGGAGTGAACCTCGCTGTTTGCAAAAAAAGAAGCCCTGCCTGGCTTCCAGGAAACCGCCATGACAACAGGGTGTAAAATTGATGCCACTGTCAGGTACTGCTTACCGCCGGAGGTATCTGGTGGTCAATTCAACCATATGCATGTCAACCCCGCGGTTATCCGGGCCGTAAAGTCCGGCATCGGAAAAATGGTAGTATCGGTAGCCAAGGCTGAGATTTTTATAAAATCTCCAGGCCAGCCCGGCATCCAGGGTAAACTGCAGGGGGCCGCCAAAATCTTCAGGTCCCAGGGTGTAATTGGGGACCACGGCAATGCCTGCGGAGGCCTCCAAAAAAAATATTCGACTCCTGTCAGTGCAGGCCAATCCCGGCGCCAGAGAACCATAGATAGTCGCGTCATCCTTGCCGTCAAGCAGACCGATGCTTACGGTAAGCCGCGCGTCGAGATCTATCCTGTTATTCAGTGAACGGCTCCAGGGCAGCTGATATCCGGCAAAAACATCGTACAGACGCAGGTCGGACTTGAGATTATCGCCTTCATTGGTGGCATATCGGATGCCGACCGACTCCAGGGACAGTTTGTCAAACGAATGGCGTGACCGGGGCGGGGAGGGTGTTCCTGAATGAGAAACCGCAAACCGTTGATCCATGCCGGCGGCCTCGGGAGGAACCCTTCCCTGGGATTCGGCATGACTCAACCGGGGAGCAACGGTAGCGAACACCAGGATGAGTGCGAGCAAAGCCTGGGGAAAGACCTCCATGCAACACCTCCATGAAACCAGGGAACATAGAATGCGCCTCACTGTTTTCATCTCCTGACGGTTGATGGGTTGCCACGGGTCCATACTATAGAAAAAAAAGGTTTCCTGCAACAGTGGAGGTTTGGGCAGCAAACCGGGAACATGGAGATCTGCAACAAAAAGCGCGGGAAGGGTCGGCAGGGGAGAGTTACCCCTGGGTAATTCGTGCTATTTTTGTTCGAATTCCGCAGAGACAGTGAAAACCGTTTTGTGTGAGTTGCTTGTGTCGGCAGGGATGGGTCTCTCCCTCCAGGCAGATGCAACTGCCGCCTGAAATCTCTGCCCTGCACAACTCCTCAAGTCTCCTGTCAAGACAGGCGTACTGATTGTCGCAGGGGACCTGAGCCTTGAGAAAAGTGATTTCTTCTCTCTGATCTTCCGTTAGAAATCCATCCTTTGAGTTAATCATCCATGGGACCTTGCAGACATTTCCGGGATGCAATCTAGAGAATGCCATGTCACGATATTCGTTTTCATCGGGAAACG
>JBFHXP010000013.1:0-37146 GCA_041598875.1 Desulfobulbales bacterium
ATGGTATGGACAGACATCGGGTGGTCGCCGTGACAGGAGTAGCAGTTGTCGGCAGCCTTGTTCTTGATGATGGTTTTCACCTCGGCCCGTACATTCGGTCCGTGGCAGGTGGCACAGTTGTCCGCATGGACAGTCTTGACTGACTCAATGGTTCCGTCCAGCACGGTATGGCAGGCCTTACAAGAGGCAGTCTGGTCAATGGTATGGACAGACATCGGGTGGTCCGCGTGACAGGAATTACAGTTGTCAGCAGACTTGTTCTTGATAATGGTTTTTACATCGGCCCGTACATTCGGTCCGTGACAGGTGGCACAGTCATCTTTATGAACAGTTTTAACAGACTGGATGGTACCGTCCAAGGCGGTATGGCACGAAGCACATGACGCGGTCTGGGCGATGGTATGGACAGACATCGGGTGGTCCGCGTGACAGGAATTACAGTTGTCAGCAGACTTGTTCTTGATGATGGTTTTTACATCGGCCCGTACATTCGGTCCGTGACAGGTGGCACAGTCATCTTTATGAACAGTTTTAACAGACTGGATGGTACCGTCCAGGGCGGTATGGCACGAAGCACATGACGCGGTCTGGGCGATGGTATGGACTGACATCGGGTGGTCGCCGTGACAGGAGTAGCAGTTGTCGGCAGCCTTGTTCTTGATGATGTCCTTAACGTTCTGTCGAACGGCAGGACCATGGCAGGTGGCACAGTTGTCCGCATGCACGGTCTTGACCGACTGGATGGTTCCATCAAGTACGGTATGGCAGGCCTTACATGAGGCAGTCTGGTCTATGGTATGGACAGACATCGGATGGTCGCCGTGACAGGAGTAGCAGTTGTCGGCAGCCTTATTCTTGATGATGTCCTTGACGTTCTGACGGACATTCGGTCCGTGGCAGGTGGCACAGTTGTCTGCATGAACGGTCTTTACCGACTGGATGGTTCCATCGAGTACGGTATGGCAGGTCTTACATGAGGCAGTCTGATCTATGGTATGAACACTCATCGGATGGTCGCCGTGACAGGAGTAGCAGTTGTCGGCAGCCTTGTTCTTGATGATGTCCTTGACGTTCTGACGGACATTTGGTCCGTGGCAGGTGGCACAGTTGTCCGCATGCACGGTTTTGACCGACTGAATCGTTCCGTCCAGAGCGATATGGCAGGCTTTACAGGATGCTGTCTCGGTGATGGTATGAACAGACATCGGATGGTCCGCGTGACATGAATAGCAGTCATCTGCAGATTTGGCAGCGATGATATTCTTTACATCCTGGCGGACGGTGGGTCCGTGGCAGGTGGCACAGCTGTCCTTGTGCACGGTCTTGACCGACTGGATGGTTCCATCGAGCGCGGTATGGCATGTGGCGCACATGTTCACCTGGGCAATGGTGTGGACGCTCATCGGATGTGCGGTATGGCACGCGGAACAGTTAACGCTGGCAGCCGGGTTGGTGTTGGCCATGAGTGTGGTTATTACACTCTGGACCGGGGAACGGGTGCTTGCGTGGCAGGAGGCGCAGCTAAGATGCGTCTGGCCTGGGATGTTGGTCGTATTGTGGCAGGATGAACATTCGGCAAGTGCAGTTATGCGGTGTGGGGTATTTCCGTGTTTTGTCTGCAGGGTGCCGTGGCAGTCAGCGCAATCAGGATCGGGGTCAAGGTAGATGACACCGGTATATTTCGTGTCATTATGGCACGCATTACAGCTGAAGGGGCGCTGAACCGTGTGCAGGGTTACCACATTGCTGGTGTCTTTATGGCAGGTGGCACACTCGATGGCGGTAATTTTCTGATGCTCGGCAGCGTGCGGTGTTTTGTGGCAATCGGTACAGGTTTTGGTCTTTGCCACGTGACAGTATTTGCAGTCAACCGGATTGTTCCCAAAGATCCTTGATTGCACCGTTGTATGATGTTCATATGACGGTGTTGCGACAATTGCCGCATGACAGCTCTGACAGTCCGCTTTTGTGACTGCGGCCAGTGCGTTGTTCGGTTGAACCAACCCAATTATCGCACCCACGATCAGAGCACCCCATAATGCCCATGTGAACCTGATATGTTTCCCCACGACTTTTCCTCCTCAACTCCCTCTTGCTTTTTGAATTGAAACTCGATGCCTTATATCTGAAATAGTGTTTAAATAAGGTATTATTCCTTGCCCGGAGAAAATATTATTTTGTCAAAGGTTTTATTAAGCCCCTTGACCTCGTAGTTTTCCATGACAACCCCGCGTTTAAATGAAACGGCCTGCCCAACCCTTACGGCTTGGGGGGGGATGGCTACCCACTCTCCGGTATCAGGGCTTGCGACCGTTCCCCGGCCTGATCTTGATCCCCGGCTGGCTCGGGTGGTAGTTGTGGTTCTCGTCCGTGCCGGCACGTCAACCCTGACAAGTATTCGGTCTCCATCAGGATGCTTGACGACTTCAAGCACGTTGCCGGCTATTGCCTCCTCGGCAGGGGGCGTTACAGCCTCTACAGGGCCGCGCGCCTGCGCCGCACTTGTAATTAATGAAAATGAAAGAAATGCTGTCAGGCCGACACCCAGTATTTTTGTTCCGATTTTCATGATTGTATGTTCCTCCAGTAGGAATCTTGAGTTCTTGCCGGCATGCGCAGGTATACGCCGGAGCAACCTATGTTTCTGAAATATTTAATAAAATATTGTTTTCCCGAGATTTGTAAACTTTCTAACAGTTGATGCTTATAGCAAATTTCAGCAAGACTGACAATTTTTTTTTATAAAAAGGTGTCTTTTAGGTCTGTAGCATTTTCTGTGCCTAAAGGCTGTCACGGTAGATAATAATGAATGTGTTGAGAGAAAAGTGTATTATGTCAGGGTGATAAATAACATGATGTCCGGCTGTGAATATCTTTGGCAATAGATAGCGGCAAGGGGAGTGGTGCAAATTATTGTCACTCTGTGACTATTGTTGTCATGGTGGTGGCCATTGTTGCGAAGGAGTTGATGTTACGACCTAAAGGGAAGTTTTTCGGCATTCTATGGTTAAAGGAGGGGTGTTGAAAATATAACGGGCATGGCATCGCGAAAAAGTGGGGGAGAGTAAACTTTTTTTATACGTATTCCCGCGCCCCGTTAAGCTTGAATGTGCTGTGCCGTTAATCTTATCTGACCAGGATCACTGGGGCTAGCTTCCCGTTCGGTTAATTCCGTTTTGTAATTAGTGGTTCTCGCGTCCCCTAGCGGTGTTGCGCAAAACGAGACACGCTGCTATGCCCTGTTTCGCGCCTTGCGAGGAACCACGATACCTCACTAATTGACTGCCACAATTAACCGAACGGGACACTGGTTGTGTTACATCGTTCGTGGAAAGTGAGTTTCCTGGTAAAGAAGGTTCTTGTTGCCGGTGTTTTCGGAACATACCGTTTCAGGTTTGAAAACGGATAGGTTTTGCCCTCCGGAAAAAAGACATCCCGGACGGACACTATTTAGTTTCGTCTCCGGAATTCTCTCTATTTTCTTTTTTGATAAGTTGATCGCGGAGATCGCCGGTTTTTTTCTGAAATTCACGGATATACTGATCAAGAACATCCTCTGATTCGATTACATAGGGGGTGATCATTATCAGGAGTTCAGTTCTTTTATGGGAATAGGTTTCATATTTGAACAGCCATCCAAGGAGCGGTATATCCTTGACAAGTGGTACCCCGCTTTCTCCACCCTCAACCTTATTGTCAATCAGCCCGCCCATGAGGATCGACTGACCGTCCTTGACCGCAAGCTTAGTCTTCAACTGCCGGTTGGTGATGATCGGTGAGTCGATTCCAGAGGTCTTGTTTTCGGTAAGCGCCTCGCTCACCTGCTGGTCGATGTCCAGGAGGATGATCCCATTATAATTGATACGAGGGGTCACGGTGAGAATTATGCCGGTATTTCGATACTGCACTGTTCGCGTATCGGTCCCGCCGGAGGTATCGTTTATTGACTCACTGGTTACGATCGGAACCTCCTGACCGACGTTCACGGTTGCGGTTTCGTTGTTCAGAACCATGACCTGGGGCGAAGAAAGAATGGTAACATTATTGTCATCGGCCAGGGCGTTAAGAAGGGTGATAAATCGGTCGGTGCTGTTGACGACACTGTAGGTGAAGCCGCCAAGCGCGGCATCTGTAACGTCCTTGAAATTGGTCTGGAATGTCTGGGTGTAGTCCAGGTGGTTGACATTGATTCCCGTGTCCTTCAATGCCCACTCGATTCCAAGCTTCCACCCCTCATTCAGCTGCACCTCGGCAACCATGACCTCAATCAGGACCTGGCGCGGAAGGTTGTCCAGTCTCTCCAGAAGTTTCATCAGCCGGGTATAATCCGCTGGCATGGCGCGCAGCAGGATGACATTGCGGCCATCGTCGGGTATCAGTATGGGGTTTCCGGCAAAGTGAAGTGAAGATGATGGCTTGTCGGATGAAGAGCTTCTGGTCCTGGACGGGGTCGGCAGTGACGATGGCGCGGGATTGGCGGCGTCTCCACTGGTGGAAGGCTGTGCTGTCGGAGATGGCGTGGCGGTCCGCTGCGGGGTCGTGCCATTTTCGCTGATCAGGGAGTTGACAAGACTTGACAGGTCCGAGGCCACCGAGTTCCGGACATGGTAAATGTAAATATTGTCACGGCCTTGATCTGGGATTACATCAAGTTCTTTTGCCCATTTTTCAGCATTTTCGAGGAGGGTCTTGTTGCCACTTACCAGGAGCAGGGAGTTGACCCGTTCCAGGGTTATAACCGATACCCCTTCATGATCATTCTTATTGATCTGCAATGCCTTGAATATCTCCAGCAGTTCATCCCGCATGTCAAACAGAGGCGCGTTCTCAATCCGGACCAGGCGGACCTTGAGTGAAGACAGGGCGGAGACGTCCAGCCGGCTGAGCAGGGTGAGGGCGTCAACTACGTTACTCTCGAAATCGGTAATGATCAGGGTATTGGTCGAAGTAAGATTCTCTATGAAGCCACGGTCTGATACATAGGGCTGGATCATTTTCATCGCCTCTGCCGAGGAGAGGTTCATGATCGGAATAATCTGGATCACCGGCCGGGGGGAGTTCTGGAGTGCCGGGGCCTGGCCGGGCCCGAAGATGTTGCGGGAGGAGAGTTTGTCTGATGGATGGATATACTGATACTCCCCTTCGGTTCTGATGTCGAGACCGTTGATGTTCAATATTTTTTTAAATATTACGGGAAGCTGGCTCATGGGTATTTTTTGGCCGGACCGGATGTTGACCACTCCCTTTACCTGGGGGTCAACGATATAGTTGAACCCGAGGGTGGCCCCGATGACCTGAATCACTTCATATATGTCCGCGTTGTCAAAGTTGAGCAGGACTCCTTCCCCTTTGTCTGCATCAGGATTTTGAACTACCGGCGGCGCGGAAAGTTCTGACAGGTAGGGGTTTGTCGCATCTTCCGAAACGCTGAGATCTCTGATTTTTTCAGATTTGTCCGGCGCTGCGACGGCATCGCCCACATCAAGGTGAGAACTTTTTGCCTCGGGCTTCTTTATCCGTGAGTTTATGTCTGCCAAATCAAGCGAAGACCGTCTGCCTGCTTCTTTAGTCATGGGTGTGGAGCACCCCAATGCCAGCAGGAGGATGGCAAGGGCCAATGTCACGAGTATGTATCTGGATTTCATGCGTCACCTTCTCATGTATTCATCTATCTCAAGTGAGATAGTATGCGTATTCTGTGGTTGCCGCCAGGGCGGCCTGTTATTTTACTGGGCCCCCTCAGGCGGCGGGGGGATGTTTCCCACAGGGATTCGAAGCCCGGTGGGGATCGGGTTGTCTGCTGATTGTGGTCGCGGTCGCCTCAGTGCCGGCGACCCCTCGGACCTCAGTGACGATGATTTCGTCTGGGGGATCCTTTGATCATTTCTTGAGTCAGTGGCGCCTGTGGCTGGTTCAGGCATCTGCCCCGGCAGGGGAGGCTGTATCTGGTCCGGCGGCGGAATCTGTTGCGGGACGTCAATCTCTCGTCTGATTTTCGGTGCTATGGTGCGCTTTTTTTCCGCATCATAAAGGCTTTTTTCCACGGTCTGACCGTTTTTTGCAAAGATAATACGATCAGGGTGGATTTCCTGGACCTTGTATCCGCTTACATCATCCCCAACCATTACCTGCTGGCTTTTTTTCTCCCCCCCTGTGAGTTGAGTAAACCCGCCGGTCGGGGGGGGGCGCATCGATGATGATCTGACCGGGCTCCGCGGGGCCTGGGAAAAGACGAGAAGCCCCCTTTTTATATCGCCTGTTATAATTGAGCCTGAATAGACTATGTCGGTCAACTGGGTATCTTCACTCTCGTTCTCTGTCTCTTCCCCAGGTGCGGCCACACTGATTTCCCGAGCTTCATTAAAAAGATATCCCTTGTTGAAATCGGGCAGGGATGGCGGAACCGCAGGGTACGGCGAAGGAATCGTTTCCGGAGGAGCGCTCTCCTGCCTGGGGAGTATATCCTCTTTGGGATCAGGCATGGTTGGCTCATCGACTTTCCAGGAGACCGCTAGAAATCTCATCTGAAAGAGGAAAAGGACAACCATGAAGAGTATGAGAGCGCCTTTGATCATTTTTTGTTTCAGGGCGATCGTGTCGCAGAGTTATGGGAGAATCGGTTCCAGCAGGACTTCAGTGCTGCGCCTGCCGCAGGTGTGTCCTGTTTCATTATGTCTTTCGTTTCATGCATTTCAAGGGGTGATCTGGTAAAAGCCTTTGAGCTCGAGAAAAAGTGTCAGGTCAGCGGTGCGCGATGCCTTCAGTGTCACATTGTCGAGCTGGAAGAGCTTGTCTGATTTATAGAGCGTAGCCATGAAGGTTGCAAACTGGTTGAGTGTTCCAGTCAGTCGGGCCTTGATGGCGACATCTCCGATGATTTCCCCCTGCTCGTTTTTTCGAAAACCCGGTTGCAGGGTCTGCAGGACCAGCCCGGATTCGGTCATCTGCTTTTGCAGGAAAATCTGCATCTGCGATGCTGCTTCCTCTGCGGAATGTGCACTGAAGAGATAGGAGCTTCGAGCTGTTTTTTCCGCCCGCAGGGCCTCGATTCTGTTCCGGAGCTCGGGCAGGCGGGACACTGCCATCTGCCGGCTTTCAAGCTGGGTCGACTTTCCTGCCAATTCATTGAGTTGATCAGCATAATACCCCATGCTGAATCGACCGATATTGACGAGCAGCAGGGCCACCGCCACCGCAATGAGCAGGTTCCTGGTGCCGTAGCGGCTCAATATCTGGCTCAGGATATTCATATCAAATTGATTTCAATCTGAAAATAAGTTTTGTCACGCATGCGCCGGGTCGATTTGAGTTGAGCGCGTCCCATATTCTGCAGGGTGGCGGTCAGTTCATTTATATCGCTGGTATACCCCTGGATCTGCAGGGTGTTGTTCCCGTCGAGGCGTATCATGTCGAGATAGGAATTTTTCGGGAGCCGATCGCCCAGCTCGGACAGAATTAATATAATGTCCGGGTTGCTGCTGGTCATGGTCACCTTTTGTATCTCCGCGGCAATCTCTTTCTCTTCGTTCTGGAGCTTTTTTACCTCGGCAAACTGCAGGGCAAGTTCTTCTATCCGCGCGTCCAGCTGGTTGTTGCTGCGGGCCAGTGAAATCTGCCTGGCGCCGAGAGTGCCGAGAAGGGCAACTATGTTTAGTATCACCAGGCCGATGATCGCCATCCGGAAATAATCCGGCTGGTGGAAGCGCTTGGGAAGCAGGTTGAATTCCTTGTGGGCCGGCTTCAGGTCAAGGAGGGGCCGGGCCGCCAGGAAACTGCTTCCGGCCGGCGGGCTAAGATGATAGATGCTTTCGCTTTCGCAAAGCTTTGCCAGGTCATCAAAGGCGGGCTCGGCCCCGCAGAAGAGTCTTTCTTCGAGATGGGTTCCTGTGAATTTGAAGACCTTGAAAAAACGGCCGGGCAGGACAAGGGCCCATTTATTCTGGGAGAGCGTGCGGGCGACATACCGCTGGCTTTCCGGGAAAAGGCCTTCCAGGGTATAGCCGGCCCCAGCTATTGCCTCGGCAAATGCCTCTATTTTTTCGCGTCCCGTGGCGACAAGGGATATCTGATGGTGGTCCTTGCGTCGCCGACTGGTGTAGGAGTAGAGTACATCATCGTCCTTGTAGGGGGTAAGCATCTCCAGCTGAAAGGAAACGGCCCTGTCCAGATCCCGTGTTTTCAGGGGCAGGGGCGCCTCCTTGTAGAAAAGCAGCTCCTCGGCTACATAGAGCATGACCCGGGTGGTGGAAATCGAGTGTTTGGAGCAAAAGTCGGACAGAGCGCCCCGCATGGCATCGGGGGGTGTTATGGGTCCGCTCTCGGTGATATTATCGGGATGGATAATCTTTGCACCTTCCTGACCAATGATGATTGTCAGCATGCCTTTCACAGAAAATCTTCCTTCCACGTTTGAAATTTCACCCCGGTTCGTTCCTTGCGCAGGCGGGTTTTTATTTTAATTCCCGGTATATCTTTATGCCCCTCCTGCCCCTCTGTTTCGAGAGAATACCCCGCCTGGCCAATGGCAACAATAAAATAATTAGAGTTGGAGCCGGAGGTATAGGAAAGATATTTGCTGAAGCGGGAGAAATTTTCCTCTCCAAGTATCATCTGGGCATGGTTTGCCGTAAGAACGCCGGATTCCGCGCGTGCACTGTGGTACCCCTCGATTTTCTCCTGGTCGTTGCCGGTCAGAAAGGCGAGCATGGCCGGGGTCAGGCTGTTGAAGTTTATGCGTCGTGTCGGGTTGTGCACGGTGAACACCTCGTCGGCGGAAAATTTGCCGACAAGGGTTTCCGTGCCGTAGATCAGAAAAAATTCAGCTGGTTCAATGATGTTTCCGTTTCTCGGGATATAGGGAGGGGTCATCTCCTGATAGATATCTTTCTCCGCGCCGTGCAGTCGGTGAAAGGTGTCGTTGTCGCGCCAGTCCGCCAGGGAGTCAATAATGGTGGCGATATCGTCCGGTTCCATTTCGTGGTGTTCTAAAAAGAGCTCAAGAAGACCGGGCGGAGCCGAGTTCAGGTCTATTTTTCCTGTTTCATTGACAACATAATAGGTAATGGTTCCGGTGGAAAGAGAGACCTGATAGGGTCGGCCCTCCTGGAACTGTTCCTCTGAAGAGGAGTCTACTGACATGGGTGAATCGAGCATGTAAAAAAGTCCCAGGTTTATCCCTGCCCTGGCAAGGAACCGGGAACTCGTGTTCTGTTTGACATTGAAGGCCACCTGGCTTTCGCTCCGGACCAGCATGATATAGCGGGAGGCAAGAAAACTGAGCAGAAGCATCACCACAACCACTATCAGCAGGGCAAACCCCTTTTCCGTGGCCGGATTCCCTGTCGCGGTTAACGGGCGGCCGGGTTTTGGTGTTGGTTTTTCTGCGGGGTAACTCATTTATCTGCGTACTAATTTGAGGGTCATGAACTCGCCGCTTTCATCTGATATGAGAATGACTCTGTACTGGAGTCCCTCCCGATAGGACGGGTCCACCTCGATTCCTCCATTCTCGTTGGCCCCCCTGAGATATTCCTCGAGCTGGAGGGAGGTTGTGAATATTTTTTCCCGCTTCTGTTCGAGCCGGAAAATTGTCCGGGTGGATTGGGCGAAATTCTGGAGAAGGGCGACATAGGATATCCCGAGAATGACAACGGCCACCAGCACTTCCAGCAGGGTAAACCCCTGGCGGTTTGTGTAGACGGGGCTGTGGCCCGTTGGCTGATCACAGGCGTTGCCGCTTGTTTTAGAGCATCCCGGTTTCATTGGAAAATCTCCAGCAGATTCGTGCTCCTGGGATGGAAGAGGTATTCCGTGTTGTTGAATTCCACGGCCACGGTGATTTCCTGTTCATCAAAATGAAAGGAGAAATCGTTGCGAACGGTGAGCAAGGGGGTCATTTCGCCAAAGTCCGGACGAAAGGCGTCATCATACTCCGTGTTGAAATAATCTTTTATTTCCAGATAGTAGATTGTCCGGTCGCCGGGATTGAAGCGGTATATGGCCAGAACCGGTTCCGCGTTTCGGTGGATAATCGGGCGTCTGGTGATGAGGCGAAGGGTATCTGCATCGGCGGAAATCATTGTCTGGTTGATCTGCGGGTCATGCCAGGCCGAGGTGATCTGGCTGTCCAGCAGGGCAAGGATGCCAAGGTCGCGATCCATTGCCAGTACCATTTTTTCTCCTTTGGCGGAGGTCCTGACTGCCACGGAGAGGATGGAATAGATCATGGCCGATATCATTGCCAGGAGGAGCACGGCCACCAGCAACTCGACCAGGGTAAAACCTTTCTGCCGGCAGTGTGCTGTCATCGAATCTCCGCAACGGTTTTATTGAAGCACGGGTTGGGCGGAAAGCGGATCAAGGGAGATGACCTGTTTTCTGTCGCCGCTTGCAAGGGTTATGGTTGCCGGGGTCGCCATGCTGTCGGCAAAAAAAACGATCTCCTGCGGGTCAATGGTCAGGATGTCGTCATCGGCAAAATCAAAGGTTTTTGTCTTTGTCGCCGCCCCGGTAAGCAGGATGGTGTGCTGTTCTTCCTGGCTCAGGGTCACCCGGACTTCTTTTCCTTTGCTCACCGCCGTGAGGCGGGCGAACCGAAGCGTTGCCATAAGCTCATTGGTCTGCCGCCGGAATTGAATCCGTTTGCTCATGTTTATCGCCGAGGGGGAAATCAGGGCGGCGGCTACCGCCATCACCAGGAGAACCACAAGAAGCTCGATCAGGGAAAAACCGTGGTGCTTGAGTTTTTTCTGTCCAGTCAGGTTCGGGTTCATGCCGCGATTTCGCTGATACTGAGGATTACCGAGAGCATGGAAAAGACTACATACCCTACGAAAACGGCAATCATAAGGATAAAGAGCGGCTCGATAACCGCGATGAGTCTTTTTATCCTGACCCGAAGTTCTTCTTCGTAGTGGTCGGCCACCTGACCGCAGACCTGGCCTACCCGGCCCGATTCCTCGCCAATGGATAGAAGATCAACCGCCAGATCGGGGAGAAGCCCCTCGCCCTTGATCCTTTTTCCGATTCGTTCACCTTCCTTCAGCGCCTGGGTCCCGCGATTGAGCAGTTTCTTGAATTCTGAGTTTGAGGCAACGCCGCTGCTGATCTTGAGTGCGGTCGCCAGGTGGACTCCGTTATTGACAAGCACCTCGAGGGTCCTGAAAATTTTTGTCGTCTCCAGGTCGCGAACATAGTTTGACAGCACCGGGATTTTCAAAACCAGCTGGTCGGCAAGCAACCTGCCCGGGGTGGATCTGAAATAGCTGACGAGAAGGATCGGCGGTATCAGTACAAGAAGCATGGTCAGGATAAGATTGTTGCTGACCAGGTGGGCGGTGTCCATCAGGATTCTCACGTGGATGGGGAGGCCCCGCCCCATTCCCTCAAAGAGAATTTCAAACTTGGGAAGGATCAGGGTGATCAGGATCGTCAAAACGGCGAAGCCGACCAGGATGAGGATGATCGGGTATATAGAGGCGGAGACGATGAACTGGCGAAGCTCTTCAAAGGAGCTCCTGTATTCAGCGGTTCTCACCAGCATAGCCGGCAGGATGCCCCCCTCTTCACCGGCCCTGACCATGTTGACATACATGGAAGAGAAAAAATTCGGATGCCCTGCCAGGGCCTGGGAAAAGGATTTTCCCTCTTTGAGATCCCGCTCGATGGTGCCGGTGAAGTCCTTGAACGCGGGTTTGCTCGCCTGCCGCCGCATGACCCGAAGGGCCACGTCTAGGGAGAGTCCCGCGTTCAGCAGCAGGGCAATCTGTTTGGTGAAGAAGTTGATGTCCGCCCTGGTGACCTTGCTCGACCCGAAGCTGGGCAGGGTGATGGAGAATTTGTTCTGGCGGTGGGCCCTGATGTCAAGGGGGCGCAGGCCCTGCTGGATGAGCCGCCTGGCAACGGTGTGCTCGTCGCTTTCTTCAAGCACTCCTTCCTTGAGGGTGTTTTCCGCATCCAGCGCGGAGTAGCTATAGAGTCCCATCGTTTGTGGCCCTGCAGACACGCATTACTTCGGCAAGGGATGTCATCCCTTCCCTTATTTTGGTGAGCCCGTCGGTAAAAATGGGCTGAAACCCTTCCCGGTCGGCAATGTCCTTGAGTTCCATGAGGTCCAGGCCCTGAGAGATTCCACGGCTCATCGCCTCGGTAATCACCAGGAATTCAAAGAGGCCGATCCGGCCGGAATATCCGGTTGAATTGCATCGTTCGCATCCCGTCCCTTTGAAGGCCGCAAAATCGGTATTGTCAGGCCTGTAGCCCAGAAGTTCAGATATCATTCCCTTTTGCGTTTTGCAGTGCTGGCAGATGTTCCGGACCAGCCGTTGGCTCAGGACCGCCCTGAGCGATGAAGAGATGAGAAAGCGTTCCACGCCGATGTCGATCATCCGGATTACGGCGGAAAGGGAGTCGTTGGTGTGAAGGGTGCTGAATACCAGATGGCCGGTAAGCGACGATTGCACAGCTATCTCCGCGGTGTCAAGGTCGCGGATCTCACCGATCATTATGACATCGGGATCCTGGCGGACAATGGAGCGCAGGCCCCGTGCAAAGGTGAGGCCGATTTCAGGCCGAACCTGGATCTGGTTGATGCCGTGGAGCTGGTACTCCACCGGGTCCTCAATGGTAATGATCTTGTTGTCACCGGAATTGATGTGGTTGAGGGCGCAGTAGAGGGTGGTTGTCTTGCCGCTTCCGGTCGGGCCGGTGACCATGATGATTCCGTGGGGGACGGTGATGATCTCCTTGAACCGCCTCTCGATCTCCGGGTTCATCCCGAGTTGGCTCATCTCAAGGATGATACTCCCCTTTTCCAGGATGCGGACCACCACGCCTTCGCCATAGACCGTGGGCATGGTGGAGACCCGCAGATCGATTTCCCGGCCGGATATCCGCATCGAGATTTTGCCGTCCTGGGGCAGGCGACGTTCGGCGATGTCAAGCCCGGCCAGGAGTTTGGTCCTTGAGATAACCGCGGCCTGCATCGACTGCGGCGGGATTTCGTAATCATGGAGAATGCCGTCGATCCGGAAGCGGATAATCATGCCTTCTTCAAAGGGTTCAAGATGGATATCGCTGGCCCGCCGGTTGATCGCGGTGTCTATCAGGGTGTTGACGTACTTGATAACCGGGGCCTCCGAGGCCATGTCCTTGAGCTTGTCTATGTCTGCTTCTTCACCGGCATAACCGACATCGTCGGTATCATGGATGCCAAGTCCGTAATGGGCGTCCATGAACTTTTTAATATGCGACTCCTGGGCAAGTTCAATGGTGAAGGGTGCTGGGGCGACCATGTCTGCGGTAGAGAGGATGTCGCTGTCCAGGGGGTCGGAGACCACCAGTACGGTCTGCCCTGATTTTCTGCGGATCAGGGCAAAGGGGTGTTCGCGGTGAAAGGACGGGGTGATTTCTATCGGCAGGAAATGGTCGTCAACGCGGGGGATAAATATGTCAAGGGAAAGAACCTCCGCCAGCGCGGTGATCATATCCTCCTCACTGATGAACCCAAGGGAAATCAGGATTTCACCCAAACGATGCGGAACCGTTTTCTGGTGGGTCAGCGCCCGTTCCAGCTGGTCGGGACGGAGTTTTCCGCTCTGGATCAGGATCTCCCCGATAACTCGTTTGTTGGTAAAAAAAACCGTCTGCGGCATGGCGTATTGTGCAGTCCTTGTATTTGAGAAAGATCTTCCGGGCCGAGTGTGTTTTGGCTTGTCTCTCTGCCCTTAAAAGATTTCGGATTCCCAGGAACGGGTATGAGAATTCATTTTACGAAGAATTTCAACGGAAATCAAAAACACCATGTGCCGGAGCAGGCGGGTTTTCCCTTGGAGGATGCGGAGTTTTTGTTGAACACGGGTTGGGGCGCTCTGAATATTTGAGAATATGGGAAGAATAGGGTAGGGTTCCTGATGATGGATACCGAGGCTGGGCGGAGTGTGATTTGTGAGGTGGTGATAGCGTCATGTGCCCGCCCGGGCGGAGGCCCGTCCGGGGGCAAGGCGTGGTGTACTCTTTTGCAAAAGGATGTCATGAAGATGGTGCGAAACATGAATAAGAAAAAAGTTGCTTGTGCGGGAACAGAGGGCGAGACGGTGCGAGAGGCCGGGTTTACCTTTCTGGAGATTCTTGTTGTCATTATTATTCTCGGTCTGCTGGCTGCCATGGTTGCCCCCAATGTGACCAGGAAGCTAGGGGGTGCGAAGCAGAAAACCGCCTCGGCGCAGATTGAGATGCTTATGACGTCGCTTGAGCTCTATCGGCTTGATGTCGGGAGATATCCTGCGGAAAGTGACGGGCTTCAGGCGCTTGTTGAAAATCCCGGTGAAGACAGGTGGGACGGCCCATACCTTAAAAAGGAGCAGATTCCCCTCGATCCCTGGGGCGCTCCCTTTGTCTATGTCAATCCCGGAGAGCATGGTGATGTTGACCTCTATTCCCTGGGCCTTGACATGCAGCCCGGCGGAGAGGGTGAGAACGCCGACGTGGTCAGCTGGTAATCGGTGACCGGCGCTGCGTCGTCTGTGGCGGGTCGCACAGACGACGCAGAGTCCCCCCTGTTTCGTTTCAGGGGGATTCCAGGTACTGTCCTGCTCTCTTTCTGGTCATCTCCTCTGTTTTATGGGCCGGCGATCGGTCCTGATGTGGGAACTTTGTTTACGATTCTCTTTTATTGTATAACGATTTGAAGTTGTTATATAATAATTGCTCGGTGGTGGGAATCGTAAACTTTGTTTGCCTTTATTTGTAAACGAGAGTGACATCTCTTGCTTTTCCCTTCGCTCCTCTCCCTGTGGTTTCCTGAAAATTCCTTTGCCTTTCCTCAATTTTATTTTTTTTGGTTTCAGCACGTTGAGACTTTGATTGCTCCTGTTCGGGGTGTGCGGTTAAGCGCGTGGCACGCTGCTTGCTCTGAATAGTTCAGGCAGAAGATGTGCTCCCAGGGGCACCACCAATAAGTCGGGGTAGGTGAAATGGATATTCTTGCAGCGCTTTTACAGGGAGGAAGTACTGAGGTGATTCCTGAGTTTTCGCAGTTGAATGACCTGCTTTATCGTGGAGTGGAGAGTTTGCGGAAAACAGGAAAGGGAGATCCCGCGCCCCCGGCAAAAAAGGTGCCCATGGCGAGAAAGACGAAAAGAAAGACCACCCATTATCTCCGGGAGGGTATTTTTGTAGAACTTGATCAGGCAAAAAAAAAGATCCGGGGGCAGAGCCCGGAAAAACAACGGAGCCGGGTCACGAAATCACGTATCGTCAACCTGGCTTTGTCGCTTGTGTTGCGGGATTTCAAGAAGAGGGGAGACCAAAGCGTTCTGGTGCGCGGGCTTTCTTCTGAAAAATCCGGAAAGAAGTCCGGGTGATAGTAGAGTCGAGGAGGTCGGATCATGGTTATCAGATGCACCCATTGCGAAAAAAAATATGAGGTGGCTGAGGATAAACTTACCCATACGGTGACTAAGGCACGATGCCGTAAATGTGGGAAGACATTTTCCCTTCAGGATCAGAAAAACACCTCTGAAAATGGTGGCAATGGTGGAAAAGTGACGAACAACAGGCCGCGGACAATTGGCGTTTCCTTGAGCAAGGGCGGGGTAGGGAAGTCGACGACCGCGGTAAATCTGGCAGCAGGCCTTGCCATGGCCGGCTACAAGGTCCTTCTGGTGGATACCGATACCCAGGGGCAGGACAGCTTCATGCTCGGGGTGAAGCCAGAGGCCGGCCTTACCGAGCTGGTGATCGGAGAGATGCCTGCCCGGGAGGTGATGTGCAAGGCACGGGAAAATCTGTGGCTTCTTGCCGGTGGCAAGTCTCTGGCCGGGCTCAAGCGGATGATTGATCGCAAGGATTTCGGCGGGGAGCTGACCCTGAAGGAGGCGCTTGAACCCCTGGAGAGCGAGTTTGACTATGTTGTGGTGGACACCTCGCCCGGATGGGATCCGCTGACAGTCAATGTTCTTTTCTATGTGCAGGATCTTCTGACCCCGGTTTCCCTTGAGGTGATGACCCTGCAGGGGCTGGGTGAGTTTCTGAAGAGTCTTTCCGCAATCAGAAAGTACCGCAAGGGAATCAGCCTGAAGTACATCCTCCCCACCTTTCATGATAAAAGAATCCGCCAGACCGATACTATTCTGAGAAAAATAAAAGAGATCTATCCCAAGCTGCTCTGTCCGTCAATCCGCTATAATGTCCGGCTCTCCGAGGCGCCGGCCTATGGCAAATCCATTTATGAGTATGCGCCCGGTTGCAACGGCGCCCATGACTACCGGCAGCTGGTAAGGACCGTGACCGGCCGTGACGACCTGTTCCGTTGAATGTTTCAAAACTCACAGGAGCGCATCCATGACTTCATCTCCTGATTTCATAACAGGCATACATCAACTAATACCGCGACCTGATATCGCCCTTGATGTTCTGACCCTGGCGAACTCCCCGGAGTGCAGCGCGCCGCAGCTTGCCTCCCTGGTTGAAAAAGATCCCTGTCTGGCGGCCAATATGCTGCGGCTGGCAAACTCAGCCCTTTTCGGCCATATGCGGAAAATCGCTTCAGTCACGGATATCATTGTCCGTCTCGGGCTGGAGGCGGTATCGTTGCTGGCAATCGCCGGGGCATCGGTCGGAATCCTGAAAAATGCCATGGATGCCTACAATCTCAAGTCAGGAGATCTCTGGCGCCATTCCTATGCAACCGCGGTGCTGGCCGGGGTGATCGGCCGTCACGTCCGGGCCGAGGACCCAGCCGCGATCTATACCGCGGCCCTGCTTCACGATGTCGGCAAGGCGATTCTCAACCGGCCGTTGATGCTTGCGGTGATCTGCCGGGGAGAAGACGGGCGCGGTATGGACCACTGTGCGCGGGAGCGTTTTCTACTCCATACCGATCATGCCCAGGTCGGGGCGGACCTTCTGGCCAAATGGCTGGTCCCCCGGCGGATTACCTTCCCTGTGGCGCTCCATCACAGCGAAGACCTTGATGCCCTTTCCTCGCTTGGCGCAAAAATTGTCCATGCCGCCAACTGGCTTGAGGGCTATTTTGACCTCAGGAACCGATCGGCGGAGTGGCGACCAGATGAAAGGTCATGCGCCGTTGCCCGAAAAAATATTTCTCCGATACCGGGGCTGGTCGAAGATCTGGAAGAGATCGTGGCCGAGTTCCTGGAGGAATTCGAGCGCAATCAGGATGTGGTTTTATTGTGAGAATATAGCTTCCGGTATTTACGACCCACCACCTTGGCCAGTGTCATCTTGCCGCAGGTCCATGAATCAGCGCAACGGGCGTCTCTGCCGATCCTTCGTTCATTTTGGGGGCGGAGGAACGGGGAGAGAGGATTTAATGATCTTCAGTGCGTCTTGACCTGCCAGTGTACAAAATCGTAAATTTCAGGTATCTTCCTTCATGCTTACCGCTTCACGAACTCGCCAGAAATTTACCATTATCCAGGGCACGGTTGTCCTGACTCTTGCCATCTGGTTGTTGAGCAAGTGGTATTATCATCACTCGTTTGAAAACCCCTTCAAGTACCCGGCCAAGGCAGCTTCGCTGACCGCCACGGTACTCATGTGCTGGGCTGTCGTCCTGTCTGCCCGGTGGACAGTGCTGGAGGATTATTTCGGCGGCATGGACAAGGTGTATCAGGTACACCGGCGCATCGGCCGCTGGTCGTTTATTATCATCCTTCTGCATCCCCTTTTTCTGGCGCTCGATAAATTGCCCGACCTGTCGCTCTTTTTTGGGTACATGTGGTTTCAGAATCCGTATGGGGAAAGGAGCGTATGGGGTCTTAACCTGGGGGTGGCGGCCATTCTCCTCATGACTTTCCTGATCGCCGTCACCCTGTGGATCAAATTTCCTTATCACATCTGGAAGCGGTGCCACGAATGGTTCGGCCTGGTGCTGCTGCTGGTGGCTGCTCATGTGCTGGTAGTCAAGGCCGATGTGGCCGCCTATCCGGCACTTGCCGTGTGGATGCATGGCATCATTATCGCGGCTCTGCTGAGCTTCGTCTACATCCGTTTTCTGTACCGATTCTGGGGGCCGAGATACGAGTATACCGTTGCCGGGCGCGAGAAGATCGGCGATATTCTGGAATTGACCTTTTCTCCCAAGGGGAAGAGAATGGATTTCAAGCCGAGCCAGTTTGTCTATCTGGTGGTCGGCAAGAAAGGCATTTCAAGGGAACCCCACCCCTATTCGATTGCCTGCGGTTACAACCTCGACGCGCAGTTCAAGCTGGGAATCAAGCAGGCAGGGGACCACACCCGCACCCTGGACCTCCTTGTGTCGGGGGATCCAGTCACTGTGTACGGTCCCTATGGGCGGTTCAGCGATATGTTTCTGTCCGCCAGGCTGGATTGCGTGTTTATCGGCGGCGGTATCGGCATTACCCCTTTCCTGGGGATGTGGCATGTGGCGCTGCACTCGGAAGAACGACTGGCGGAAAAGGATGTGCCTCAGGAGTTGAAGGCAATGCACCCGGAGATTATCAGGAGCTGGAAGAGTCCGCGGGTCTCGCTGTTCTATGTCTGCCGCCACGCAGATGAAGCCAGTTTTGATAAGGACATTCAGCGGGAAGTCACGTCAAGTCACTTTCAAGGATTTGCAGCCATGGAGGAAAGGGGCCATCGCTACGAACTCTATGTAAGCTCGGAAAAGGGCCGAATTTCAGCCGACTACATTGTTGAGAGAATCAAGGGGGAGATCAAGGGCAAGTATATCTTTCTCTGCGGTCCCTGGCCCATGGTCGAATCACTGGTCTCGCAGTTTCTGGCCTTGGGGGTGGAGCGGGATCAGATCATTGTCGAGGATTTCAATTTCATGGCCGGTTGAAGGCCAGAAGACCAGCCGCCACGCGACAAGCGTTGGGCTCCTCTCTTGGACGCTGATTCGATCTTTCGATAAAATTTTTCATCGGGAGTACGTCTCCCTTTCCCCTCCCTGGTCTGCGGAAACGGCAAGTCTACAGTTTTTATCGGGACGTTCCCCGCGGGAAGTGCTGTGGAGGATCCGGGAGAAAAAGAAAGGCAACTGAATAAAAAATGTGTAAGGTGTCTTGTTGCCTGGGTGGCTGTCCGGTGAAGGCAGTGAGGCGCTTGCGAGAAGAGAACTGCAGAAGCAAAAAAAAACGGATTCTCGCCTGAGCGGAACCCGTTATTTTTTTTTTCTGGTGCCGAAGGGGAGATTTGAACTCCCACGAGGAAACCCCCACTAGACCCTGAACCTAGCGCGTCTACCAATTCCGCCACTTCGGCTAAAAACTGGCGACACTATACTGGGCTGGAAATTTGTTTGTCAAGAGATTCCTGGGTGGTTTAATAATGAAACCCACGGGATTTGATCCGGTGATAAAGATATCGCCGTCCAACGGTGGCAATGAGTGCTATGAAAATTTACAGAAATCTAAATGAAATTGATCCGCCCCTGGCCGATACCTGCGTGACCATTGGCAATTTCGACGGCGGTCATCTCGGTCACCAGATGCTCTTCAGCGAGGTCATGGGCAGGGCGTACCGGCATAAATGCTCCAGCGTGGCCATTACCTTTGATCCTCATCCCCTGCAGGTGATGCGCCCGGAAAGAGGACTCAAGCTTATTTCCACCTTTGAACAGAAGGTGGAGCTCATCGAAATGGCCGGGATTAACAACCTGGTGGTGATACCTTTTACCCGGGAGTTTGCCGCCACCACGGCAGAGAGTTTTGTTGACAATGTGCTGATCGGCAAGGTCGGTGTCCGGGAATTGGTCGTCGGCTACGACTACGCGTTCGGCAGGGGGCGCCAGGGGGATATCCCTTTTCTTCAGGAGCAGGGGCGGCAAAAGGGGTTTCCGGTCACGGTGGTTGAACCCTATTATGTGGATGACATGCTGGTCAGTTCCACCAAGATAAGGGAACTGGTCGGCGAGGGAAGGATGCGGGACGTCAAAAAACTGCTGGGCCGTTATTACCAGATTCGGGGTGAGGTGCAGAAGGGCAAGCAGCGGGGCGGGCCGCTGGTCGGGTTTCCCACCGCCAACCTCTACCTGGCCCCGGAGGACCTCTGTCCGCGCCACGGGGTCTATGTCACCCAGGTCAGCTATGGCGGCAGGTGCTACGGCGGGGTGCTGAATATCGGATTTAATCCGACATTTGGTGAGGAACAACTTTCCGCTGAGACCCATATCTTTGATTTTAATCAGGATATCTACGGTCAAAAGATCAAGATCAATCTGCTTCGCTTTCTGCGGGGCGAGAAGAAATTTTCCGGGCCTGAGGAGTTGGCGGCCCAGATTCGCAAGGATATCGAGAGTGCCAGGGTGGTGCTGGCTGAGGCGGAAAAAGAGATTCTTCTCTCCTGCGAGGAGAAGTTCAATCGCTGAAGGATTCCGGAGAACGGGGTGCGCATTTTTCTCCTTGCCAATCGAAGGAGAGTGCCTATAGTGTAGGCATTCGTCTTGCGCACAACCGTTTTTTTTAAATTTATATAGCTGAAATTTCAAAGAAAAGAGGCAGAATTATGGCGGGAGAAGTACTGAATGAGGACCTGAGCAGGGTCATCGCTGAGCTGGAACAGAAGTGCGTTGAAAAGCCGAAATCGGTGATGGCGCACCATCATCTCGGGCTGGTCTACCAGAAAGCCGGACGTCTTGACGAGGCCATTACTGAACTCGAAACGGCGCTTAAACTCGATCCCCTGTCCGTTGTGACCCTGATCAATCTCGGGGCATTGTATTTTGACCGGGGCGAGGTGGGCAAGGCCCGGGCATTGAATGAAAAGGCGTTGAAGGTCGCCCCGGAGACCGCCCAGGCCCACGCCAATCTTGGCCTGATCTGGCAGCAGCAGGGGGAGACCGAAAAGGCCATTGCCGCCTACACCAGGGCAACCGAGATCGAGCCCGGGCTGACCACGGCGTGGATCAACCTGACCACCTCGCATATCATGGCCGAAAACAATGCAAAGGCGGTTGAAGCCGCCAGGCGGGCGGTTTCCCTTGATGCCAATTTCCCCATGGCCCAGAATAATCTTGCGGTGGCGCTCTACTATTCCGGTGAGTTCAAGGATGCCAAGGACCATGCGGATACTGCCGCGAAACTCGGCTATCCGGTGGATCCCCGTTTTGTCGAGGCCCTGAATCAGAGCCTGGCTTCCTCATAATATATATCGAATCAGAGAGAGGGCCTCTGCCCCGGCGTATTGCCGTGTTGCGATCAGCGATTTTTCGCGCTTCGCCTGCGGGTGGCGGTTCTCTTTGTTCTGATCCTCGCATCATACTGAAATGAGTAAAAACGAAAAGAACGTGAAACCCTGGTGCCCATTCTGTCATCAGGTCGTTGAAAAAGCGGTTATGCCCAGGGAAAGAAAAATGGGCGAGTTTCCGGTGGGGCGCTGTTCCTGCGGCGCGGTGTATACCTCGGATGCCACTGGTTTCAATGTCGGGGCGGCCATGGTTGACTGTCTGGTCTATGCCTGTGCCGAGAACTGGGAACTTGCCTGGGATCTTCTGCCTGGCGATGATTATCTCACCGGGCGCATTGAGAGGTATGACGAGCAGGGTCATCAGGTGGTGGAAACAGGAAACCTCGATGGCCGTATCATCAGAGGAGTGCTCTATTTCATCCGCCTGCACAAGGATATTTCCGATCTTGCCAGGAGTCTTCAGGAGAAAAAGACGGTGGAGCAGTCCGCAGCTGCTCCTGAATCAGCCGGATTCATGCTCGAGCCGGAACGGGACCCGAAGAGGGTCAAGCGCCGTGCTTCCAAGGAGATGGTCAGGTCCATGGCCGAGGACAGGGATATCAGCGGCCTGGTTGACCTCTGTTTTGATGACAAACGGACAGTCCGTTTCCTCCAGCGCCTGCTCTTTGATCCTGATCCCGGAAAACGCTGGCTTTTCGCCTATGTCATGGGGCAGGTATTCGGCCGGGTTTCCACCCGGCTGCCCGGCATGGTCAGCGATCTTCTCCATCGGTTGTTCGAGTCGTGCGCTGATTCCGCATCGGCCAACTGGGGCGCCATCGAGGCCATCGGCGAGATTATCCGGGCGCGTCCCGACCTCTACGGCCCTTTTTCCGGTCATCTCATGGCCTTTGCCGGATCACCGCTGATGCGTCTTGAGACATTGTGGGCCCTGGGCACCATTGCCGGGGCGCGGCCCGAGCTGATCCGGGCGATGCCGTTTTATAAGCTGTCCGGGTATCTGGTTCATGAAGACCCCAGTCTCCGTGGGCATGTGGTGCGGCTTTACGGTCGGATCCGGGCAAAAGAGTTGCAGAGTCATATTGAGAAACTTGTAGTTGATCCGGCTCATCTGGTTGTATATGAGGATGGTGAGCCGCACAGGACCGACGTGGGCAGTCTGGCCCGTGAGGCGTTGGCCATTATACGTGATCAGGGAGAAAAGAAGTGAGCGAGTTGGAAAAAAGTGGCGATGGCAAGGAAGAGTCAGAGGAGTTGAAGCTGGCCAGGGCAGATTACGATCAGGGCAAGAGCATGCTTGAAAAAGGAGATGTGGTCCTTGCCGCGGCAGGGTTTCATAACGCCCTTGTCGGCTTTGAGCAGTGCGGTGATGAAAATGGCGTTGCCAATGCCTCGGCGCAGCTGGCTTCGGTCTGTCTGGCGCGGGAGGATTATGAGGGGGCGATCCGCAATTGCCAGCGCGCATACGCCATCTGCGAAAAGAACAAGGACCTGGCAAGTATCAATTTTCTTCAGAAAATGCAGGTGACTGCGCAGCGCAGACTGAAACATTTTGATGAGGCGGCGCGTATCACTCTCTCCATTCTCGATACCTATGGCGGGCTCAATAATCCCGAGGGAGCAGTGGCCACTCTGGAGGACCTTGCTGATATCTATGTGGAGATGGGCCAGAAGGGCAAGGCGGCTGACGCCCTGCGTACCGCGGCATCCATCCACGCCAATTTCAGTCATGCCCGGCAGGCGACGCTGTTGAATGAGAGGGCTGATCAGCTGGACGGCGGGGCAAAGTAGGCGTCGATTTCCCGGCAACGGGCGATTCTTTTACTGAACGGATCGTGCTGGTGCTTCAAAAATGAAAACAAATCATGTATGGTTGCCCCGATGATCGATGCAACCATTTCCGGATGATAAGAGGAGCCTGTCGGAGGAAGAATGTTTACCGGAATTATTCTCGGCAAGGGTCGAGTGGTGGAAAAACGTCCTGCCGGCGGCGGGATGCTTTTTACGGTGGAAGCGGACTTTGACCTGCCCGACCCGGAGGAGGGAGAGAGTATTGCCGTAAACGGCGTCTGTCTCACGGCAAAGCAGATCTCCGGCCGTCGTTTCACCGTTGATGTGTCACCGGAAAGCCTGCAGCGGACGACCCTCGGTGATCTTGGATTCGGCAGTCTTGTCAATCTGGAACGGGCGTTGCGCCTGAGCGACCGCCTTGGCGGGCACCTGGTCAGTGGTCATGTCGACGGAGTGGCCACGGTGGAGAATGTGCTGCCTGAGGGGGATTTTATCCGCTTTACCTTTGGGCTTCCACCCGGGGTTGATCGCTATATTATAGAAAAGGGTTCCATCGCGGTGAACGGGATCAGTCTGACCGTGAACCAGTGCAGCGGAAAATCTTTTTCCGTGGCCGTAATTCCCCATACCCTGCAGGTGACAACCCTGGGCAGGGTAAGCAAGGGAGACAAGGTGAACATCGAGGTGGATTTAATCGGCAAGTATGTGGAAAAGCTGCTTGCTGTAAAGACAGACGATACCCGTTCGGAGAAGTCGCGCATCAACCCGGCTTTTCTCTCTGAGCACGGTTTCATGAGATAGAGGAATGATCATGCCGATAAGTTCGATCGAAGAGGCAATTAAGGACATCCGCGAAGGGAAGATGATTATCCTGGTGGATGATGAGGACCGGGAAAACGAGGGCGACCTCTGTATGGCTGCCGAATCGGTTACTCCGGAAGCTATTAATTTCATGGCAAAATTCGGGAGAGGGTTGATCTGCCTGACCCTTGAGCGTGATCTGGTCAAGAAGCTTGAGTTGCCGATGATGGTCCAGGATAACAAATCACCATACGGGACGGGATTTACGGTGAGCATTGAGGCCAGAACCGGGGTCTCCACCGGAATTTCCGCGGCTGACCGCGCCCGGACCATCCAGGTTGCGGTGGATCCGAAATCAACGGCCCAGGACCTGGTCAGTCCCGGGCATATATTTCCTTTAAGGGCCCGGCGGGGCGGGGTTCTGGAGCGTGCCGGGCAGACCGAGGGCTCCGTTGACCTGGCCCGGTTGGCCGGGATGACTCCTGCCGGCGTCATCTGTGAGATCATGAAGGATGACGGCGAGATGGCCAGGATGCCCGATCTTAAAGCCTTTGCCCTGGAGCATGACCTCAAAATCGCCACCATTGCCGATCTGGTCGCCTATCGCCTGCGCCGGGACCTGTTGGTTCACCGTGCTGCCGAGGCCCGTCTGCCATCCCATTTCGGTGGTGAGTTCAAGGCTATTGTGTACAAGAACGATGTGGACAAACACGAGCATCTTGCCCTGGTCAAGGGAGAGATTGATTCGGAAAAGGAGATCATGGTCCGGGTCCATTCCGAGTGTCTGACCGGTGACGTGTTCGGTTCTGAACGGTGTGACTGCGGGGTCCAGCTTCAGGCCGCCATGAATATGGTCTCCAAGGCCGGGGCCGGGGTGATTCTCTATATGCGTCAGGAGGGAAGGGGCATCGGCCTGGTCAATAAGTTGAAGGCTTACTCGTTGCAGGACGATAAGGGACTTGATACCGTGGATGCCAATATCAAGCTCGGTTTTAAGCCGGATCTGCGTGATTATGGGATCGGCGCCCAGATCCTCAGGGACCTGGGAGTCCGCAAGATGTGCCTGCTGACCAATAACCCGAAAAAGATTGTCGGACTCGAGGGCTATGGCCTGGAGGTTTCCAGCCGGATGGCCATTGAGACCGAGCCGGTTCCGGAAAATCTCGCCTACCTTCGCTGCAAGAAGGACCGGATGGGGCATCTGCTGCATCTCGAAGGCAAGGAGTGCGGTTGTGGAACCCCGAAAAAGAAGACCGCAAGGAAGAAGAAATAGCATCCCCGGTGCACGGGTGGCGGATGACACGAACCATGATGAATGAGAGCGAGGTGGGATAATGGCACGGTATATTGAAGGCAGCCTTCGGGCGGACGGCAAGAAGTTCGGGATTGTACTTTCCCGTTTTAATTCCTTTATCGCCGAGCGTCTGCTGGAAGGGGCCCTGGATACCCTGGTCCGTTCCGGCGCATCGGCGGATGATATTGCCGTGGCCCGGGTACCCGGGGCCTTTGAGATTCCGCTGGCGGCAAAATTGATGGCTGCCTCCGGAAAATATGATGGCGTGATCTGCCTGGGAGCTGTGATCCGGGGCGCGACCACCCATTACGAGCTGGTATCGAACGAAGCGGCCAAGGGAATTGCCCACGCGAGCATGGAGACCGGGGTGCCGATCCTCTTTGGTGTGATAACCACCGACACCATAGAGCAGGCAATTGAGCGGGCCGGATCCAAGGCGGGCAACAAAGGGTCTGAGGCGGCCATCGCTGCCATTGAAATGGTAAACCTTGTCAGCGGTCTCACCTGAAACCTCCATGGGAATTCGTCGAAAAGCGCGAGAGGCGGCCCTGCAACTCCTTTATCAGATGGAATGGTCCGATGGGCGGCGGGAGTGCACCGATGAGTTGTTCGCCTCGTTCTGTCACCATTTTGAGCTGAACAGGAAGGCCATATCCTATTCCAGGGAGTTGGTTGCCGGTATCTGCGGCCAATGGGAAGAGATTGATGGGATGATCCGGGCCTATGCCGCAAACTGGCGGGTCGAGAGGATGTCGCTCATTGACCGCAATATCCTCAGGATCGCGATATTTGAACTCTGTTTTCGCGAAGATGTCCCGGCGCGGGTGGCGATCAATGAGGCCATCGAGGTTGCCAAGCGTTTCGGCTCCGAAGAGTCCGGCCCCTTTATAAATGGCATTCTGGACGCCATCCAGAAGAGTACTGACACGGAAGACAGGGCTGGGCAATCGGGCCAGGGTACTATGGAATGAGGGGAGGCCGGGGGTCTGTGGCACGGGAAAAGAAGGAAGAGAAAACAGTGTCGCTGGGTCAGGAGATCCTGGCCATTGCCCTTTTTTTTCTTGCGCTCTTTCTCCTGCTCTCCCTGGTCAGTTTCTCGCAATCTGTTTCCCCATCAGTTTCCTCCGCTGCCAGGGCGGGTAACTGGTGCGGTCCGGTCGGCCAGTATGCCGCACGTTTTCTTCTTGATTTTATTGGTATAAGTTCATTCTGGCTAGTTTTCCTTTTTGGCTTTTTCTCTGTCCGGTTCTTTTTTACCCGCACCCTGACTTCCCGCCTGGCTCAGATAAGTGCCGGCGGGTTGGGGGTGCTTGTTTTCAGCAGCGGATTGGTCGCGATGGCAGCCTCTGCCGATACCCGGACCATTGCGCTCTTTGCCCGGATCTACCCGGCCGGCGGCCATGTCGGCAACACCCTGCTTGCCCTTCTGCTCCGTTATTTCGGCGGGCCAGGGACCCTGCTGCTGCTCCTTCATTTCCTGCTGTTTTCTCTCATGCTCGTTCTGCGGTTTTCACCACTTGCCATCGCCCGTTGGCTTCTTGGTCTTTTGGGGGGCCTCTGGCAGAGGATTCTGAGCAGGCCGAGGCTGCATCAGGTGAAAAAGGGTGATCAGGAAAAAAAGACGGTGGCCAGGGAGATCGCCCTTGAGGTGGTTGATGATGCCCCGGCCGCGGTCGTTCCCCCCCATGTTCGGGAACCGGTGCGGGTCGAGTACGACGAGGAGGCAGACGACGAAGGGTTTGACGTGGCCCCGGTCGCCTCCGGTGAGTATATCCTCCCGGGGCTCGGCCTTCTTGATAAGATTGAGGGCGGAGAGCCGGAATTTGATCGTGACCATTATGTGGCGGTGAGTCGAAAACTAGAAGAAAAGTTAAATGATTTCGGGGTGTCAGGCAAGGTTGTCGGTATCTCGCCAGGCCCGGTTGTGACCACCTATGAATATGCCCCGGCCCCTGGAGTCAAGATTAACAAGATTGTCGGGTTGGCCGATGACCTGGCCATGGTTCTGAAGGCAGAGTCTGTGCGGATAATCGGTTCGATTCCCGGTAAGGCGGCTCTCGGGGTTGAGATTCCTAACCCTAAAAGGGAGATGGTGTACGCCCGGGACATTCTCGGCAGCGACGGTTTCAGAACCTCAACCTCGAAGCTGGCATTGGGCCTTGGCAAGGATGTAATCGGCAAGCCTGTTTTTGCCGATCTTGCCAAAATGCCCCATCTTCTCATTGCCGGGGCAACCGGTTCTGGCAAGAGCGTCGCCATAAACACCATTATCTGTTCGATCCTTTTCCGTGCAACTCCCGATGAAGTCCGTTTCCTGATGATAGACCCCAAGCGCATAGAGCTCTCGGGCTATGAATCCATTCCCCATCTGCTGCACCCGGTGGTGGTCGAGCCGAAGATGGCCAACAGGGCCTTGCAGTGGGCGGTCCGCGAGATGGAGCGGCGGTATGAGCTTCTTGAGGTAATGCGGGTCAAAAGTATTACCACCTATAATGAAGTGGCGGATGAGAAGCTGCCGCTGATCGTTGTCGTTGTCGATGAGCTTGCCGACCTGATGATGGTTTCCTCCAAGGATGTCGAGGACTCCATCGCCCGGCTTGCCCAGATGGCCAGGGCAGCGGGAATTCATCTTATCCTCGCTACCCAGCGGCCCTCGGTTGATGTGCTCACCGGGTTGATCAAGGCCAATTTCCCGACCCGGATTTCCTTCAAGGTATTTTCCAAGATAGACTCCAGGACCATTCTTGATACCTCTGGCGCTGAACATCTTCTTGGTGACGGTGACATGCTTTTTCTTAGTCCGGGAAAAGGCCGGCTGCAGCGGATTCACGGGGCGTATATTTCCGAACGTGAAACCGAAAGGATCGTTGAATTCATCAAGGGCCAGAGTGCGCCGCGCTATGATGAAGAGGTCATGACCATTGCCGACGACCCCGATGAGAATGGCGAGGGGCTTTCCGATGAGGAACTTGACTCGAAATATGACGAGGCCGTGGCGCTGGTCTGTGAGAGTGGGCAGGCATCGATTTCAATGGTGCAGCGGAGGCTCAGGGTCGGGTACAACAGGGCGGCAAGAATGATCGAGATCATGGAAAAAGAGGGCATTGTCGGGCCCGGGGACGGATCCAAGCCTCGCGAAGTGCTGGCGCGGCGGAGCTACTGAACACCCATTCATATTTCTCTGTTTTTCCCCTTGTTGGTTCGTGTTTTTTTCTTGACATTTCCCAGGCGACAAATTATAGATCCGGTGTCGGAAAATGAGTGGCTGTTCAGTCAGTAGCTGTCTGCTGCAACGGCATCTGACAATAAGGCAAGGATTTTAGAAGGTTGGAAACCCGGGCAGGATAGGCATTCCCGTATATCCCCCGAATACCTTGTAGCTTCCTGGAAAGATATATCGACTTTGTGTCCCTTTTCTTGTTCGGGAGCAGAGCGCGAGAACTTTTTTTTGCCGGGCGCTGGAGTGCAATAGGCCGGGCAGGGCTGGAGAATTTGTTTTTTTCAGATAAACCCTTCCGGTCGGTATGGATATAGTAAAAAACGGGTTCCGCGACGACGGAGTCTGAAAAGGTCAATCCAATTGAGGAGGTAATTGAATGCCAAGCTATGTAGATCCTTCAAAGTGTGATGGTTGTAAAGGCGGTGACAAGACGGCCTGCATGTACATCTGCCCTAATGACCTGATGGTCCTGAACAAGGAGGAGATGAAGGCGTATAATCAGGAGCCTGATGCCTGCTGGGAATGCTACTCCTGTGTTAAAATCTGCCCTCAGGGCGCAATCGCAGTCCGTGGCTACAATGACTTCGTGCCCATGGGTGGCCTTGTTCACCCCATGAGGAGCTCCGACTCCATCATGTGGACCGTTAAATTCCGTAATGGCAACATGAAGCGGTTCAAGTTCCCGATCCGGACCACGGCAGAGGGCGCTGCCAACGCCTATCTTGGCGCCAAGGGTGAGAATCTTGATGATGAGCGTCTTCTGCTTGAGGGCGTGCTTCCTACCCCCAAATAATGACTCGCAATTTTCTTGAGTGATTTGAATATCTAAATAATTTAAGGAGGAAACGAATATGGCGTTACCGAATAAACCGTTGGGCGAGCTGCCCGCCGTGGTAAATCCTGAGATTGTTGAGCACGATGTAGATGTACTCATCGTGGGTGGTGGTATGGCCGCCTGCGGAACCGCATTCGAGATCATGAAATGGGCCCCGGCCGATCTCAAGATCAAGCTTGTTGACAAGGCTTCCATGGAGCGTTCCGGTGCTGTTGCCCAGGGCCTTTCCGCTATCAACACCTATATCGGCTCAAACCCAATTGAGAACTATGTAAAAATGGTTCGTAACGACCTTATGGGCGTTGTGCGCGAGGATCTTATCTACGACCTTGGTCGTCATGTTGACGAGTCTGTTAAGCTGTTTGAGGAGTGGGGTCTGCCCATCTGGAAGAGAGCTGAGGACGGATCCAACCTTGACGGCGCCAAGCCGGCTCCTTCCCTTCGGGACGGTGGTACCCCGGTTCGTACCGGAAAATGGCAGATCATGATCAACGGTGAGTCCTATAAGTGCATCGTTGCCGAGCCTGCCAAGGCCGCCCTGGGCGAGGCCAACTGCCTTGAGCGTGTTTTCATTGTTAAGCTGCTTCTTGACAAAAACGTGCCCAATCAGATCGCCGGTGCTGTTGGTTTCTCCACCCGTGAGAACAAGGTTCACGTCTTCCGTTGCAAGACCATGCTGGTTGCTTGCGGCGGCGCGGTAAACATCTTCCGTCCCCGGTCAACCGGTGAGGGTAAAGGCCGGGCCTGGTATCCGGTATGGAACGCAGGTTCCACCTACACCATGTGCGCTCAGGTTGGCGCCACGCTGACCATGATGGAAAACCGCTTCACCCCTGCCCGTTTTAAAGACGGATACGGCCCGGTTGGCGCATGGTTCCTTCTTTTCAAGGCCAAAGTTCAGAACGGCCTTGGTGAGTTCTATGCAAACAGTGACTCTGTTAAAGACGAGCTTGGCAAATTCATGCCGTACGGCGCGTCTGCCGTTACCCCGACCTGTCTGCGTAACCACCTGATGCTCAACGAGCTCAAGGCTGGTCGTGGCCCGATCTATATGGCTACCGATGTTGCCCTGAATGCATTCCTTGATGATCAGCGTGCCGCCGGCAAGGACGAAAAGGAAGTGAAGAAGTTCTGGAAGCACCTTGAGTCCGAGGCATGGGAAGATTTCCTTGACATGTCCGTTGGTCAGGCCGGTCTCTGGGCCGGTATGAACATCGAGCCCGAGAAAATCGGTTCCGAGATCATGCCCACCGAACCCTACATGCTTGGATCACATTCCGGCTGCTGCGGTATCTGGACCTCCGGGCCCAATGAAGACTGGGTACCCACCGTTGATGGCCCCCGTTCGCATCAGTACAAGTGGGGATATAACCGCATGACCACCGTTGATGGTCTGTTCACCGCTGGCGACGGCGTTGGCGCATCCGGTCACAAATTCTCCTCCGGCTCGCATGCCGAGGGTCGTATCGTTGCCAAGCAGATGGTTAAGTACTGCCGTGACCATGCAAGCTTCAAGCCTGAATTGAAGCAGACCGCTCAGGAGCTGGCCGATGAAATCTACGCACCGGTAAAACTCTATCATGCCCATGTTGGAGCAACCACCGCTGCTGACGTAAACCCCAACTACTGCAAGCCTGCCGGTCTCATGATGCGCCTGATGAAGGCCACCGATGAGTATGGCGGCGGTGTTGCTACCTACTACATGACCTCTGGTAAACTTCTTAACATCTGCCTCGATCTTCTTCGGATGATGCGTGAGGATGCTGAGAAGATGGCAGCCGGTGACCTGCATGAGCTCATGCGCGCCTGGGAGAACTACCACCGCATCTGGTGTGTTGAGACCCATATCCGCCACATCGAGTTCCGTAAAGAGAGCCGCTACCCCGGATTCTACTACCGGTCAGATTACCCGACCTGTGATGATCAGAACTGGAAGGCTTTCGTTAACTCCACCTTCAATCCTGAGACCAAGGAATGGAAGTGTGAGAAGGTCAACTGCATCAACATCGTAGAGACCGATCCCTGGATCTAATGACAGTCCTGGATTGTCGAAATAAGTGATGATCCATGGAATGGTGTTTCAGAAATCTCCAGGCACCCTGTGAAAGGGGTGCCTGGAGATTTTTCTATACCCATTGAATCAAATAAGTTGGTTCGGTTGTTTGAGTCGGAAAGGTTCGCATCCAGTGAACACTGCCGGGATGTCCCCCTTCCGATTGAAACAACAGAACCAATTCGTGTACACCAAATAATTCAAGCAATGGAGGAATGGCATGACGGACGAGCGCAGCACACCTGAGACCGGTGGCATTTTGGTCGTTGGCGGTGGCATTAGCGGACTGACAGCTGCGGTGGAAGCTGCAGAGGTTGGGAATGATGTCTTTCTGGTCGAAAAAAATCCCTACATGGGAGGGCGAGTAGCCCAGTTGAATCAGTATTTCCCAAAACTTTGCCCCCCGACCTGCGGCCTTGAGATCAACTTCAAACGGGTCAAGAACAACCGGAAGATCCGGATGTATACCATGACTCAGGTCCAGAGCATCACCGGCGGGCCCGGCAACTACCAGGTTACCTTGATCAGCGCTCCTCGCGGTGTCAATAATAACTGTACAGCCTGTAACGATTGTGTGGATGCCTGCCCGGAAGAGCGTGACAACGCCTTTAATTTCGGTATGGACAAGACCAAGGCAATCTACAAGGCCCATGACATGGCATTCCCCATGAAATATGTTATTGACGTCAATGCCTGCACCAAGTGCGGTAAATGCAAGGACGCGTGTAAGTATGATGCCGTTGACCTTGAAGGAACAGCCAAGACCTTTACCCTGAATGTTGCGTCAATAGTCTGGGCAACAGGCTGGAATCCATACGATTCAAGCAAGATGGATAATCTCAAGTCCAACGAGAGCAAGGCGATTATCTCCAATATGATGATGGAGCGGCTGGCAGCTCCCAACGGACCGACAGGCGGAAAGATTCTCCGCCCCGGAGATAACAAGGAGCCCGAGAGTTTTGCATTTGTCCAATGTGCCGGTTCCCGCGACGAAAACCACCTCGAGTACTGTTCCTACATCTGCTGCATGGCGACCATGAAGCAGATTACCTATATCCGCGAGCGGTATCCCGAGGCCAAGATCACTGTTTTCTATATTGATCTTCGGACCCCGGGCAAGTACGAAAAGTTCCGTGAAAAACTCATGGCTGATAAAAACACCCAGTTCATAAAAGGGAAAGTTGCTCAAATTATTCCCGAAAGTGACGGCGGTGTTACAGTTGTTGCTGAGAATGCAGTCACCGGCGAGAAGATGCAGCAGAAAGTTGATCTGGCAATCCTTGCCACCGGCATGGAGCCGGCGATCAAGTCCCAGGGAGCTGCGCTCGGATTGCAGATGGATGCCAACGGATTTGTGATTTCCGACAACGGAATAATAGCGAGCGGATGCGCCCGGAAGGCCTCCGACGTTGTTACCAGTGGTCAGAATTCTACCGCAGCAGCCTTAAAAGCCATACAAGCAACAAGGAGGTAAGTGTCGATGGATAAGAAATACTGTGCATATATTTGCACCGGTTGTGGAATCGGCGATGCCCTTGATATAGAGGCGCTTTCCGCAGTGCCCGGAGAGCTGGGAATGACCTGCAAGACCCATGAGGCCCTTTGCAGTGAAGCTGGGCGCGCCTTTATAAAAATGGATATTGACGGCGGTGAGGCAAATACCGCGGTTATCTGCGCCTGCTCACCCCGGGTCATGCAGAATGAATTCAATTTTGGTGATGATAAGATCACCATTCGTGCCAACCTCCGCGAGCAGGTTGTCTGGTGCAAGGGCGATGACGCGAATGATGAGTTTGTCATGGAGCTTGCCTCGGACAATATCCGGATGGCATGCACCCAGGCCAAGAAAACCGAACTGCCAGTTCCCTACAAGCTTGAGACCATGAGCCGCAAGATTCTGGTAATCGGCGGTGGCGTCGCAGGGATGACCGCTGCCCTGGAAGCGGCCCGTACCGGCTACGAAGTAACCATCGTAGAGAAGAATGAAGCACTTGGCGGTTTTGCCGCGAAATGGCGGAAGCAGCTTCCCACCAAGGCGCCGTGGACCAGCTTTGAGAACCCGGCCAGCGGTGATCTTGTCAAGGCGGTAGAGGCTTCTGATAATATCACGGTAAAAACCGGGACTGAGGTGGCCCGGATCGCAGGCGCGCCCGGTGATTTCAATGTAACCCTGAAACCAGCAGGAACCACCGGCGAATGGGATGCTCCGGATAAGGTAACAGTGGACGAGCAGGACAAGATCTCCAAGGGTGAAATGAAAGACCCCAATGAAGGGCTTAAAGTCTACACCAAGAGAAATCCCGATGGAGAGATCTTTGGATCGGTTATTCTCGCAACCGGGTGGATTCCTGCCGATGTTTCCGAGTATGAGCACCTTGGCTACGGCAAATTCAAAAACGTGGTCACCAATGTTGAGTTTGAGGAGATGGCAGCCAAGGGCAAGATAACCCGACCCTCTGATGGAAAACCGGTGGAATCGGTTGCATTTGTCCAGAGCCCCGGCGGTGCCGGACATGATAAGGATTTCCCATACTGCAACTCGGTGACCAGTCTTGTGGCTCTCAAGCAGGCAAGTTATGTCCGCGATGATAATCCAAGCGGTAAGGCCTATATCCTCTATCAGCACATGCGTGCTCCGGGGAATATGGAGCTGCTTTACAAGGCCGCGCAGAACAATGATGGCATCTTTCTTACCAAGGCCGATGTCAATGCCGTAACCGAAGAAGGCGACGGTTCTCTCACGGTCGCAGCCGCCAATACCCTTTTGAACGAGGATCTCAGCCTCAAGGTTGATATGGTCGTTCTTGCGGCCGGCATGGTTCCCACGACAAAGGATGATCCTACCATTAATCTCGCCTATCGCCAGGGTCCGGCCTTTCTTGACCTCGGGCTGTTCGACGGGTATGCGGACTCGCATTTTATCTGCTTTCCCTATGAAACCCGGCGGACCGGAATCTACACCTGCGGCGGCGTCCGCAAGGCGATGACGGTCGAGGAGACGATTGATGATGCAACCGGTGCGGCCCTTAAGGCGATTCAGTGTCTTGAGTCCGCGGATCGTGGTGTTGCGGTTCACCCCCGCTCCGGCGATCAGTCCTATCCCGAGTTTTTCTTCCAGCGGTGTACCCAGTGCAAGCGCTGCACCGAGGAGTGTCCTTTCGGCGCCCTTGATGATGACGAGAAGGGGACACCACTGCCCAATCCGACCCGGTGCCGTCGCTGCGGTACCTGCATGGGTGCGTGCCCGGAGCGGATTATCGGATTCAAGAATTACAACGTTGATATGATCGGTTCCATGGTCAAGTCGATTGAGGTTCCTGATGATGATGAAGACAAGCTTCGCATTCTCGCGCTGGTCTGTGAGAATGATGCCTACCCGGCTCTGGATATGGCCGGTATGCAGCGGTTGAAGATGAGCAATCTGGTCCGGGTAATTCCGGTCCGCTGCCTTGGCTCGGTAAATATGGTCTGGATCAAGGACGCGATGTCCGCCGGTATGGACGGTGCAATCCTCCTTGGCTGCCAGTATGGCGATGATTACCAGTGCCATTTTGTCAAGGGAAGCGAGATCGCGGCCAAGCGGATGGATAATATCGGTGAAACCCTGAGCAGTCTCGGGCTTGAGACCGAACGCGTTACCTCGCGGCAGGTTGCCATTTCTGATTATCATAAGATTCCCGAGATTATCGAGGAATTCGTCCAGGAGATAATTGACCTTGGACCGAGCCCGTTCAAGGGTTTCTAAATAATCGCGGCAGCGGTTTTCTTCTTGTCGCCTGGCGGACGTCATGTCTGCCAGGCGACATTCGTGATTTTTTCAGTTGCCACATGTGAAGAGTTTGTGGTAAGTCACCGTAGCCGAGGCAAGAGCTCGATTTAGAGATAAAATCTGCGGCAACGCGGGAGAGATGGATTGATACGGGAGGGCATGAGATGTCAATAAGAGTTGAGCCTGATTTAGAGTTTATTAAATTCCTCAAGGGTGCGGGCGGAGATACGCTGAAAAAGTGCTATCAGTGCGCAACCTGTTCGGTAGTCTGTCCATTGTCATCTGACAGCAAACCATTTCCCCGTAAAGAGATGATCTGGGCGCAGTGGGGACTGAAGGAGCAGCTTATTGCCGACCCTGACGTGCTGCTCTGTCATCAGTGCGGTGACTGCAGTGCCTATTGCCCAAGAGGGGCGAAACCCGGTGAGGTGCTTGGAGCGATACGGGCATACATGTATACCCACTATGGTTTTCCAAGAGGTCTGGCCAAGCTTGCCAGTAATGGAAAAAATCTGCCGCTCCTCATCGGTATTCCAGCGATGATTATACTGGTCATGTGGCTGATTTCCGGGGGAATGCATCTCCCCTCTGCCGAGGATTTCAAGGCGTATGGATATGGGCTTTTCTTCGGGCACTGGGATTTCCATTATCTTACCAAGAATGTATTTTTCATTGATATTATTATGTTGCCCACAGCTGCGCTGGCGCTCTTTGCCGCATATAAGGGCGTATCCGCCCTGTGGCAAAAGATGAATGACGGGCTGAGCGTGAGTCCGGAGTACAGGCCGTCTGCCATTCAGTTTGCCACAGACTTTCTCTGGCCGGCAATAAAGGAAACCGTTCAGCACACCCGGTTTAACGAATGCGGGCCTAATCTGAACAGGGTCAAGGGCCACCTTCCCCTTCTTCTTTCTTTTATTGGTCTTCTGCTCGTAACTGGGTACAGTTTCATCCGCAAGGATTTCTTCGGACTTTTCTACCCGGAGCTTCATAAGGTTATTCCGCTGCTTGATCCTGTTAAGATTCTTGCCAACATCAGTGCAGTCGCCCTGTTGGTTGGTATCTGGATTCTCTGGTCAAACCGGGCGGCCCGGGAAAAGGAAAAAGGGGTCGCACCGACTTTTTATGACTGGTTCCTGATTGGCGAGATCATGGCTGTCGGTGTTACCGGTCTTGGTGCCGAACTGTTCCGCCTGATGAACATGATGACCATCGGGTATGTCATCTATTACGCACATCTGGTTTCGGTCATGATGCTCTTTCTCTATATGCCCTATACCAAATTTGCCCACATGGTATACCGTACCGTGGCCATGGCCTTTGAGAAGTACCGGGAAAGCGCGTTTGCTGCAAAAGCGCAGTAAAGAGACCGGTCGCGCCACCATTTACTGATAGGAAAACATCGAGGAACGAAAGCCATCCGGTGCCAATCAACCTGAAAAAAAAGGTTGATTTTTGTCAGCGGAAGGGGTATCGTTCCTCGCTTATTTGCTGGCGTAGCTCAATTGGCAGAGCAGCTGATTTGTAATCAGCAGGTTGCGGGTTCAAGTCCCATCGCCAGCTCCATATTGACGACGCGTAACCGATTGTTAGTATTTAAAATTGAGCAAAGATTTGATGCTGTCCAGTGAAGTGTATGGAGGGGTTCCCGAGTGGCTAAAGGGAACAGACTGTAAATCTGTCGGCAACGCCTTCGGAGGTTCGAATCCTCCCCCCTCCACCACTCGTAGTACGGTGTAGAAGGCTCAAAGCAGTCCTGCCCCGTGGGGGCCTGAAAAGAATGTATTCCCGTTGTCGGCCAGCACCGGCGGGATGAGTATCTGATAATAACGGCGGGAATAGCTCAATTGGTAGAGCATCAGCCTTCCAAGCTGAGGGTTGCGGGTTCGAGTCCCGTTTCCCGCTCCACTGAATTATGTGAGGGCGTCCATCGGGGACCCTGAAGAAATAACATTGCCAGCGTGTGAAACCATGGCTGGCTTGAGAAAGCCCACGTAGCTCAGGTGGTAGAGCACTTCCTTGGTAAGGAAGAGGTCACCGGTTCAAGTCCGGTCGTGGGCTCCAAATAGTTTGGGTGGAATCGAACGCCAGGTTCGACAAAAGACAATTGAGAAGTCATTAAAAAGGTTTTGAGGAGAATAGAGCATGGCTAAGGAAAAATTTCAGCGCACGAAACCGCATGTCAATGTAGGAACTATTGGGCACATCGACC
>JBFHXP010000014.1:0-34703 GCA_041598875.1 Desulfobulbales bacterium
AAGGTCATGGTCTATAATGGCCCGTTTAATTTCTTCACGCTGCTCACCCTCGCCGACAAAAAGAAGATGAAAGGGCAGACCCTCTCTTTTCAGTTCCGATATCACCGGCAGGAGATCCAGGTGGCCCTTGACCGGATGCAGTCTGCCGACAAGAGCCAGCATCACCGGCCGTGGTCCGGTTATGGCAAAATCCGCCGGCTCGACCGGCACGGCCTCGGCCAGCCGCCCCATGTCAATGCCGTTTGCGATGACCGTGATTTTCTCCTCCGCTATCCCGTCACGCGTGCGGAGAATCGTTGCCACCTCAGAGGTGCAGGCTATTATCCGGGTGGAGAAACGGGCCAGGATCCTGTCAATAAGTCGATGGGTCATCCCCTTCCAGCTGTTGACACTGTGGCTGGTGCTGAATATCCCGGGTACCCCGGCGACCCGTGCGCCAAGACGGCCCCAGAAATCGGCGGTAAAAAGATGGGTATGCACGGCCAGGGGACGGTTGACCCTGATCCATCTATAGAGACGAAGCAGGATAAAGAGATCAAATACCCCCCGGTACCCCAGTGAAGTAATGGGGATTCCCGCAGCCGCCAATTCGCGACCCAGCTGACTGCCCTCTTCAAGACAGATAACCTCATGCCGGAATTCCGATGAAAAATTCTTGACCAGATCCACCAGCAATCTTTCCGCGCCATGGGGAGGAAGGGCGTCGATAATATGCACCACCAGGGGCCGTTCGCCAAAATGAGTGTTTATTGCCCCTCTCACACCCCGCATTCTCCCCGGTAGAATATTTTCCGGTCTCCGGTGGTCTCCTGTGGAGATGGAGCCAGACCCGTCCGGAAGTGTTCGCCCGACAGAGATTCATAGAAAAAAGGCATGGGCGCAGTCTCCTTCATCGCGAAAAAAACCTGATGCAATCCTGACGGAAATGCCAGAAACGTTTGGCAGCATCCCGGAGGTTGAGCAGTAAAGGATATCTGGCACTGCAAAGATAGTGCCGCGGCACTTGTCTGCCACCGAACTTTTTCTTATACTCGCCTCCGCCACCAAAATCAAACCAGGAAACACCTCGTTTTTTATAATATTTAAGCGCGTACCACATCAGCGGTTCATTGGGACGAAGATCCTGATGGCACCGCCAACTGGCGCCGCCCCAGAAATACGCGCAATCATTAAAATGAACAAAAATTCCAGTTGCGGCACATTCCCCGCCAAGGGTCCGCGCACGGAGCAGAAGAAGAGAACCGGTCGGCTGGAGATGACGGATCAGTTCCCTGACCCGCTCGCGTTTATACGTTGGGACCTTGTCCTGCTTGAAAAAAACATCCATCAGCTGATCATAATACTCATCGGCAAACCCGAGATCATCCGCCTCCTCGATCACGACCTTACGGCCGGACTTACTGTATCTCCGGCAACTGCTATTCATTGCCCCGAGGATCTCTTCATCACTTTTTCGCAGATCAATGGCAAAACTCCGGTCATACTCGATCCGGAAGGGAAGATCCGCGCATTCCGCAACCCCGATCCGGCGATCAAAAATCTCCAGATAATGGCATCGCAGCTCATCAAAGACAAATGTCCGGATGGCTGAAAGCAACACCCTGCTATCGCATTCACCGACAAGATTGCACCCCATATGACCAGTTGTCCACCCCCTGAAAGGGCTGCCAAAGATCCTGACCCCGCACCTGCGGACAATCATCCCGGTAAAATAGCCCAGGAGCGCGTCATTGCTCAGGATGGCCGCAACAACCGGCTCCCCGCCCTGAGTGGCATCAAGGAACTCAAGCCATGGCCTGGTTTGATAGATGGTACGGTCGTCAAGGGAATCACACTCGGCCCAGGGGACGGACTCAAAGGCAAGACGTTTTAATCTGATCATGTTATTTTAATGGTTTTTGTAAATACCCCGAGACATCTCCGGCGGAACCGCCAAAGGCGCTTGGCAGTGTCATGAAGAAACTGGAGCAAGGGGTACCTGGCGCTGGTGAGATAGTGCCGATCCACCTCAATGCCGCCAAATTTTTTCTTGTACTCCCCGCCGCCGCCAAAATCAAAAAGAGCGACACCTTTATCCTTGTAATACTGCAGCGCGTGCCACAACAGCGGCTCATTGGGACGAAGCCCCTGTTTGCTCTGCAGACTTGCCAATCCCCAGGCATAGGCGACATCATTGAAACAGACAAAAATTCCGGTGGCCACGCATTCACCTTCAAGGGTTCGGGCCCGCAGCATGAGAAGGGCGTCGGCCGGCCGCAGATGACGGATCAACGCCCTGACCCTCTCGCGATCATAGGTCGGCACCTTCCCCTGCCTGAGAAAGACATCCTTCAGCTGGTCATAAAAGTCATCGGCAAACCCGGCATCACCCGTCTCCTCGATCACGACCTTGCGCCCCGCCCTTTTACAATACTTGCGGCAGGTGGTGTTCATGGCCGCGAGGATTTCCTCTTTGCCCTGGGTCAGGTCAATCGTGAAACTCCGATCATACTCAATACGAAAAGGCAGACCGGCGCACTCTTTTTCACCGATATGACGATCAAAAATCTCCAGATAATGACACTTCAGGACGGTGAAGACAAAGACGCGGGCAGCTGTCAGCAACTGGCCATAATCGCAGTCGGCGCTCAGATTAAACCCCATATGCCCGGTAGTCCATCCCGCAAAAGGGCTGCCGAAAATTCTGATCCCGAATTTCCTGACGATCATCCCGGTGAGGTATCCGATCACCTTCTCATTATCGCGGACAACGGCAACAACCACCTCCCCGCCCTGGACGTCCCGCAGGAAATCAAGCCAGGCCCTGGTCTGAAAGACCGTTCTGTCTGAAAAACCATCAAGCGTTTTCCAGTCCACATTTTCCCAATCTACTCGCTCAATACGAATCATTTTTTTAAACCCAGGCCTGATCTCTGCTTTCAATGGATCATTACCTGAGGATCCTCGTTTTTGCCCGGTAGAGAAAATGGTAAAAACTGCTCCCAAAAACCATCCGAATCAGTGCCTTGAAAGAATACCCCGCGAGACTTACTGCCATGTTCATTGGGTCGCCCGTTGCCATTGCCAGAATCTGTGTATCAGAGGTGGCCTGTCTCACGGTCATCCGTTTGACGAAACCGGACACCGCCAGTTCCTGCGCGCTATTGATGCCGGGTTTTGAAGAAAAAAAATATCGATAACCAAGCTCCCTGCCCGCCGCAATCTCACGTTCGCCATAGCGACCGCCGGGAAAGGAAACCGCGGTTACCGGCGTCCCGGTCTTTTCCTCAATAAGAGCCTTTGATTCCGCCAGCTCGCGCCTGCTTTCACTGTCACCGAGGTCACTCAGAAACCGGTGCGTCGCCCCATGGGACTGAACCAGCATACCGGATCGGCTCATTTCAGCGAGCTGATCCCAGGTGCAAAAATCCGGTCGCCCACCGACAAGATCCGATGACACGAAAAAAATACCGCGCAAACCTCTTTCCTTGAGAAGGGGAAATGCATGGCAATAAAAACTGCTGTGGCCGTCATCAAAGGAGAGCAGCACCCCATGTGAAGGAGGTATCGAATCCGATTTGGCGCCCAGGACATCCCCGGGATCGGGCAGTGGAAGTTCAGCGCTGCCCAGAAGATCCAGCTGCCGGCGGAAGTCGTCCACAGACACGGCATAGGGCCTCTCTTCCGGCGGAATCAGTTCCAGCTCTTCTGGGTCGCGGTAAAGGGCATGATACATGAAAACAACAATTCCCCTCAGGTCTTTTCCCATTTCACCTCAAAACTTCCGTCTAAAAATTTTTTCAGGGCAACCACAGCCGCCCAGTTCAACTCGATGAACACGGCGATAAAACTGAAAACCCTGTGGCTGAAGAGCGCGGGCCGGAGCAGGCCGGCGATTCCGCCCATGTAGAAGAGCATCTGCGCCACAACCGCAAGACGGAAAAAAAGACCCGGCAGAAAGAGGCTTGTCACCAGCACCACTGCCATGGCGTACGGCACCAGCAACCGAAAGACCTTGTGGGAGACGAACTGAAAAAATATCGGATTGGCCTTGGGGGAGAACAACCAGGAATTTCGGGAAAAGGACTGAAAATTACCGGTCAACGTCCTTATTTTCCGTTTTTTTTCCCCACCAAGATCCTCCTGCGAGATGTCGTATACCGCAGCGGCAGGCTCGAGGATTATCCGCCGCCCAGACCGGAGTATGGCCATCGGTACCTCAAAATCATCAAGCAGGGTATCAGGGGAGAGCGGCGCCCAATCCGCAATCCGGATCGCATAGAGGGCGCCGGTTACGCCGGCAACGGAGAAAAAGCGGCTCTCCGCCTTCCGTATCCATTTCTCGTAACGCCAATAGAGACCGATGTCCTGGCCGGTAGCGGTTTCCGGGTCATAATGATGCAGTTCACCGGAGACCGCGCCGATATCCGGATCTCCCAGCCGCCCGACAAGGGAGTAGATGGCATTTTCCTCGATCCGTTGGCGGACATCGGCAAAAACAACTATATCCGTTGTCAGCTGCGCGACCGCGGTGTTCAAGGCATGGGGCTTGCCGCGCCGCTCCCGGTATTGAATCAGATATACATCGGATTGGGCTGCAAGCAGATCATTGGTCCCGTCGTCAGAACCGTCCGAGACAAAAACAAAAAAAAGCTTTCCCGGAGGATACTTGAGATTCCTGAGATTCTTCAACTTGGCTTCAAGGCGGCTACGTTCGTTGTATACGGCAATAACCACGCTGACACTCGGCCAGCCATCGTCCGGCATCATACGGCATGGCGGGAGTTCGCGACGCATACGGGATAAGGCCCAGATAACAACCGGGTACCCGAAATAGGTATAGATAATAAAGAACAGCGCGGCCCAGAACATACCTGACATGCAGACTTCTCCTGTTTTATCTGCCTCTTCCGTGGGACCGTTTCCGCAGGGTAATCACAATATACCCAGACACACAGAGAAAAAAAACCGCAAACGCGGCAACAAAGGGAAGGAAACCGGGCGTGGCTGCGGGCTGGGAAACGGGAATCGCGACCTGGTTATCACCCTGAACCGGTCCCGCCGACCGCCCGCCTCCTGCATCGGAGGATCCACTCCCACCGCCGCCGACACTGCCCGGCAATGCGGGAAGCGGAACAATTTCAACTCCGGCGACCAGGGAGTCGGCCAGCTCATTGATATACTCCTCAATGGCGGTGTACCCGGATTCCATTATCCGGGAATGATCATCACCTCGCAGAGGATCCAGGCCGCGGGTCCGCTCCCACCCGTCGGCCATGCCATCCTTATCTCTGTCCTCAGGGGGAGGAACCGCCATGAGCCCGGCCATCAGATCCCCCGGTTCATCCACACCCCAGGAACCGCTTCGCCCACGGACCTCTGAGATCGACCGCGTGGTCACCGTGTCCCGCGGAAAAGCGCCGGAACGGGCAAGGACCAGATTGGCAGCAGCATCGCAGGGGTCGACGGTGACCGCCCTGTACTCTCTGTTGCGGACGGAAAAGTCAAACGGCGTTGCCATAACAAAAACCCCGCCCCGGTACAGGTGCTGCAACCTTTTGGCAAAACTCGAGTGGGCAAAAGGAGGCTGGGCCGGGCGCCTGACCACCCCGGAGAAATCATCGGGATCGTCTATACAGAGATCAGCAATATAATAGGAGAGCCCGACCCCGGGCGCGCCCTCAAAATCAATATCCATGGGAATCAGTTCACTGGACGGCCCCCGGCGGTAATAGTTGCCGACAATCTGAAATTCGCCGCGGGCCGGATTGACATGGTGGAACCCTTTGCGGGAATTATAAACGAGATTGTTAATGACCTCGGCCGGGCCGGAGGCGATTGCCGGGCTTCTGTCCTTGTGGCCGACAAAGAGGTTATGGTGCACGGAAACCCGCCGACCGTTGGGTCCGTTGATCAGACCGTTGTTGTGGGGCCCCTTGGGGTGACCGACAATGGATGATTCCTCGATTGTCGACCACTGAACAGTGGCATCGCGGGCCTCGTAGATATCAATGGTCTCGTCTATGCCCCAGGAAACGGAGAGATGATCAAAGATGAATCGTTGATTAAGCGAAAAGGTGACAGCGTCATGCCGTTCCGCGTCATCCGGGGTCATGGCCGGCGGCGGACGAACCCGGATATGCCTGATTATGATATTATCGATTCCCTTTTCGTATCTGCTGACAAGCCTGCCCCGAATCGTGATTCCGCCGCCCGGGGCGGTCTGGCCGGCAATGGTCAGGTCGCCCCGGGGTATCACGAGATCCCCGATGATTTCTCCGCTGACGGCGAAAACGACAATGCGCGGTTCCTGCTGATTGACGGCAAACTGCAGGCTTCCGGGCCCGTCACTGTTCAAGTTGGTGACCGTGATCACCCGACCGCCCCGCCCTCCGCTCACCATGGCGCCAAAACCTTCCGCCCCGGGGAAGGCTGGAATCTGCGCCGAGGCAGCAGGCGCCCCCTGGATCATCGAGAAAACCAGCACTGACACCAGTGTCAAACATGCACCGAACCGAAAACTTCCCATCTACCCCTCCTGATCCAAGCCGCGTTAACGCGCCATCACTGATTACTATGCCAGACCACATTCCATGGCAATCCTGTCGGCCACGGTTTTCCAGTTGAATTTCGCCTCTGCCCGCAGGTGGCCCCGCTCCCCCATTCGCCGTGCCGCAGTCATATCTTCCGCAAGCTTTACCATGGCCTCGGCCAGGGCGATGACATCTCCGGGAGGGACGATAAGACCGGTCTCCCCATGACTGATAATCTCGGGCACTGCAAAGATATCCGTGCCGATACAGGGGAGGTTGAAGTGCATGGCCTCAAGAAAGACCAGGCCGAATGAATCATGGAGGGTCGGGAGCACAAAGACATGGGACTGCAAAAAAAGTTTCTGCAAGAGATTCCGGTCGCTGATCATCCCATGAAAAGAAACATTTTCCGGCAGATCCCGGCCAAGGCTCCGCGGCCCGACGATGTGAAGACTGGCCTCAGGGCAGGCCTGGCGAACTCTCTGAAAGGCATCAAGCAGCACCTCGCCGCCCTTTCTATTAAAATCCTTGCCAACAAAAAGAAAGGAGGGCTCCGGAGTTTTTTGAATCCGGGCCATTTTATCAAGTGGGGGGAAAGAAGGTCTGCCGGTGCCAACGATCACGAGTTTTTTCGGATCGACCTCATAATTTCGCCTGATTTCATCGTAGAGGTGGCCGGCGCCGAGAAAAACCCTGTCCGCCTGGACCATGGCCTCCTGCTCAAGACGCAACCTGCCGTCGATCTCTGCGGCCGGCGGCATCCACATGGTGCAGGGGAACTTGCTGTGCAGGAGCATGGAGAGGGTTCCATGGAGAAATATCCCTTTAAAACCGGTATAACCAGGGGGAAAGGAATTAAAAAGAAGTCCGACCTGAATAATATGGCTGGACTCGTTGAGCAGGGGGTCCGCAGCAACCAGCGAAGAAAACTCGTGCCACCTCCGCGCGGTATAACTCAGCTTTTCATAGGCCTGGCTCCAGGACTGGCGAGAGAACCGGATTGTGCGCGCCATTTCAAACAGGGCGCGGAGCCTGTTTATGCCGGGTGAAACCTGTCGCGTTGCAACAAGGGGGGCCATGGCCTGCTCAATCGAAAGAGGCAGCCCGGCACTGCTGGTTGGGGAAATGGAGGTGATGACTAACAGCGCTTTATCTCGTTTCATGCCACGCCCGATCTGCTTTCGATTCTTCTCTGAAATTCCGATAGGTTATTGTCATCACTATACACCAACCTCTGCCCAAGCCAAAGGGTTAATCGTGGGCAGGGAGAGGGTTGCTCGATATCCAGGCCGGAACAAATCGGCCATCACTATAGAAGCGCTATTTTAGTGACGGGCTATGCTGCAGGCCGGGCTGGATCGGCTGTCAAATGCGACAGTATTCATGATACATGAGCACCAAGTGTATCAAGGCAATCCCCCCACCCAGGCGCACCAGAACCGTCAGCGCAACCCATACTCTTATTTTTCTTAAACAATTTGGCAAATTCAGGCAAATTAGGGATGGAATATTTTTTTTTGCTATGATACTATCCCTAAAATAATGGGGAGCCGATACCGCGAGACAGCCCCGGTACTCTTAAATAAAAGCATCCGCGGGCATTTGTACCCGAGCCTGCGAATCCGACAAATCATTACGTACACGTACTACTGCGGAGGATTTCATGAAAATGCACCTAATCTCCAAACTGATTTTCGCGTTACTGCTGGTACTGATCACAGGCGGTATAAGCTTAGCCGAAACAAAGGCAGTTCCCAAACCGCAGACGACAAAAATCGAGCAGAATCGGTTGATGTACATGACGATCTTCCTGCGGGACGGCGAGGTAATCAGTTTTGACCCGGATTCATGGGACAAGCGCCGATTCAAGGAAAAATTCGGGATCATCTCCTATGAAAAACGAAAAACCTGGCTTGAAACTCACTGGATTGTCGAGTGGCCTGAGATTACCACCCTTTTCTACTCCGTTGATCTCATCAACACCAACCTGGAAAGATATGACCGCGACAAGATCCTTGTCGTGGCGCAGAACGGTGACAAGGCCGAAATAACATACGGCGGCCTCAGCTACGGCGACCCGGACGGCACATGCTGCCCGGAATATTTCATTTATGAGCGCTTTGACACAATGCTTGATAAGTGGGTCGATGTCCATGTGCCGATCAAACATATCCAGAAAATCGTCATGGGCACAAACAGCCTGAAACTCAACCCGACTACCTGCAACAAGTTTCCACCCAGCTACAATTATGACCCCTACGATGCCAGCGCCCTGGTGGCCTATGACAGCGAGGGCGCTCACCTGAACTGCAACGAGGACAGCGATGCCCTTAAAAACCTGATCGCAAAACTGAAGGCCCAGAATGCCCAGCTTGAGGCCAGTTATAAAAAACTGCAGGATGATCTCGCCGATGCGATCGCCAAAAAGGATGCAGCGCTCAAGAAGTGTGACGGCGGCCTCAATCTTTCACTGCTCGGCCGTGTTCTCTTTGAATCCGGCAAGGCTGACCTGACCCCGGCCGGTCGTAAGCTGCTCGACACGGTGGTCAAAAATCTCTCCGACTTGACGGACCGCAAGATAAAGGTTGTCGGACATACCGACAATGTGCCGATCAGCCCTGAAAACAAGCACATCTTTCCTTCCAACTGGGAACTTTCCACAGCCCGCGCGGCCGCAGTGGTTCACTATCTCCAGGCTGGGACCCGCATCGACCCCGCCAACCTTGAGGCGGTAGGCCGCTCCTACTACGAACCGGTGGCCAGCAACGAAACCGCAGAAGGCCGTGATCAGAACAGGCGAGTAGAAATAATCGTCTACTGATTCCTGATTATGATTTCGGATTCCTAACCCCCGACTTCAAATTAGGAAAACCCTTTGAGTCTTTTTTTAAAAAACAACGGTGACGACAGAATACTCCACCTGCTGATCGGCGACCTGCTGATCAGCATGGTGGTATTTCTGTACGGATATGAAATTCTAGGACTCGCTCCCTGCGCCTCGGCAACAGCAAGCGACCAGTACCTTTCGATTGTAGTTACCGTAGGGGCGCTTCTTTTTTCCTCATTCCTCCTCGATCTTTACCGGCTCAGAAGCCAGGCTCCCCGCTTCCACTTCCTTTTAAAATCCCTGGGGTCGGTTCTCCTTGCATCCGTCATCCTTGCGATACTCTATACAGTTATCCCCTGTCCCGATGTCCCCTGGCGACACATGGCATACGCCTTCCTCGTTTTTGCCATCTTTCAGAACATCTGGCACTACAGTTATTTTGCCATCCTCGGGATGCCTTTCTTTGCCCGCAACGTTCTTGTCCTTGGCACCGGCCCCAAGGCGGTAAAAGTAGAAAATCTGCTGAGCATGTCCACCAGTCGATACCGCCTGACCGGCTATGTGGGCACCAGTTCCGAATCCGTGCTTGTGCCCTCGCACAAGGTGGTCGGAACCGTGAAAACCCTGGTCGAAGATGCAAAAAAACTGGGGATTGACACCATTGTTATCGCCCTCAGCGAGCAGCGGGGCAACATGGCCATCGACAAACTCCTGACCTGTAAGATGCACGGGATCAACATCGTAGACCTGCCTTCCTTTTACGAGCTCCTGACCGGAAAACTGCCGGTGGAAGAGATCAACCCCAGCTGGCTTGTCTACAGCCAGGGGTTCCGGGTAACCAGAACCATCAAACTCATGAAACGGCTTTCAGACCTTGTACTTGCAATGGCCGGGATCATGGCCTGCCTTCCCTTTGTTCCCTTTATCGCCCTGCTGATTAAAATCACCTCCTCCGGGCCGATATTCTACTCCCAGGTCAGGGTCGGCGAAAACGAAAAACAGTTTACCATCTTCAAATTCAGGACCATGCTGCATGACGCTGAGAGCGAAACCGGGGCGGCCTGGGCCCAGACCGATGATCCCCGCATCACCTGGATCGGCAGAATCCTCCGCAAGGCGCGGATTGATGAGCTCCCCCAGCTGATCAATGTTCTCAAGGGTGATATGAGCTTTATCGGACCCCGGCCGGAACGGCCTGAGTTTGTAGAAAAAATAAAGGAAGTAACATCGTACTACGGCGAAAGACACTGTGTAAAACCGGGGATCACCGGATGGGCCCAGGTCAAATACCCATATGGCTCATCTTTCGGTGACTCGGTTGAAAAGCTCCGCTATGACCTCTATTACATAAACAATATGTCTTTTTTTCTCGACCTGCTGATAATTCTTGAAACGATCAAGGTAGTTGCCTTTCGTCGCTACGGAAGATAAGGTACACTATGAGTAAAAAACAACCGAGAAAAGATATTGGCAAGAGACTCTTCATCGAGCTTGGGACTCCGATGCAGGTCTTTATCGAAAAGATCTCAATCACCTTGCCCGGCGAACTGATCGGCATGGATGTGGACAATTATATCATTGTCAAAATAAAGGGAATGGACAAGACGATCAGGGAGCAGATCAAAGACAACCCAGTGGAAATCAAGTACATCCATGTCAATGAAATATTCGGCTTCCAGAGCTCGGTGATCTCGATTATCGATCAGCCGGAAGAACTGGTTTTCCTCAACTACCCGACAACCATTGATAATTACAATATCCGTTCCGACCAGCGGATAGACTGCTTCCTTCCTGTTGAGGTTGAATTCGAGCAAAACCGGGTAAACGGCACCATAGTCGATATCAACACCCTGGGATGCCGCTGCCTGCTGAAGAATTTTTCCATGGCCCGAAAACCCGCCTTAAACGCCATTACCTTGCACCTCCAGAGCACCAACTTCAAACAGAACTTCAAACTGGTCGGTAACGTCATCAGCATCAAGGAGCAGGTTGGGGAAATTAGCATCGGTGTCATGTTCGACAATCTCGACGTCGTCACCCAGGCGGTAATACATTCCATCGTCCCGACCCTGGAACTGCACAAAAAACTTCAGATGTGAAGGGTCATGCCATGACATCCCGGCACTCCACCATCGACCGCTTTCCATTTGCACCACACGATCTTTCCTGATGTACACCCATTTCTACAATCTGACAGCCAAACCGTTTGAAAACAGCCCTGACCCGCAGTTTCTCTTTCTTTCCAAACAGCACCGCGAAGTCCTGTCCTCCCTTGTATACGGAATCGAATCGGCAAAGGGTTTCATACTGGTGGCGGGCGGTATCGGCACTGGAAAGACCACCCTGGTCCGCTCGCTGCTTCAGGAAATAGACTCGAACCACATCATTATCAACATCGTCAATCCAAAGATCAGCTTCAACGAGATCTTCGACCACCTGGCCCAGAAACTTGAAATATCCATTGCCGGAAAGAACCGGTTGGAAAGCATTGATGCGCTCCGCGGCAGACTGGAGGCCTTGAATGAGCAGGGGACGCGGGTCGTGATCCTGATAGACGAGGCCCACCTGCTCTCTGATGAATCCCTGGAAGAGATACGTCTCATCTCAAACATTGAAAGCAACAAAAACAAGCTCATCCAGATAGTCCTGCTGGGACAGAACGAGATTTATCCTCTTCTCGACCGGGCGGAACAGAAACCGCTCAAGCAGAGAATCGTAATAAATCGCCAGCTGACTCCCCTGGACCCCAAGGAATCAACAAAATACATAGTCCACCGCTTGAGAGTTGCCGGCCGCACCCAGCCGCTGTTCAAAAAAAATGCCCTTTCCCTGATCTGCAACGCAAGCCAGGGGACACCCCGATTAATCAACCAGATCTGCGACAATGCCCTGCTCATCGGCTATGCCATGGAATCGGAACTCATTGATACGAAAATCATCAAAGAGGTGCTGAGCGACATGGAAACAGTGGCAAAAAAACCACCGGTCTACTCGTCGGGTTTCTTCAGGGGCGGTGTTATTGGAGGGGTTCTTGTCGCGCTGGCCGCCTATTATTTCATGGAATACAGGCACCCCGGCGAGAACAGGGCCGCGGAACCAATAGCTCGCGTCGCGCCACCATCGTCACCGGAAACCGGAGAGCAATCCCCACAGAACACTCCTGTTGCGGGCAGTGAGGATGTCTCAAGGCAACTGGAGCGTATCCGGCATCTCTTTCGTCAGGATGCATCGGCAGGGGTGATCACGCATGGAGCACGAACCGGCAGGACGGTTTCAGTACAGCAGAGCGAACTCCTCTCAACCATCGCCAAAACCGAATACGGAGAGGTAACCGATACCATCATCGATCTCATCCATATGGCCAACCCCGGAATTACGAATATTCATCACATATTCAGCGGCCAGCAGATCACCCTGCCGGAGATAACCCGACAATCCCTGATCTCAGAGACTGCGGAGGGGGCGTATCTCATCCATTACGCCTCATTTTATTCCCATGACATTGCCGGCAAGGCGACCCAGAGACTGCTCGATCTCGGCAGCAAGGCATTTATCGATTCGGCGCTGCAGGGGGAAAACAGGGTACACCGAATCTATATCGGCCCCTTTCCGGAAAAGGCAACAGCCGAGGCCGCCCTTAAGACCATCTATCTCCACAACCTCACCTTTCTGAATACCGACCAGGTCCCATGAGCGTCTTCCCCTGGCCCCTCCCCCTTCACTGCACCAACGAGGAAGGATCCGGGTTGGAGAACGCGGTGATGCAGCCCCCCGCTTGCGGCTGAGTACAATATCACCTTAAAAGATCTGGGTCAGTGAGCGGTTCAAGGAGATACTCATCTCTCTGCCGCGAATAGCGGAATGCAAAATATTTCCGTTCCGGATAGTGTCGCATCAGGGTCCGGTTTTCCTCTCCTCGGTCGTGGACAAACAAGACCCGGTTTTTGTACTCCACATCATTTCTGACCAGATCTTCAACAGGCATGGGTTTCAACCGAACCCCGGAGCCCGACTGAAGAAAAACCAGGGCGTTGTCAACATTCATCTCCCGTACCAACCGGTAGGGCTCCATTCGTTCCGAGACCACCTCCCTCTGGTAAAGTGCGTGCAGGGCCGTAAACGGGAGACTGAAGACCACGCTCACCGCCAGCAGGGCGAAAAGAAACCTTCTCCCAACAGGAATTCTGTCATAGGAAGCCTCGGAAAAAAGATGCGCCGAGACAAAGAGAATCAAAAACGGAAATCCCTCGAAATAGTAGCGAGGCCCATACTGGTTGCCGCCGGACAGGGAAAAAAAGAAATGGGCCACGACCAGCAAGGGAAAGATGAGGGCAAAGACATTGCCCTCGCTTCTCCTGAACAACTGGGGCAACAGGAAAAAAAAGACCACCAGAAGAAAAGGCGGGGTCCAGCTCAGGAAAAAAAGGCTGAAACGAATCAGATTAAGAACATTGTCCAGCCCCACGCCCCAGCTCTCATCATTACCCAGGGCAAGGGTAGCCGGCGACACCAGGATATCGCCGGTGAGCTGGTAATTATAGGCAAAGAGCAACAGCAGGGAAGGCAGGCCGCCTCCAATCACGGCCAGGATGATGGAGGGCCTGCGCCAGGTCTTCGAGAGCAGGTAGAGGCCGGGCAGCAGGGCGGACACCAGAGCGGAATAGGGGCGGGTAATAAAGGCGATGCCGATGAACAGGCCGGCAAGAAAGGCATCCACCCGGCTCTCTCGATCAAGGGCCCGCAGGCAGTAATGGACATAAAGGAGAATGCAGAGCCCACACAGGGCGTGATTAAAATATGAGGCGACATTAAAGAGAAAAAAACCGGTAACAGAGAGCAGGACCGTTGCCAGAAAAGCGATTTTCTCGCTGTAGAGCCGCACCCCTATCTTATAAAAAACTGCAAGGGAGAGGACACCGAGCAATGGATTGACAAGATACCAGGGCACGTGAAGCAGCCCGGCAAGGGTAAGCACCATGGGCCACCCCGGCCAGTACATGGAAAAAACCTTGTCCCCGTGATGAAGGATCCAGATCGAATCAAAAAACTGCTGCAGGGGATGGGGCTGATTCCAGAGCCTTCCGGCGAGGAACGTTCTGGCCTGGTAGATATAGCTGTACTCATCGGCGGAGTTGGGGAAACGCTGCAGAACATAATAGGCGATCAGGGAGGTGATTGCGCAGACAGAAACAAGCACGGCAGCCAGGACCACAGTTCGGCGACGATGAAAAAAACCCGCCAGATCGTGCACCGCGGCATATATCGCGGCAAGCGCCTCCTCCTTTACAAAGAGCACCCCGAGAAACATCGCGTAAAAAAGAAACCCCTGCATGGCCATGCGATCCGCCTTGGCGAGGTAATAGTCCAGCAGATAGAAATCGCGGGCATCGCTTACCTGCTGGTTGAGTATCTCAAGGGATTCGCCGTTATAGATCGCGGTGACCAGTTGATGGCCATAGAGGACATAGAGGGCCGAGGCGACCAGGAGACCGCAGGGCAGCCCCCATGAAATGAGGAGCCGAAGAGGGGGATTTTTGATTAAAAAAAGCATCGTACCTTACAGAACCCGAGATGTCTGCCTGACAAGTTCAACAGGTGTCCGTCGCTCCGCCAAACTCACTTCGATAGAAATGGAGACCGGATCCATTTCAGCGAACGGTATAAGGGCGGAAGAAATAATCAAGCGCCGGGATATCGACAAAAAACAACCCCAGTATCAGGATGAAACAGAAAGCCGAGTAGGCCATGAGCCGGACGTCGGTATAGAGTTTCTCCGGATACTGCGCCGGGCTGTCCTCGACAAAGGCAAGCCGCATATAGACCGCGATGAAACCGGCGATGAACGGAATGCTCAGGATAAGCTCAATCTTATACCGGATCAGGAATATTCCGGCCATAAGCCCGAAAGCCGAGGCATAGTACACCATGCTCAGGATGAGCCGGCCCTCGTCATAATAGCGAAACGATTTCCGGTACTCGACCGCGCACTGCTTGCCTTCTTTTTTCAGGATATGGGTGTATTCCGCATACCGCTTGACGGTCATGAAAAAGGCGCCGATCATCCAGTAGGCGAGGATTGCCGACAGGGTCGGGGCGTACTGGTCATTGATGATATGCCAGCCGAGAAAGAGCCGTATCGGGTTGTTTATCGACTCGGAAAGCACGTCAAAATAGGGCAGGTCCTTTAGCCTGAGCGGGGGCACATTATAGAGAACGCCCATGACAAGCAGAAATACCGTGGCGCTAAAAAACCAGATATTCACCTGCCAGCCGAGAACACAGGCGAGAATCCCGAGAGCAAGCCACTGGATGTAGGCCAGGGGAATATTGACCTTTCCGGAGGGCACCGGGCGTGTTTTTTTCACCGGATGCCGTGCGTCCATCGGCCCATCGATGACCTCGTTGAGGGTATAGTTACTCGAGGCGGCAAGACAGGCCGCGGCTACCCCCAGCAGCAAATGGGGAAAGAGGGCAACCAGAGAGGTGTGCGGGGCGTCATAAAAGGCAAAAACCAGACCCGGCAGCATGAAGACATTCTTGAACCAGTGATCAGGCCTGGCTATCTGGAGGTATGGACGAATCGACTTCATAAAATGAATCACTTCTGCAAAAGGTTAAACAACTCTTCAAGGCGATCTATGACCCGGCAGGTCCCGTCACCTCTTCCACCGCCCAAAAGAACAAAATCCATCCCGGCCCGTGAGGCGCCGACTCCGTCCACTTCCTGACGGTCTCCGACGTAGAGCAGCTCGGAGGGGTGGTGTCCCATCTTTTCCGCGGTAACACGGAAACCGTTGCCTCCGGGTTTGAAACCGACGACATCCGGGTCTGCCGCCGAAACGACCACGGAGAAATACTCTTCAATATCCATGGCCCGCAATTTTTCCCGGGCAGGATAATCGGATAACACCCCAAGTGTGATGTTCATCTGCCATAACTTCTTAACCACCTCGACCACTCCCCTCCTCCGGCACAGGGAAAGATAGGGCAGTGGTTTTTCCTCAAACCATGTGGCCACGGTATTTTCAACATACACCCTGTTCTCACCGGTGGCCTCGGCAGCCAGGCGCAGTTGCTCTTGGTGACAGCGACGATTCTCAAGCCTGAGATACCGCAACTCTTCCTGGGCCCGGCGATAGGAAGTGATGATCTTTAACCGGCGGACAAAATGGCTGGGCTGCACCAGATGATGCAGGACAAGCAGGGCTGCCATTATCACCCGGAGCGGCAGCTGGGCGTAGAGAGTGCCATCAACATCAAAAACTATCCCCTTGATGACTGCCGGGGGAACAACGCCGGGGCCCCCGCTACAATCCGGATTCATGAAGAATGCCTCCCATCCTGTGGCTCCGCCATTTCCACTTTCGTTTTCATCCGGAAACGGCATTTTTCGAGAATCTCGGTGATCAAACCGACGTCCTGGTTGAGATTGACTCTATATGTACCCGAATAGCTTGAAAATACATAGATAGTTTTCATCCGAAAACGGTATTTTCCAAGAACCCTGGTGTCCCACCATGGGCCTGGATGTCGCCAAACTCGAGCGCGCCTCCGCACAACCCCCCGTTCTTCTTACTCTTTTCAATAATTCCCCGTGCAAAACGGTGAAAAGGACCTGGGAACCTGTCCGCAAAAAAGGGCTTTCCGGCCAGCCCGAGATATTTTTTGATCACGGAACTGACTGGAACGGCAAACGAACCACTCTGATTTCCACGGATCACTATTTTCCAATTGAAATGTCGCTGACACCGGGTAGAATAGAGCGGATATGACCGTGCCGATTTTCGCGTCACCAGTGTCACGTGCGGTCTCTTCACCCCATCCATCAACACCTCGGGTGTCCTCTGCCTCCGCGCCACAACAGGTGTACCAACAAGGAAGATACGAATGTCCGAAAAAGCTGCCCACGATTTTGTCCATCTCCACGTCCACACCCAGTACAGCCTGTTAGACGGCGCGATCCGCCTCAATGATCTCATTGCCAAATGCAAGGAGTTCGGCATGGATACCGTGGCGATTACCGATCACGGAACCATGCACGGCGCCCTTGAATTCTATGTCAAGGCGACCAAGGCAGGGGTAAAGCCGATCATCGGCTGTGAATTCTACATCGCACCGGCAAGCCGTTTCGAAAAGAACGCGAAACGGGCCGGCGATGCGGCCTATCACCTGGTTCTGCTGGCCATGAACCGGGCCGGGTACCAGAATCTGATGAAACTGACCTCCCTGGCCCAGACCGAGGGATTTCACTATAAACCGCGTATCGACAAGGAGATTCTTGCCAGACACCACGAGGGCCTCATCGCCCTCACGGCCTGCCTGCACGGGGAAATCCCCCATTATCTGGGCAAGGGTGACATGCAGACCGCCCGGGAGCAGCTCCTTTTCTACAAAGATCTGTTTGGCGACCGTCTCTATCTCGAGCTGCAGGAAAACGGCATTCCGGAGCAGGCAGTTGTCAACAAGGGGCTGATGCAGCTTGCGGCCGAACTTGACGTTAAACTGGTGGCAACCAACGACTGTCATTACCTGAACCGGCCCGAGGCCCATGCCCATGAGGTTCTCCTCTGTGTCCAGACCGGCAAGACGATCAACGACGACAGCCGCTTCAAGTTCAGCACCGACGAACTTTTTTTCAAATCACCGGCGGAAATGGAGAAAAGTTTCGCCTTCTGTCCCGAGGCGATCAGAAACACCCGGATCGTGGCTGACCGTTGCTCCCTTGAACTGGAGTTCGGACAGAACCATTTTCCAATTTTTCCCGTCCCCGAGGGGGAAAGCCTCAATTCGGTATTTGAAAAACAGTCCCGCAGCGGCCTGACCCAACGCCTGGCCTTTATCCGCAAGCACGGCACCCTGACCCCGGAACAGGAAAAAATCTATCAGGATCGTCTGGAACATGAGATAGATGTCATTAAAAAGATGGGATTCCCCGGTTACTTCCTCATTGTCGCGGATTTTATCAACTGGGCAAAAAGCAAGAATATTCCGGTGGGTCCGGGCCGCGGATCAGGCGCGGGCAGCCTGGTTGCCTACTGTCTGCGAATCACCGATATCGATCCGATTCCCTATGGGCTTATCTTTGAGCGTTTTCTCAATATCGAGCGCAAGAGCATGCCGGATTTTGACATCGACTTCTGCCAGGAACGCCGCGGCGAGGTGCTCCACTATGTCCAGGAAAAATATGGCGGCGCTGAAAATGTCGCCCAGATCATCACCTATGGGACCATGAAGGCGCGGGCGGTTATCCGTGATGTGGGCCGCGCCCTCGCCATGCCCTATGGCGAGGTCGACCGCATTGCCAAGCTCATTCCCGAGCAGCTCAAAATCACGATCAGGGATGCCATAGAGCAGGAGCCCAGGCTGGTCGACATCATGAAGCACGACCCCAAGGTGGCGGAACTTCTCGAAGTCGCGCAGGTCCTGGAGGGGCTCGCCCGCCACACCTCGACCCATGCCGCCGGGGTCGTCATATCCCCCCTGCCGATGGTCGAATACCTGCCTGTCTGCAAGGGTCAGAAAGACGAAATTCTCACCCAGTATGACATGAAGTACACCGAGATGACCGGACTAATCAAGTTCGATTTCCTCGGCCTCAAGACCCTAACCGTAATCGATCGCGCCCTCAAACTTATTGAAGGGGATATCGGCCTTAAACTTGAAATCAACGCCATCCCCATGGATGACCGGAAAACCTTTGATCTTCTCTGCCGCGGGGATGCGCTCGGGGTGTTTCAGCTGGAAAGCTCCGGCATGCGTAATCTGCTTACCAGCATGCAGCCGGAGGTTTTTTCCGATCTCATCGCCCTGGTTGCCCTCTATCGGCCAGGCCCAATGGAAAGCGGCATGCTCGGAACCTTTGTTGACGGCAAGCACGGCAAAATCCCGGTAACCTATCCCCTGCCCCAGCTCAAACCGGTCCTGGAGGAGACCTACGGTGTTATCGTCTATCAGGAACAGGTCATGAAGATAGCCAATGTCCTGGCGAATTACTCCCTGGGTGATGCCGATATCCTGCGCCGGGCAATGGGCAAGAAAATCCCCGAGGTAATGAATCAGGAGAAGGAAAAATTCATGGCCGGGGCAAAGAAAAACAATATCCCCGAAGAGAAGGCTGCATACATTTTTGACCTGATGGCCAAATTCGCCGGGTATGGGTTCAACAAATCCCACAGCGCAGCCTATGCCCTTATCGCCTACCAGACCGCCTATCTCAAGGCGCACTACCCTGCCCAGTTCATGGCCGCCCTTCTTTCCTGCGATGTCAACAATACCGACAAGGTCGTCCTCTATATCAACGAATGCAAGGACCATCATATCGAGGTCCTGCCGCCTGATATCAATGAAAGCTCCAAGGATTTCACCGTTATCAACGACCGGATCCGTTTCGGCCTGGCCGCGGTTAAGAATGTCGGGGATGCGGCCCTGGATTCGATCATCGAGGAAAGAACCCAGGCCCGGCCCTATCTTTCCCTGGCTGATTTCTGCGCCAGGGTGGACCTGCGCAGGGTTAACCGCCGGGTCATAGAGAGCCTGATCAAGGCCGGGGCCTTTGACTCTCTCAAGGCCCGTCGCTCCCAGTTCTTTGCCATCCTTGACCAGGCCCTGGAACAGGCACAGGCCGCGCAACGGGACAAATTAAGCGGCCAGATATCCCTTTTTGAGGTTATGGCCCCGGAAAAGACCGCGATCTTTTCGGAAATTGATCTGCCCGACATTCCCGAGTGGGAAGAAAAAACACGACTCGCCTTTGAAAAGGAGACCGTGGGTTTTTACATCACCGGCCATCCTCTGGATAATTTCCGCAACGAGATCAAGGCGGTCACCGACCACGATTTCACCTCGCTGGAAGAGATCAGCGACGGCCAGCCGGTGCGAATCGGCGGGATGATACAGTCGATCAAAGACCATAAGAGCAAAAAGGGTGACCGGATGGCCTTTCTTACCATGGAGGACATCGCGTCTTCCTGCGAGGTTGTGGTCTTTCCGGAGACCTTTGCCCGCTGCTCGCATCTCCTCAAGGGTGACGAACCCCTGATCATCCAGGGAACAGTAAAAAAAGATGAACGTGGCGCCAAGATCATAGCCGATGATATCGACTCCCTTGCCGATGCCTGGGGGAAATACACCGCCTCCACCCGGATCATGTTTCATTCCGACCGGATCTCCCGTCAGAAGCTCTCCGAGGTAAAGAAACTCTTCTACCGCTTTCACGGCTCCTGCCCGGTCTCACTGACTATTCATTACTCCGGCAGGGGCGAGGTGGATATCTCCGTGCCTGAAGATCTTACCATCCGGCCCTGTGGCGAATTCACCGCCGAGGTCGAAAAAACCCTTGGCTACAAGGCGGTCATTTACGAAAAAAAGCCAGTGGAGCTTGCGGAAAGGATGAAAAAGAATGGCAGATGGGAACCACGGCCCCAGACCATGTAACATCCCCGGACGGGGCAGTTATGTCTAAAAATGTGGTTCACTTTTTCCACTGTCCCAGGTATGTTTAATGCTTATGAAAAAATGAGTGCAGCTGATATGACCTTCCGGTCAACCCTGGTATCGCGAAAGAAGAGAAAAAAATGGCAAATATCCTGGTGATAGATGATGACGTCCTGATGGGAAAGGCCCTGCGCCGGCTACTCGAAAATGAAGGACACACCGTTTTTCTGGCCACAAATGGCATCGAAGCGCTCACCATCCTCCGGGACAACAGGGCGGAACTGATGATAACCGACATCTTCATGCCGGACCAGGACGGAATAAGCACCATCATTGATGCCCGCGAGGCATATCCCGGGATGAAAATCATCGCCATTTCCGGCGGGGGCAGACGCCAGTCCGTTGACTACCTGGAGCTGGCTCACAATCTGGGCGCGCACCGGATCTTCAGTAAACCCTTCAAAGATGAAGATTTTCTCGAATCAATCCAGGAGCTGCTCGCCTGATTTGAACAACCGCTATCCCATGCCGTTGCCGTTGTTTCTCATTGCGGCAATCCGATTGTAGATCCAGCCGATTGCCCCGCCGCACAGCGTTCCCACCGCAAAACCGTATCCCGCGCCGATCAGGCTGCCGAAAAAGGTCACCCGGTAGCCGATAAAATATTGCCCCAACAGCTGGAGGTGGGGCCCTACCCGATCCCCCCCCTTGATAACCAGCCAGTTGGTGGCGATAAAGATGCCAAGCCCGCAGATAACACCAAGGGCCAGCCCCAGCACCTTGGCGTTCAGCCACAGAACGCCGGTGAACAGTTTATCTTCTTCCAGTGACATATCAGTATGCTCCCCTTTCTATAACACAAAGACTACACGAGCTCCACCTGAAGCTGGAGGGTCTAAAAGTGCGGACTGAAAGTCCGGCACACCAGCCATCGCCGGTTTAAAACTGCTTGAACAGCAGAATATCGAACAAGGAATTTCGTGTTCGATATTCGATATTCGTATTTCAACAAATCAACTACTAGCTGAAAGCTACCCGTCTAAAGACGGGTGGGTAAACCTTTAACTCGGACGAATAAAGCCAGTACCCGGAAAACCTCTCCAGGACCATCAGAGATGATCAAAAAAGTCCTTCAGGGTCAGCAGCTCATTTCGCTTGCGCACCTGAAAGATATAACAGGCGAGAAAAAAATTACGCAGATAGGCAAAAAGCCAGGCCAGCAGGAATCCCCAGAAAAAGGTATAGGCAAAGGCGATGGCCGCGCCCTGGATCGAAACGGTGTATCCTATGAAATACTGGGCGAGCAGCCGGAGATGGGATGCGGCAGGGTCATCCACCCGGCCGATGATCCACAGGTTGGCGAGGAGCACAACCAGACCGCAGACAACGCCAACCGCAGCGGCAAAGGCAAACTTGTCCATTCTGGCAAAAGTCCGGCGAAGCATCCGTGTTGACCGGGAATGCGCGGACGATGCGCCTCGATCCTCTTCCAGATACTCATCCTCATCATTCACCCGCCAGAGATCATGCTCCGCCCCGCAGAGATTTTCCGCGGCCAGAAGGCCGGTCTGCATGGAGTGGTCCATGTTGTTGTATCGGTGCATGCCGTTTCTGCCCACTGTCTGGAGGTTGGCAAATCCGGCAAGGTACTCGCGAAGTATGGCCACGTTCTCAGTATAATACCGGTCGTAGACGGGATATGCCTTGGGTTGCCGGATAACGCAGCCGTCAATCACCGTATCCGGATCGGCAAGACCCAGGCCGGCCAGCTCGCCGGTGGCCAGACGGATCAGATCGCTGTCGTCTAGGCTCCAGGTTGCGTCACCCTGGTCGCAGAAATACTCCATGCCGATGCTGGTTGTGCCCGGGTCCGGCACCATGGCCGCGCTCCAGTTCTTGAAATTCTGAATCCGGCCGACCTTCACCTCCGGGCTGTGGACATAGATCCACTGATCAGGAAAAAGCTTTGCCTGCCTTATGATCAGGACAACAATGAGAAAGGAGCGGTAGGCAAGTTTATCGGCCGCGGCCGCGACCTCGGGCGGCGGGTCAAGGAGGCGTACCAGCCGGGTAAGGGGAATGGATGAGATCACATTCTCTACCGGTTGCGAGCGGATCTCTCCGCGCTCATCCCAGATAACTCTTTCGATTTTCCCCTGCGCGTGCTCCAGGCCGACCACGGTGCAGTGCAGTGAAACCGTGCCGCCGGCCGCGCCCACCGCCTCCTGGAACCGTTGCCACATCATCCCAGGACCGCGGAGAGGATAATCAAAGGAATCGATCAGGCTCTTGGCCTTGCTCGCGCCGAAAAGGGCGTTGACCAGGGCAACGGTCAGGGAGAGGCCCTTGATCCGCTGCGCCGCCCAGTCCGCCCGGATCTCATGACAGGGAATGCCCCACACCTTTTCGGTATAGGTCTTGAAAAAGGTGCGAAAGAGTCGGTCGCCGAAACGGTTGGACACCCACTGTTCAAAGGACTCTTCTCCGGCATGGGAGCGGAGTTGGGCTCTGCCGTAACTCAGGACAATGAGCGTGCTTTCCACCAGACCGAGATTGATCAGGGCATTGGCGCATTGCAGGGGATAGCTGAAGAATCGTCCCTGGTAGTATATGCGGGAGAGCCGGGAAACCTTTATGAAGTCATCTCCGAGCATCTCCTGCCAGAGCTGGTTGATTCGCTCGATTTTAGAGAAAAACCGATGACCGCCAATATCAAAGAGATACCCCCTGTACTCCTCGGTACGTGAAATACCGCCAACCCGATCGGCACGCTCGAGAACCAACGGGGAGATGTTTCTCCGGGCGCATTCAAGGGCCGCAGACAGCCCGGCGGGACCACCGCCGATGATCACCACCGGTTGTCTGTTTTCCATCCCTCCCCCCCGGGAAAAATCCCCCATGCCGTGACGCGAAAAACCGGTCACGGAGTACGGTTCTTGCTTGCAAACGATTTTTTTACCCTTTCACGATACCTTACAGTCATTGTCGCCCCTGTTTCAGCCGAAACAGAGTCCGCAATCCGGACAGGTGGTGGTGGTAGTCGCAAAGGAAGTTCCGCAGGCAGGACAGCACGCGACCCCGGCGCGTTCATCAAACAGGGCATCGCCCCCCCCTCCGGCGTCATGACTGTCCAGCCCGGTGGAGGTCCGGAATTCCCGCTCCAGAACCGTGTAGGCATCACGGCTGTCATCACTCCGCACCTGAAGAAAAAAAGTGGAGGGACAACACCCCTTGCCGCAGGATTTATCATCACCGGCAATCACCACGGGAATACGTTCAGCCCGCAAAAGATTCTCCAGATGCTTCATGTCCCGGAGAGGGCCGGTGCGGAGAACCACCAGTTCGTCATCCGGGCCGATCTCCCTCATCCGCCCTGCAATCCTTTCCCGCTGAGCAGCCTGACGGGTCTGGACCTCGCGGCCGGTGACCAGCGGGTCGCCACAGACCCCGCACCGCTCGATATCCGCCCGGTATTCATCCTCGCAGCGGAGGCAGTACTTCAAATCAGGTTCAATATGATCCATATGTTTTCGTTCCTTACTTTTTTAATAAAACGGATGTTTTACTAGAGCACAAACCGGCTCAGATCCTCATCCCCGGCAATATCCGCAAGCTGTTCACGCACATAGGCATCAGTCACCTCAAAGGTATCCGTGTCAAGATCCGAGGCATCAAAGGAAAGATTCTCCAAGACCCGCTCCATGATCGTATGCAGCCTTCTGGCGCCGATATCCTCGGTTTTGTTGTTGACTTCAGCGGCAAGCCTGGCCATTTCCCGAATCGACTCATCGGTAAAGACAAGACGAATGTTCTCGGTGGCCATCAGGGCGACGTACTGCTTGATCAGGGCATTGCGCGGCTCGGTGAGAATCTGGTGGAACTCCTCCTCTCCCAGGGCATCAAGCTCCACCCGGATGGGAAACCTGCCCTGCAATTCCGGCACCAGATCAGAGGGTTTGCTGACATGAAAGGCGCCGCTGGCAATAAAGAGGATATGATCGGTCCGGACCATGCCATACTTTGTGGTCACCGTGGCCCCCTCGACGATGGGCAGCAGATCCCGCTGCACACCCTCGCGGGAGACCTCCGGACCCCGGCCCGCCCCTTCCCTGGAGGCGATCTTGTCGATCTCATCAAGAAAGATGATCCCCGACTGTTCGGTGCGACGGATGGCAAGGGAGATGACCCGCTCCTTGTCAATGAGCTTTTCGGTCTCCTCCTGAACAAGAAGCTTCACCGCCTCGCTCACCTTGACTTTCATGCTCTTAGTCTTCTGCGGAAAGATCCGGCTGAAGGCATCGCGAAGATTGTTTTCCATATCCTCCATACCCATGGCCGGGTTGCCGGAAAAGACCTCCACCATGGGAATCGACTGGCCGGCGGGCACATCCATCTCCACCTCGCGATCATCAAGGGCGCCCTCTCTGAGCATGGCGCGAAAGCGCTCTCGGGTCGCATCCTGGGCAGGGGACTCCAGGGACTGCACCGCCTTGTCCTCCGGACGATAAAACATGCCGCCACCGGGCGCGGGTGGCAGGAGAAGATCAAGTATCCGCTCCTCGGCCTGTTTCGCGGCCTGCTGGGCGACAAACTCCCTTTCCTCTTTTTTCACCATGTTGATCGCCAACTCGGTCAGATCGCGGATCATCGACTCGACATCGCGCCCCACATACCCTACTTCGGTGAACTTGGTGGCCTCGATCTTGAGAAACGGCGACTGGGCAAGGGTTGCCAGACGCCGGGCAATCTCTGTCTTGCCCACCCCGGTGGGCCCGATCATGATGATATTCTTGGGAGCAATTTCATCCTTGAGCGGCGCGGGGACCTGCTGCCGGCGCCAACGGTTGCGCAGGGCCACGGCCACCGATCTCTTGGCCGCATGCTGCCCTATGATGTACTTATCCAGTTCCCTGACAATCTCTCCTGGAGTAAGAGAGTTCATGACTCCATCGGTTTTCATAATTTTTCCACGGTTATTTCATGGTTGGTATAGATACAGAGAGAGGCGGCGATATCCAGCGCGGTCCGGCTGATGGTTTCGGCATCAAGGTCACTGTGGCGGATCAGGGCCTTGGCCGCGGCATGGGCGTAAGGGCCGCCGGAGCCGATGGCCAGGATGCCGTCATCGGGCTCTATCACATCCCCGTTGCCGCTTAAGAGCAGGGAATGGTTCTTGTCCACGGCAACGAGAAAGGCCTCAAGACGGCGGAGAATCTTGTCGGTCCGCCAGTCCGTGGACAACTCCACCGCCGCCCGCATCAGATTGCCCTTATACTGTTCGAGCTTCTTCTCGAGCTTGTCAAAAAGGGTAAATGCATCGGCAGTGGAACCGGCAAATCCGGTGACAACCTCGCCATTATACAGACGGCGGACCTTGCGGGCCGACTGCTTGACCACGGTATTGCCCAAGGTAACCTGGCCGTCACCGGCCACCACGACCTCACCCTTATGCCGGACAGCTATTACTGTTGTTGAACGTATTATCACGTAAATTCCCCTTTATTGCTCTGACCGTCTGACAGCAGAAAACTCTGTCCCTCTGTCACTTTGCCACTCTGCCACTCTGCCACTTTGCCACTTTGCTACTCTGTCTTACGCGCCGCCGGATGTGCCCGGTCATACACATCCATCAGGTGGTTCATATTCAGGTGGGTATATTTCTGGGTGGTAGACAGGCTGGCGTGGCCAAGAAGTTCCTGCACCGACCGCAGATCAGCCCCCATCTCCAGAAGATGGGTGGCAAAGGAGTGTCGCAGGGCATGGGGGGTAACCCGGGTCGCAATTCCCGCCCGTTGCGCGTACATGCTCACCAGCCGCTCAATACTTCTGACCGTGAGCCTGGTCCCCCGATTGTTGACAAAGACCGCATCCCGCGCCGCCACTTTACCTCGCCGCACACATTTCTCAATCAATTCCGCCCGGAGCGGAAAATATTTCTGCAGGGCCTCCATTGCCGGCCTGCCCATGGGCACCAACCGCTGGCGGTCCCCCTTGCCGTTCACCAGTACCATGGCATCGGTAAAGTTGAAATCCCTGCACTCCGCGGCGGCAACCTCGGCTACCCGCATTCCAGTGGAATAGAGAAGTTCGAGGATCGCCACGTCACGGTCGGCAAAGGCGTCATCAGCACCTGGGGCCTCCATGAGGCTGAACACCTCGTCCACCGAAAGAAAGACCGGCAGATACCTGCCCTGCTTCGGCATGGCTACCGCGGCCAGAGGATCATGGCGGACAATCCGGTTGCGCTGCAGATACCTGAAAAATGACCGCAGGGCGGAAAGTTTACGCGCCACCGAAGATGCCTTGTTTCTGCTGTTCAGCCGATAGACAAAGGAGCGCACCCCTAGAGAATCAAGGGCAGCAACATCGGCATCGGCGCCGACAAAATCGGCGAACTCGAGCAGATCACGCTGATACCCGCTCACGGTATGAGGCGAATACCTCTTTTCAACCTCAAGCCAGGTGACGAACCGGTCAATACACTCTGCCAGCATCCGCTCTATCTTTTCCCCCGGAAATAAAAACTAACCCGCGCCCGGCCATCACACCGGCAGTCGGCTCACATTCACCGTCACGGCACCCACTGACTCTTACCACACAAAGGATTTTTTTGTAAAGTCGTTGCTCAATACATTTGATTCATATAATATAAAACGTTATTTTTCCGACTTTCACGCAATCCGAATTTTAGAGGGAAAATGAAACGGAACACCAGGAAACACAATTTTGAAGAGGCTCTTCAAGAGCTTGAGCAAATCACCCTTGATCTTGAAGAGGGAAATCTCTCCCTTGAGGACTCGCTGGATAAGTTTGACCAGGGAATGAAACTCGCCGAATTCTGTAACCAGAAGCTGGGAGACGCCCAGAAACGGGTGGAGACCCTGCTCAAGAAAAACAGGGGTATTTCCGTTGACTCCCCCGTAAGCGAGACTGAAGGTGACGAGTGAGCTCCCTCTTTGACATCAAAGGGTATCTGGCGATAAAACGCGCCCAGGTCGATGAGGCCCTGAATCGCTACATGCTTCAATCCGAGGGCGAGCTTGCCGGTCATATTGAGGCCATGCGCTACAGCCTTTTTGCCGGTGGAAAAAGGGTGCGCCCCATTCTCTGCGTGGCAGCGGCCGAGTCTGTGCGCCATGACAAGACAGTGGCAGGAGATTCCCTGCTTGCCGCGGCCTGCGCCCTGGAATGCATCCATACCTATTCCCTGATCCATGACGATCTGCCGGCCATGGACAATGACGACCTCCGCCGGGGGCGTCCGACCAATCACAGAATGTACGGCGAGGCAGGAGCAATTCTGGCCGGAGACGGCCTCCTCACCTTTGCGTTCGATCTTTTGAGCCGCGCGGATTATGCGGATTCAAAGCCGGATCTTCAGCTCAAGGTGATTGAGATAATCAGTCGCGCGGCCGGACCTCTTGGAATGGTTGGCGGCCAGGCAATGGATCTTGACAGCGAGGGCAAGGAAATACCCTTTTCCGTCCTCCGTTCCATCCACAGCCGAAAAACCGGGGCCCTGATCACCGCATCGGTTCAATCCGGGGCGGTTCTAGGAGGGGCAACGGCAGAACAACTTGACAGCCTTACCGTCTACGGCGAACAGATCGGGCTTGCCTTTCAGATCGTCGATGATCTTCTCAACGTGCAAGGCACCACCGAAGAGCTCGGCAAGGCGGCGGGTTCCGATGCCCTGCGGAAAAAGGCAACCTATCCCGCCTTTTTCGGGGTGGACAGGACAAAGAAAATGGCAGCTGAAAGTGTTGAACATGCCCTTGCGGCCCTCACATCGTTTGATCACCGCGCCGACCCTTTACGTGAACTGGCCGGCTACATCATCCATCGCAGGCGATAACGAAGATCCCGGGAGCGCCACCAAACTCCGTGTATCCGAAAACGTTCACCTGTGTCCCGGTTGGCAGAGAACGCGGACTCCAGCAACAGGTGCCATTGTTGAAAGAGGTGAACTCGTGGGGATTGGGTGAAGAAGGTTGCCCCCCAGGGCAAATGGTCCACGACACGTGCATGACCGACCATCCGGCTCAATTATATAAATTGAACAATTTCAGAAAGATATACCTTAAAATGACGAGTGTTCGTCACGGATTCAAAAGACTATGAAACAGACCACGCCCCTCCTCGACACCATCAATTCACCAGCTGACCTGCGCAAGCTGGCAATACATGACCTGCCGCTGCTGGCCGATGAAATCCGTGGGGAGATCATTGCCACGGTCTCCGAGACCGGCGGCCATCTTGCCCCCTGCCTGGGGGTGGTCGAGTTGACCCTTGCCCTGCATTACGTCTTCAACACCCCCAAGGACAAACTGATCTGGGACGTGGGCCACCAGTGTTATACCCACAAACTGATCACCGGCAGAAGGGACGTCTTTCATACCCTGCGCCAGTACAAGGGAATCAGCGGCTTTCCCAAACAGAGTGAAAGCCCTTATGACACCTTTGACACCGGGCACAGCTCCACCTCGATCTCCGCGGGCCTTGGTATTGCATTGGCCAAAAACCTGAAGGGAGACGGCAACCGGGTAATCGCGGTTATCGGTGACGGCTCCATGACCGGGGGCATGGCCTTCGAGGCGCTGAACCAGGCCGGCCATCTCAACAAAAACCTGATCGTCATATTGAATGACAACGAGATGTCGATCTCGCCCAATGTCGGCGCCCTTTCGAGTTTCCTGAGCCGCAAGATGACCGGCAAAACCATGGCCAGGGCCAAGGATGAGGTCAAGAATCTGCTCAAACCCCTGCACAACGTAGGCGAAAACATATTACAGGTCTTGAAAAAAACCGAGGAGAGTTTCAAGAGTTTCTTTACCCCGGGGATGCTTTTTGAGGCCTTGAAATTCGAGTACGTAGGGCCGATCCAGGGACACCAGCCAGAGGCCCTGATCGAAACCCTGCGCAATGTCCGGGATTTCAGCCACGGCCCGGTCCTGATCCACGTCCTCACCACCAAGGGCAAGGGGTACTCTCCGGCTGAGATAAATCCCGGCGAATACCACGGTATAGGGCCGTTTGATATTGTCACCGGCAGACCCAGGCCGGCAGGGCCCGCGCCAATTTCCTACACCAGATGTTTTGGCGACACCATTGTCCACCTGGCGGAAAAGGATCCGAAAATTGTTGCCGTTTCCGCGGCCATGCCTGCCGGCACCGGGCTGACCAGGTTTGCCGAACGTTTTCCCGACCGTTTTTTTGATGTCGGCATTGCCGAGCAGCACGCGGTCACCTTTGCCGCCGGCCTGGCCACGGAAGGTATGCGTCCGGTGGTGGCAATCTACTCCACCTTCTTTCAGCGGGCGCTGGACCAGATCATCCATGATGTCTGCCTGCCCGCTCTTCCGGTCGTCTTTGCCATGGACCGCAGCGGTGTGGTCGGGGATGACGGCCCCACCCATCACGGGATGTTTGACATCGCCTTTCTGCGCTATGTGCCCAACCTGGTCTTGATGGCGCCCAAGGATGAAAACGAACTGCAGCAGATGCTCTACACCGCGGTATATCACAAGGGGCCTGTGGCGATCCGCTATCCCCGCGGCAATGGCGAGGGGGCCGAGCTCAACGGGACGCTGGAGGCATTGGTGCCGGGCAAGGGAGAATTGCTGCGCGAAGGATCAGACCTCCTGCTGTTGCCGGTGGGCAACCGGGTCTATCCGGCGATGGCCGCGGCAGAAGGTCTGGCAAAGATCGGTATCGAGGCCGCTGTGATCAACCCCCGGTTCATCAAACCAATGGACGAAGAACTGATCTGTCACTGGGCGGAAAAAACCGGACGAATAGTCACGGTGGAAGACGGGTCACGCAAGGGGGGCTTCGGCAGCGCGGTGCTCGAGGTTCTGAGCAGACACCGCCTTTCAGCCGTGAAAACCAGCCTGCTGGGATTCCCGGACCGATTCATTGAGCACGGCCCCCAGGATATCCTCCGGAAAAAGGCCCATATCGATGCCCCGGGAATCATCAGCGCGGCCATGGAACTGATGGAACAGAAGTAGCCGATCTTCAGGGTATCATGAAAAGGTCGTTATCAGTGCCCCGCACCCTCGCGCACCTCCGGGGATACACTTTTGGGCAAGACCCAGGGATCAGGCGAGACAGGAGCGGAGTTTGCAAGAAACCTGTTCCCAATGGCCTTCAGCAAAGCAGCGACAACACCTCACTCACACCCGATAGTATTCCCGGTACCAGGCAACAAAGCGGCTGATCCCCTCCTCTATTGAGGTGTCCGGCTTGAACCCCACATCCCGGACCAGATCATCGACATTGGCATAGGTGGCCGGCACGTCCCCCATCTGCATGGGCATAAAATTCTTTTTCGCCTTCCTGCCCAGGCACTCCTCCAGCACCTCGATATAGCGCATCAATGTCTCTTTATGGTTGTTGCCGATATTGTAGATCCTGAAAGGGCAGGCCGCGGTGGCCGGATCAGGGGCGTCGCTCGACCACTCCGGGCTTGGCTCCGCCACCTTGAAGATGACCCGCACCACACCCTCGACGATATCATCGATATAGGTGAAATCTCGGACCATATTTCCATTATTGAACACATCGATCGGCCTGTCCTCAAGAATGGCCTTGGTAAAGAGGAAAAGGGCCATGTCCGGCCGCCCCCAGGGGCCGTAGACCGTAAAGAACCGGAGACCGGTGGTGGGCAGGCCGAAGAGATGGCTGTAGGTATGGGCCATCAACTCATTGGACTTCTTGGAGGCGGCATAGAGGGAGACGGGATGGTCAACGTTCTGGTGCACCGAAAAGGGCATTTTCGTGTTGGCACCGTAGACCGAACTTGACGAGGCGTAAACCAGATGCTTCACCCCGCTGTGGCGGCACCCCTCAAGGATATTAACAAACCCGACAATATTCGTATCTACGTAGGAATGGGGATTTTCCAGGGAATAGCGGACCCCGGCCTGGGCGGCCAGGTTCATCACCGCGTCGAAACGATGGTCCTCGAAAAGGTCGGCCATGGCCTGACGGTCAGCCAGGTTGATCGGCGTATGGAGGAAATTCGGGTCAACAAGGAGCTGGTCGAGCCTGGCCTGCTTGAGTGCGGGGTCGTAATAATCGTTTAAGTTGTCAAGCCCCACCACCTGGATATCCTTTGCCAGAAGCCGTTTGCAGAGGTGCGAGCCAATAAAGCCGGCAGCGCCGGTGACAAGAATTTTTTTCATCTTTTTCCCTTTCAGGTTAATCGTCGAAATTCCCGGCCGGTCCCTTGTCCGTATTCAAGGCCGCGCCCCGGGCCCGGATTTTTTCCTCGGTCCACTCCGCCGGATCTTCAATCCGGCCCACCTTGGGGCCAGGATCATGGGAACCGGCATCAAGGATCGCCTCCACGGCCAGGGAAGCGGTATCACCGGCATTAAACACATCGACCAATAACTGATAGACAAATTTTTCGACCCGGTCCGCCATCCGTTCCCTGACCGCGCGGGGCTGTCCCATCAGCCTGGTCTCAAAGGGTAGGTTCAGATTCTTGTAGTTTCCGCCCTTCCATTGCCGGGCATCGGCATAGGCGACCATCTCGCGCCACATCTCCTCGGTCACCCCCTCGCCTTCCACCTTGACGAAATTGCCGGCATCGTCAATCCGGGCATTTCCATAATCATTGACCTCAAGCCCCCAGGATATCATCTGCAGGGCGGTGGCCACGTTGGCCTTGGTGGTCCGTGTCCTCTGGGCGATCTCCCGCAACCGGTCCGAACTGTTTCCCGAGGTGCCGTGCTGGGCCCCGGAAACCCCGTAACGGGCAAGTTTTTCATGTATGGCAACGGTAAGATCCACCTGGATCCCCTGACCGCTGGCCTCGATACCGTGGGTGGTGCCGTTGTTGAGGGCAATCCACTCCGGAAAGATGCCATGGGCGTTCAAACCCTGGATCAGGAACAGGGCCTCATCGGCAGAGGAAAGCCCCTCGGTTCCCTTGATCTCGCCCACCTCGGTCTCAAGACCGGCCCAATCCGGGATATATGGGTTGAGGGCAATGTTGGTTAGAAGATTCTCGTGGTCAGGCATATGGGAGGCATCAATGGCAATGGAGGTGATGCCCGCATCAAAAAGAGATGGAATCTCCTGGATGGCAAAGGCAACGTCTTCCGGCTTCTTGAGTCCGTAGTGATCGGCATGGATGGCAACCGGAACGGTGATTCCCAGTTCGTTCATCAGCGCGTCAACCGTGCGGGCCATGTTCCAGTAATTTATCGCGCAGTACGCCTTGGCGCCTCCCTCGGACCTGGCGATCTCGATGATCAGGGCGGCATTGGCCCGCTGGGCGGCCTTGAGGGCGCCACGGATCACAAACCAGTTACGGCCGTTGGCCGCCATGGTCATGGCCCGGCCCTTGGCGATAAGGGCCCGGTCCACCACCCTGCCGCTGACGATCAGGGCGTTGGAGTTGGGAAACAGTTCGACAATATTAGGGGGACGGCCGATAGACAGGGCCTGTTGGAAACGATCTTCACTTACCGGTGCCATTGTTCATCCTCTCCTTGATGGGTGATATGATTGTTATGATGCAGATGGTAGAAAAAACCTCTATCCGATCTTTTCCGACTTGAGATGTAACTATAACAGAATGCAGATTTATTTCAGCAATTTCCTCGACCGTGCCCTACGCCGGGAGCACCTATTTGACTGGAAGGGTCTCCTCGCCCTCCCCTTTTCCGGCAAAACCTGCCAGGGTGCGGCGCCCGAAAAGCCACACCGCGACCACGCTCACCTCATAGAGGACAAGGAGCGGCACCCCCATCAGCATCTGGTTGATCACATCGGGCGTGGGGGTGAGAATCGCGGCGATGATGAAATTAATAAGAATGGCATACTTGCGGTTCTTATTAAGAAAAGAGACGTCAACCACCCCGATCTTGGCGAGAAAGACCATGAGCACCGGGAGTTCAAAGACCACGCCAAAGGCGATAAGAAGTCGCAGGGCCAGGGAAAAATATTCAGTTACCGCCGGCATGGGGTTGAGATAGTCGGTGGAATAACCGACCAGAAATTGAAAGGCCGGAGGAAAGACAACAAAATAGGCAAAGGCGACACCGGCACAAAAACAGCAGGTGGAAAAAAAGGAAAAAGGGACAAGGACCCGCTTCTCATGCTGGTAAAGACCAGGGGCGACAAAGCGCCATATCTGCCAGAAAATAACCGGACTGGCGAGAACAGCCCCGCAGACCAGGGCCAACTTCAGATAAAAAAAAAGGCCTCCTGATAGGAGGTAAAGATAAGACTGGACTCGGGGGGCAACACATCAAAGAGGGGTTTGAAAAACCAGTACCCTATCTCTTCGATAAAGGTGTACGAGATGGCGAAACCTACTGCCGTGGCCAAAAAGGCGCGGACCAGGCTGGAACGGAGATCAGCCAGGTGTTCGGTAATATGTTGTTTGCCAAACTCTTCCATAACACAAAAAATCCTGCGAAGAGGGGGTGATAAAGTCCAGGATCAGGTCGTGATCGCATATCAACTGGAACCACCCTTTACCATAAAAAAATGGTTCTGGAAATTTAAAAAAGGCTCTTTCCGGATGCAAACTACCCCGCAGCCTCAGCGCCCAATCCAACCCTGAAGAAAAAAAACGCGGTAACCGACAGGAGCACCAGGGCGGCCCCGGCAAAGGCCGGGGCAAGGCCGAACAGGGACGCGACCAGCCCCGAGACGATTGGGCCGGCGGTATGACCGAGATCCATGATCGAACCAAGCACCCCCATGGCTGAACCTCGGGCGTCAATACTGCTCAGGTCAGCGATAAAGGCAGATGTGGCCGAGGTCACTACCGAGAGACAGAGGCCAAAGATGATGCTGAGTATGAGCAGCGGGAAAAAAGTTGTTGCCAGCGAAAAACCACCGATACACGCCGCACCGAGTATTCCGCCGGCGCATATCTGCGGCCGGCGCCCATGGGTATCGGAAAAACG
>JBFHXP010000015.1:0-34561 GCA_041598875.1 Desulfobulbales bacterium
CCAGAAGATCAGGGTAAGCTCGGTGCGGTGATCGGCAACGAGAATCGACGAAATTCCCGCCGCGCTAAAATCAGCCGAACCGGTTATCCCGGTCAACCAGGCGGTGCCGGCGAGAAAAAGGGCGCCACCGCCCAGGGTGTAAATGAGATAGTTGCGGCCGGCGCGAAGCGCCTTTTCGGTGCCGCGATGGATGATCAGCGGGTAGGTGGTCAGGGTGAGCATCTCGTAGAAGAGCAGAAAGGTAATAAGGTTTCCAGCCAGGGCGATGCCGATAGTTACGGTGACGCAGAGGCTGAAATAACCGAAAAAATGGCTCCTGTTGGGAGATTCCTCCAGGTATCCCACCGCGTAGAGGGTGGTGAGGAACCAGAGTACGCTGGACAGGGTGGCGAACAGGGCGGAGAGCGGGTCGGCGTTGAGGAGTAACTCGACACCGTCCAGGAGCGGGATGCGGAGTTCTATGACCCGGCCGTAGTAAATGCCGACATTCATGGTCAGGATGAGCCCCAGTTTAAGCGCAGCCCCGGACAGGTTGAGAATGGTGCGCAGCAGATAACTCTCTTCCCGGAGGATAAAGATGACAATCGCCGGCACGAATGAGCTGGCCATGATACCGATGAGGAGCAATTCTTCCCAGCTCATGGCAGCCATCCCCCTGTAATTCCAGGCGCTACCCCCGCGCCCACCGAAAGTATATTAAAGAGGTGGGGGGCAAGCAGACCGAGCAGCAGTGATATCATGGCCAGGGCCAGGGCGGGCCATTCGAGGAGCGGGGAGTGATGATGGTGCCTGACCCTTATTTGGTGGTCGGTGGGGGTAACAAAGAGCTGGCTCACCACCCGAAAGATATATGCCGAGGCAAGAAGGCTGCCTGCAATGATAATCAGACCCCACAGCCATTGTCCGGAGATAAAGGAGGAGGTAAGCAGCAGCCACTTGGCGATGAACCCACCGGATGGCGGCAGCCCCATGAGGTTGACGCCGGCAATGGCATAGGCAAAGGAGGTGACTGGAAGATAGGTTCTTATCCCGGCCAGATCCTTGATCCGGTCATGGCCGACGTGGAGAAATATGGACCCGGCCGCCATGAACATCGCCCCCTTGGCACAGGCATGGGACAGGGCCAGGAAGAGTACCGGACCCCAGGCATGGGAATCGTTGCTGAGGCGGGCAAGCGGAAAGGCGATGAACAGGTAGCCCAGCTGCGATACCGTGGAATAGGCGATCAGCAGTTTCAGCCGCTGCTGGCGCATTGCCTGAAATCCACCCCAGAGAATCGCCCCGGAACCGAGGATTCCCAGGAGGTTGAGGGGAGGGGCGGGAATGATCGCGGCAAACACCTCGAAATAAAAACGGAACATGAGGTAGAATGATCCCTTTACGACCAGGCTGGAGAGAATGGCGCTTACCGGGGCAAGGGCGTTGGCATGGGCCGGAGGCAACCAGAAATGCATGGGAAAAAGGGCGGTCTTGAGCAGGAGGCCGACACTGATCAGGGCCAGTCCGGCCCACGCCCCCGGTCCCGGCGAGACCATGCCCTCAAGCATGAAGAGATCGAGAACTCCATAGGTCCTGTAGAGAAAAACCACTCCCAGCAGATAACTCAGCGATCCCAGGAGGCTGACCAGCAGATAACGGAAGGCGGCGATCTGGGAGGCCGGTTTACCGGAAAGTGCCGCCAGGGATACCGCCGAGATGCTGATCAGTTCAAGGGTCACGTAGAGATTGAAAATATCCGCGGACAGGAACAGCGCATTCATGGCGGCCATCAGCATCATCCATAAAGGCCAGAAATACTGTTCCTGCCTCTGGTGGCGGCCGGTCTTCAGCGGGGTGCTGATCCGGAACGAGAAGTATCCCCTGGCATAAAGGGTAATGCCGATTCCGGTCACAGCGGTCATCGCCAGCATGATGATCGCCGGCCCGTCGGTCCGCAGGGTGATTCCCAAGGGGGCGGGCCAGTCGCCGACACTGTAGCGTGCCGGTCCGCTGTTGAGGAATTGCCGGACAAGAACTGCCATGGCCCCGCCATTGCCCAGGGACGCGGCAAGTGCGGTTGCAAACGCATGTCGGCGGAAAAGAAAGCAGGACAAACCGGCGACCAGCGGGAGGATGATCGGGGCCACTATCCAGTCCGGGGCGTCGAAGGGCATCACCTGGCAGGTTCCTTGGGTCTGTTGCCGGTGTTTCCGGCCCGCAGAAGGGAGATGTTTGATGTCTCCTGGACCCGGCAGGCGAGGATCAGGGCAAGGGCGGTGGTGCTTACCGCAACCACGATACCGGTGAGCACCATGGCATGCGGCACCGGATCGATCTCCCCGCTTCCAGCCCGGTAGGCGGTGGCAACAAGCACCAGGAACACCCCGGTGGCCATGATATTGACGGCGAGGATTTTTCTCAGGAGATGGGAGCTGGTGATCAGCGCGAACAGTCCGCGGCCGAAGAGCGCCAGCCCGACCAGGCTGTAGAGAAGGGTTGGGTTCAGCACTCTGTTCCTCCATTATCGGGTGCAGGCGTTTTCGTGAGCGCCGGCAGGTCGTGTTTCGGCCTTCCGCCGACAAAAAGGGCGGCCAGGGTCAGGCCGATGGAAAGCGCGCACCCGGTTTCAATGAGCAGAAGAAGGGAGTCTGCCATCTGTTCCGGATAACTGAGCAGCGCCCCTCCCTTGATCATGCACCATACGGCAACGGCCCAGAAAACAGCGGGTCCGAGAACCAGGCCCAGGCGAAGGATCCGTGCCGGCACATCCATTATGAGCGGCATCTCGGCAACCACCATCAGGACTCCGGCGCCGGCCAGCACCGCCCCGCCCTGAAAGGCTCCGCCGGCAAGATGGCTTCCCTGCCAAACCAGGTAGGCCCCGACCAGGCACATCAGCGGCGCGAGAATTCGCACCACCGAGGTCTGAACCGGGCTCGTATCGGGAGCCCTGCCCTGGGCCGGCGCCTCGGTCAGGGACCAGACTCCCACTATTGCGAGGAAAAGAACCATGACCTCGAGCAGGGTGTCATATCCCCTGAAATTGAGAAGCACCGCGGTAACCGGGCTCGTGGCCCCGCTCTGGTCAAGATGGCGGGCCACCTGGTCTTCCAGGCCGTGGGTATCTGTCGGCAGAGACCAGATGATTTTGCCGAGCAGTGCGGTCATGCCGATAATACAGATAGAAACCAGCAGGGGGAATGGGTCGGATCTTTTCTGCTTTAGGTCATTGCGGGTGGGTGTCATCGTCTCTGTCCTCATCAAAATCCAGGCGGCGTTCCTGCTTGTGGATGCGTTCCATGCGCCGCAGGGCGGAAAGAAAGAGCGGTCCGGTCAGGCCGGCGCCGATGGCCGCCTCGGCCAGGGCCACGTCCGGCGCCTGCAATCTGACCCAGGTCAGGGCCATTACCAGGCCAAAGGAGATAAAGAGGATAACCGCCTTGAATATATCCTCGGTGGCCAGCAATCGCCAGGCAAGCCACAAGAGGGTGAAGACCAGAATGATGTCAAATCCCGACAAAAGATATTTCATGTCCGCGACCAGGGGGGTATTTTTTTTGTCATCGCGCTCCGGGCAACCAGATGGCAGGAGGCGGAACTGGCAACGAGCACCAGAAGCCAGACCAGTATGAGCCTGAAAATGGTTTCCCAGTTATCGGCCTGAAGGGCGAGGCCGAGAACAATGCATCCCAGGCCGACATTGTCCGCCTTGGTCAGGGCATGGAGACGGGTGTAGATGTCGGGAAACCTGAGCAGGCCGACGGTGCCGGAGAGGAAAAACAAAAGTCCCAGGCCGATAGAGAACATCCCGAAATTATGGAGCATGGTCATCGGCATCCTCCTTTTTGCCGCAGGCGTGCCAGGCGCGGCGAACAAAAGTGATGGTGGCCAGTGGCGCCAGAAGGGCAAAGACCAGGGCAATGTCGAGCAGGACCGGAGTGTTGAGCCCTGTGGCGAGCAGCAGTAAAATCGCCACCCCGCAGGTGCCGAAAAGCTGCGCCGCCATCATCCGGTCGGCTGCGGTGGGCCCGTGCAGAATCCGGAACAGGCCGGCTGTTATGGTAAGCAGCAGGACAAGGGAAAAGGCGATATGGACCAGGCTCATGCTTCCCCCCTCCGTGGCCGCAGGGCGAAAAGGGCCGCGACCCGCAATTCCAGGTTCCTGATGTTCAAAAGAGTGGGAAGCGTTGTGTCGATGGTATGAATGGTCACGGTGTTTCCTTGGAGTTGGGCGCTCAAGGTCCCGGGAAGCAGGCTGATCGTGTTGACAAAGAGGATGCGGGGTCCACCTTCGGGCAGAAAGGTGACATAGGGGAGCATCCCCGGGTTGATTGATAATCGAGGGGCCAGCGCGCGCCGCATCACGTCGATGCCGCCAAGGGTTGATTGCCACAGGAAAAATGGGATAAAAAGAGAGGCGCCTTTTGCGCTGAGCGGCCAGCGGGCAGCCGGGGCCAGCACCAGGCTTAAGCCCACGGCAAACAGGATTGCGGGCAGGCCGATGACCCAGCTCGCCCGGTCAAAATCCGTGAGTACCAGCCATGTCAGGGAGAAGATCAGGAGACGAACCACTGCCTGGTGGGCAAGGCCTGGATGGCGGCAACAATGAAACCGGTTTTTCTCTTTCACCATGGCGATAGCGTTCCATGAACTGTCATAGGTTCAGCATGGTTCTGCCTTTGCGGCCCGAAATTGTGGTCTGCCTGCCGGGCTTGGAGGGTTTTCCCCCGGAAACGGGCTCTTTCGAACTGAAAACGGATCTGTACACCTGTCCGTAATATTGGGCCTTCGGACCGACAATCCATACTGTCCGGCGCATCTCCTGAGGGTGTGTGTCACAGTTTATCCGTGAATTCCAGAAAAGCAAGAAGGAGAAACGCCGGTTGCTGCCGGCCGCTGTCAAAGCGCCTGGATTTCCGGTATCTGCTTGACTTCCAGCAACCCCCTGCCCTATCATGGTGATGATTTCTGATGCAGGGGGAATCCGGGAGAGGGGCTTGCTTACTTTTAAAAGAGTTTCATCGGTCGCGTTGCATTGACGCGGCGGAGTGCGATACCAGGAGCGGAAAAAAAGCTGTCATGTTCGCCAGAAAATCAAAATCCATGGAGAAAATTCTCATCCTGGGGCTTGGCGGTATCGGGTTCTATCTGGCCAAGCGGCTCGAGCACGAGGGGTATTCCGTCACGGCCATCGAATCTGACGGCGCGGTCATCAACGCCGCCGACGCCAGCCTCGATGCCCGGATCATCAGCGGTAATGCGGTGAGCATAGAGTGCTGGAAAGAGGCTGATGCCGGCAATATGGATTATCTTATCGCGGTTACTGACAATGACGCGGTCAATATGTTCGCCGCGAAGATTGCCGACCACTTCGGGATAGAGCAGAAAATCTGCCGGGTCCGTTCCCTGGAGTATGGCGGAGAAAATTCCTTCTTAAGCGCCGAAGATTTGAAGATTGACCTTTTTATTCATCCGGAGGAGCTCGTTTCCCAGGAAATAGCCCGGATGATCAAGCGAACCGCCGGGGATGAAATCATCGACATCGCCATGGGACAGGTACAGGTAATGGCCACCCGCATCGGCGAATCCTCTTCCCTGGCAAACAAGACCCTGCGAGAGGTTGCCGAGACCCATCACGCCTTCCCCTTCCGGGTGGTCTCCATTGCCCGCGGAATTACAACCATCATTCCAGGGGGAGGGAGCAGGATTCTGCCCCATGACCAGGTCTTGATCATGGCTGCCAAGGAGGATCTGCCGAAGTTGATGGAGTTGACCGGAATAAAGCAGCAGCGCCGGCAGCGGGTAATGATTCTTGGCGGCGGCCTGGTGGGGAGCCGGCTGGCAAGGCTTCTTGGCAAAACCGTCCGGGTCAAACTGATTGAAAAGGATGAAAAACGGGCCGAGGAATTATCCGCGGAACTGATGGAAACAGAGGTCCTCCATGGTGACGGGTCGGACAGGGAGGTGCTGCTCGGGGCCGGGTTGCTGGAGATGGACACCTTTGTCTCCGCCACCGGAGAGAATGAGACCAATATCATGAGTTGCCTGTTGGCCAAGCACCTGATGAGTACCCGGGAAGAAAGCCAGAACGCCCATCGCAAGACGATTGCCCTGGTCAGCAAGGAGGATTATCAGGTGCTTGCCTCGACCAGCGGCTCGGACATTGCCCTTAATAAAAAGACCCTGGCCGGCAATGAGATCCTGACCTATATACGCAGGAGCGAGCTGCTTTCCGTTTCCCATCTTCATGGGTTCAATGCCGAGGTGGTCGATCTTGTCGCCCCGCCCGACTCACCTATTGTCAGCAGGCCCCTTTCCCGGCTCGATCCGTCTTTCACCGGCCATGTCATTATCGGCAGCGTATACCGGGATGACAGGTGGCAGGCCGCGGTGGGCGATACCCATATCCAGCCCGGTGAGAGGGTCATTGTTGTCTGTGATTCGCTTCATCTCAAGGATGTGCGGAAGCTGTTTTCTTTTTAGACCCTCATGGCCTTTAAAATTATTTTTCCCAGAAAGAGGGATAGAAGACCACCAGCGCCGAGAACATCTCCAGCCTGCCCACCAACATATTCCACGCCAGAAACCATTTGCCCGGGCTGGAGATAAAGGCGTAGTTCTCCGACGGCCCGACATCGCCGAATCCGGGTCCGATATTCATGAGCGCGGCAATGACCGAACTCATGGCCGTGACATAGTCCATGTCGTCCAGCAGGGTCATGATGCACCCGCCGCCCAGCACCATGAAAATATTCACGATAAAATAACTGACCGACAGGGTGATTATCGAGGGATCCACCGGGCGCTGGTTGATCCGGACCGAGACCACGGCCATGGGTTGAAAGAAAATCTTTCTGACCGAGGCATACATGAACTTGCATATGATCACATAATGAATCACCTTGATTCCGCTGGTGGTGGAGCCGGCGCAGGCGCCGATAAAGCAGACCGCATAGAGAAACATCTGGGCGGCCTGGGGCCATTTTTCATAGTCAGCGGTGCCGAACCCGGTTGTGGTCAGAAGTGATGTCACCTGAAAGGTTCCATATCGAACCGATTCGATCAGGCTCGGATAGGTGTTTTCCTTCCACAGAATGAGCGAGACCATGCCGCAGAAAAACAGCATAAAACCCAGGTACCAGCGGAATTCGGAGTTTATCCTGACCATCTTCCAGTCGCCCCGGAGCATCTGGTAAAAGAGGATAAATGTCACCCCGCCCAGGAACATGAAGAGGGTGATGACCCAGTCGAAATAGCTGCTGTTGTACTGTCCTATGCTGGAGTTTTTTGTCGAATATCCAGAGGTTGAAACCGTGCCAAAGGCATGGCAGAGGGAATCAAACAGGGGCATTCCGCCGAGGTAGAGGAGCGCGGTCAGCAGCAGGTTAAGGGCCATATAGATTGCCCAGAGCGCGATCATCGCGTCGCGGTTGCGGGCCATGAATTTTTCCCGCGTGAGGACCTGGCCCGGGCTGGATTCGGCGCGGAACAGGCGAAGCCCCCCCATTCCCGTGGGCAGAAAAATAATGGCCAGGGTAAGAAAGCCCATGCCGCCGAGAAGATGGGTTTCGCTCCGCCAGAAGAGAAGGCCGTGGGGGACCGATTCGATATCAGTGAGAATGGTTGCGCCGGTGGTGGTATAGCCGGACATCATTTCAAAGAAGGCATCGGTAAATGAGGGGATTGACCCGTGGATCATAAAGGGCAGGGCGGAGAGGGCTGAGACGAGTATCCACCCGAAAACCGCGATGAAAATCCCGTCCTTTATGCTGAGTTCGTTGTGTTTTCTGAACACCCACCACCCAGGGACGCCAATGCCCAGTGTGATCATCGTTGCGTAGAGAATCGGCCGCAGGTCATTCTCTCCATAGTAGACCGAACAGAGCGCCGGCAGTGTCATGGAGATGCCGGTGACTATAAAGAGAAGGCTGAAAACATGGAGTATTGAGGTAAAATGCATGCCGTGATATGCCTGCTAAAAAAAATTCTGTCAAGGGTGATTCTTTTTGCAGAAGGATTTTTCAGGTTTTTAGAGTAGTTTTCATCCGGAAAAAACAGACTTTCCGGATGGACATTATTTAGAGGCAGAAGGCACAGAGGGGCAGAGTGAAAGAGTTTTTTGATTCACAATTAAAATTGTCTTTACCTGCCCGCCTGCCAGCGCCTGGAAAAGGAGAAAAAGGACAGACAATGTACACCCCAATAGTCGGCACCCTTGGGTATATACTTTCACCCGATAAAGAGGAAATCCTGCTGGTTCACAGAACCAAGCGGGAAGATGACCAGCATCGTGGGAAATATAACGGCCTTGGCGGGAAAATGCTCCCCGGGGAGGATGTTTTTTCCTGCATGACCAGGGAGATCCGGGAAGAGTCAGGGCTTGAGGTCGCCGCGATGGCCCTTCGCGGGACCATAAACTGGCCAGGTTTCGGACCCGCAGGCGAGGACTGGCTCGGGTTCATTTTTCTTGTCAGCGGGTTTGACGGCACCCCGTTTACGGAAAACCCAGAAGGGGCCCTGGTCTGGAAACCGCTGCGGTTGTTGGATACCCTTCCCATGTGGGAGGGGGATCGTTATTTCCTCCCCCTTGTTTTTGACAGCGATCCCCGTATCTTTCATGGGGTGATGCCCTATCGGCAAGGCCGGCCCGTTTCCTGGTCTTTTGTCCGACAATAGCCCCGCGCGCGTTCTCTGGGCACAAGACAAACAGCTTGCGTTGTTTTCTGCCCTTGATTATACTTTTTTCTCCAGAGAACGTATCTCTTCCAGGCGCAGAAAGGGCCGCCGTTTTTTCCCCGGCGTCTCCTGGTGATGGGATACGGCGAAGGATAATGTTCAGCGAGTGTGTCCCGCGGGTGAGCCGATGCTGGGTGTGCGGGAGAATCACGTGGTACCTTCCCGCTTCCCGCCCCATGAATTTTACGGCCGAGCGGTTGGATCTTAAATCATTGGAGATGGAATAGAGATATGGGTCATGAAGAAGAACTCGCCAGGCTCGAGCAGTTTGTTGAGCAGTTGCTTAGCAGCTATGATGCCTTGAAGGCGGATCATCGTGATGTGCAGAAGCGCCTGCTGAAAAGCGAGCAGGCCAACCAGGAGCTGCAGAAGAGTAATGAGGCCCTTCAGGGAGATCGCGACATTATCCACACCCGGGTTTCCTCTTTGATCGGCAGGATTGAGGATTGGGAAAAAGGGCAGAATGGATCAGGCAAGGGAACTGCATCCTCGCGGCGGAATGAGGAGACAATGCCGATCTTTGCCATGGGAACGGCTCCCCAGGGAGAATCGTGACGTGTTGCTTCCGAAAGGGATTTCTTTCGGGGAAAATCTGTTTTGCCGTGGCGGGTCTTTCATGGATGGTGACTTCTTCCGGTATTAAAGGCAGGGTGTTTCGGTGGAGCGGCTTGTAAAATTTGAGGTTCTGGGACAGGAATATCCCCTGTACACCGATGCCCCCGAGGAAGATATCGAGGAAATACTCCGTCTGGTCAAGTCACAGATTGAAGATGAAAGCGGTCCCGGTACGAACCGTTTGCCGGCAAGCAAGATCGCGGTGCTGACCAGCCTGAACTTGGCTGGCAAGTATGTTGGAATGAAACGGGAGTTTGAGCAGTTCAAGCAGGCCATGTCCGAACAGATGGAACGACTGGCCGATAAGATCGAAGGGGCTCTGCCCCATTCGGATACAGAGAGCAGTTGAAAAGATATTCAGCGGTACTGTAAGTTTAGTCCACACCCTTCGGGCGATGACGGCAAGAGGTCATCACGTGAAGGGCGGAACACCTGGTTTCCCCTGCGCTGTTGGTGGAGGCAGAATGTTTTGAGCCAACTCTGATATAAAGGGCACCTTCGCTGGACCAGGATAGGAAGTGGCGTGCGGCCAAATCCATGAACGGGACAAGAGGACTGCCCACCTAATTCGATTAGGTTCTATCAGTTCTGCTTACACGGCAGGGTGGGGGATTCTTTTTCCGGCATCGTGAAACGCATGTTGGTAAGCGCGAATACCGATGTGCTTGAGTATATATTTTTTCAGGGAGTGTGGTTTTCAGTGAAGAGGCTAAAGGGGAACTGCAGATGAAGGATAGTCCCGGGTACAACGGGTTCATATATCAGCACGGTGTTCGTTTTGATCAATGGTTGAGAGGAAATGGCTTCCTCGCGTGTTGATCAATCCCCCTTTTTCAGGCAAAACCGGCGGAACAGTGGCGTCTCTCAAGTGGGTCGTCCGGGTCGGTCAGCCTTAAGGCCATTCGGGGCACATGGTGCCCTCCCCCGCAGGTGACATCCGCCGAATTGTCAGGTCGGAAGTGTGGCGTGCCGGGCAGTGGTTTTTCCCTCCTTCTCTGTTTCACTCACAGTACCATCTCCCTCTATTTTATTCCGGTAGTTTTCGGGCTGTTCCGCGTGAATTGCGCGTGGTCGTGATTTCTCTGTACCCATCCGACCACGCCCTCATCCGGGGCGGGCTGTTGATATAAAATCCTCTTGTTTTTGCGTGTAAAACAATGGGAATGGAACAAGGAGGGCTCTTTTGTGAGTAATATGCAATTTTCCACTCAGGCGCTGTTTATGCTGCTCGGCATCATTGTCGGAGTCGCTGCTGGTTTTTTTCTGCGCAAGCGCCTTGCTGAGGGGCATCGGAAAAATATCGAGGCCCAGAGTCGACAACTGATTGAGAACGCCATTCAGGAATCGGAACGTATTAAAAAAGAGGCATCCCTTCATACCCGTGATGAGGCCTTTCAGGTAAAACAGGCCCTTGAAAAGGAGATGCAGGAGCGCCGGGCCGAGGTCCTTGCCGAGGAGAAACGGCTGAGCAAGAAACTTGATCAGATTGAGACCAAGATTGATCTGCTGGATAAACGGGAGACAGAGTCCCTCCGCCGCGAGCAGGTTCTGGTCCGCCTTGAGAAAGATCAGGAAGCGGCGATGAAAAAGGTGGAAAACCTTGTTGAGGAACAACGCCTCAAGCTGGAGAAAATTGCCGGCATTACCCCTGAAGAGGCCAAGCGGAGGCTCATTGAGTCCATCGAAAGCGAGGCCAGGATGGAGGCCGGCAAGCAACTGGTCAAGATTGAAAATGAAATGAAGATGCAGGCCGACCGCAAGGCAAAAAACATTATCGCCCTGGCCATTTCCCGGTATGCCGGCGACTACGTGGCCGAACGCACCGTTTCCGTGGTACCTCTTCCCAGCGAGGACATGAAGGGCCGCATCATCGGCCGCGAGGGGCGAAATATCCGCGCCCTGGAGGCAGCCACCGGCATTGACATCATTATCGATGACACCCCGGAGGCGGTTATTCTTTCCGGTTTTAATCCGGTGCGAAGGGAAGTCGCCCGGCAGTCCCTGGAACAGCTTATTGTCGATGGCCGTATTCATCCCGCGCGGATTGAGGAGATCGTGGAAAAGGTAACCAAGGACCTGGAGGTCACGATGCGTGAGGCCGGGGAACAGGTGACTTTTGATGTTGGCGTGCACGGTGTCCACGTGGAGCTGATCAAGCTCCTCGGGCGGTTGAAGTATCGGACCAGCTACGGCCAGAACGTGCTCCAGCATTCGGTGGAAGTTGCTTTTCTCTGCGGGATAATGGCCGACGAACTCGGCCTTGACGTAAAGCAGGCCAGAAGGGCCGGGCTGCTTCATGATATCGGCAAGGCGGTTGATCACGAGGTGGAGGGCTCCCACGCGACCATTGGCGCGGATATGGCCAGGAAGTACGGGGAGCCTGATTATGTGGTGCATGCCATTGGCGCCCATCATGAGGATATTGCCCCGGAAAGCGTCCTTGATGTCCTTGTCCAGGCTGCCGATGCCCTGTCCGGCGCCAGGCCCGGGGCGCGGAAAGAAATGCTTGAGACCTATGTAAAGCGCCTTGAGGATCTTGAGAAGATTGCCAATTCCCGGAAAGGAGTGGAGAAATCCTATGCTATCCAGGCAGGCCGTGATCTTCGGATTATTGTTGACAGCGGCAAGGTTTCAGACCAGGAGGCCTATCTCATGAGCCGCGATGTGGCCAAGGAGATCGAGGGCCAGCTCACCTATCCAGGCCAGATCAGGGTCACCGTGATCCGGGAAACCAGGGCCGTGGAGTATGCCAAGTAGTCGTGTTCCCCTGGCTGAGCGGGTTCTGCGGGCATTTTGATTTGTGACCTTAACACGGTGTTTGAAGATGGTATCAATTGAAGAACAGGTTGAGTTGATTGAAAGGGGGGCGGTTGACGTCATTTCCCGGGACGATCTTGTGAAGAAACTCAAAAGGTCGGCGGAGAGCGGAATCCCGCTCAAAATCAAGGCCGGGTTTGATCCCACCGCCCCTGACCTTCATCTCGGTCATACGGTTCTGATCCAGAAGATGAAGCATTTTCAGGATCTGGGGCATGAGATTTTTTTTCTGATCGGTGATTTTACCGGGATGATCGGTGATCCCACCGGGAAATCCGAGACGAGAAAGCCGCTGACCCGGGAAGATGTTGCGAAAAACGCGGAAACATACAAGGAACAGATCTTCAAGATCCTCGATCCGGAGAAGACCAGGGTGGTCTTTAACAACGACTGGCTTGGCCCGCTGTCCTCGCACGATTTCATCAGGCTGGCTTCCCAGTTGACCGTCGCCCGAATGCTTGAGCGGGAGGACTTCAAGGTCCGTTTTGAGAACGGGCGGCCGATCAGCATCCATGAGTTTCTCTATCCCCTGATTCAGGGCTACGATTCGGTGGCCATCCACGCCGACGTGGAACTCGGCGGAACCGATCAGCTTTTCAACCTGCTTATGGGGCGCGATCTGCAGCGATCCTGGGGTCAGGAGCCGCAGGTGGTAATCACCATGCCGTTGCTGGAGGGCCTGGACGGCGTGGACAAGATGAGCAAGTCCCTTGGCAACTATATCGGGATCAACGACCCGGCCAATGATATCTATGGAAAGATAATGAGTTGTTCCGATACCTTGATGTTCAGGTACTATGAGCTGCTCAGCGATTTAGGCCCCCGTGAGATAAAGGCCCTTTCCGCACGGATGGAGAGTGGCGAAATCCACCCCAAGGCGGTCAAGCAGCAGTTGGCCCGGGAGCTTACCGCGCGATTTCATGGGCCTGGGGCCGCTGTCAATGCCGAGGCCAATTTCGAGCAGGTGTTCAGGCATCACGGCCTGCCCGAGGATATTCCGGTGCTGGAATTTCCAGCCGAAGGAGGGACGGTCTGGCTTCCCCGGCTGCTTGCCGACTGCGGGCTGGTGACCTCTTCATCCGAGGCCCGGCGGCTTATCAGGCAGCAGGCGGTTTCCGTTGATAACGAAAAGGTGGTTGATGAGGAGTGTGCGGTCCGTTGCCAGGGAGAAGTCCTTCTGCGGGTAGGTAAGAGACGGTTCTGTCGGGTGGTATTCCGCCCGGAGTAAAGAGCCGGGATGCTATCGGCATTCAGCGCATTGGCCGGTGAACTCCACGTGATGGCCGGTGACCGCGTATCCGGTGCTTCTGGCCGCCTCTTCATCCATCGCCTGATTGCGTGGCAGATCCACATCGTCAACCCGGCCGCAGCCGGTGCAGCGGATGTGATAATGCGGCGAAGGGTTGCCGTCAAAACGCTTCTGCTCTCCGCCGACCTTCAGTTTTTTAATGACGTCGCAGTCCGCGAGTAGTTCAAGGTTCCTGTACACGGTACCGAGACCGATTCGCGGGAGCCGGCGGCGGACCATGTCATACACCTCGTTGGCGGTGGGGTGAGATTTGACGCTCCGTAACTCCTCGAGTATGACCTGGCGCTGATTGGTGATGCGCATTGATTTGCCCAGTGCTTCCATTTCCTTCTCCCTTCGTGCTTGCCCTGCCTGCTTCCTGGTTGAGAATTATTCTTGTTTAGTCTATCCCTAATCGGGTGAAAGAGCAACCTGTTTCAATAAATCAAGGGGTCATTGCCCTAGAAAGGGGTTGAAGTACCCGAATTTCAACTGCGGGAAACGTCTGCGGAGACGTTTCAGCCACTCTCTTCCTCCCATGGCCGGCTCTTCCGGTGTTTCATTGATCACCTTCATGTACCACTCCGGATCCATGTTGAGATTGCGGAGCTGGATGAAATCAAGTCCGGTGTCGGCAATAATTTCCGACAGGGCCTCGAACTCTTCGGGGCTGTCGGTGAATCCGGGAAATATGAAGTAGTTGAGTGAAACAAAGCGCTGATGTCTCTTCATTATCCTGATTGAGTTCAGGACATCGCTGAAGGCAAATCCCTGGGGCCTGTAATAGCGGGCATGATAGAGCGGACGGGCGCTGTTCATACTTACCCTGATACTGTCGAGACCGGCCCGGGCCAGGCGATCAACCGCCTCGGGCAGACTGGCGTTGCTGTTCAGGTTAATGGTCCCCCGGGTGGTCTGCTTGCGGATTTTACGGATTGCCGATTCGATGGTTGTGGCCTCCAGCAGGGGTTCTCCTTCGCAGCCCTGGCCAAAACTCACCACCGGCCGGGGGGCGGAAAGGAGATGGGGGACAGCCATTTCCATAATTTCCCCGGGTGTGGGGGTGAAACGTATTCGATCCTGGGTAGACGGACAGCACCCTGACGGTTGCAGAGATATGCAGCCGATGCAGCGGGCGTTGCACGCCGGTGATGTCGGCACGGGGGCCTCCCAGCGGCCGAGAAAATAGTTGCGGGCGGCGGGGCAGCCATAGGTAAGGCAGCATTTTCCCAGGTGTTGGATCAAGCGGTTGTCTGGAAACGCCTTGAGCAGTTTTTCCGTCCGGATCGTGATTTTCCTGGAGTTGAAGCGGGAAGGATCCTGGCGGATATCCGGGTCGCTCCGGTACGCCGAGACCCAGAATCGCCCCTGGTGCCAGCCGACAGCGGTATAGGCAAAGAGCGGCAACGGCGCGGAGTCGGGGGATGTGCCGAGATAGGCCGCTGAATGTAGAGCGGTGTGGGCCGGGGCCATAAATGCCGCCACCGCCTGGATACCCTCGTCTGGATACTCGGGGTTGCGGTCGACCAGCAGGGGTTCTTTGCTTTCCGGGTCTATGCCGACCGGAAATCGGTCGGGCAAGGCGAAGAGTTCACTCCCCTCAGGCAGGGGGATGAGGTCAGCGAGGTCGGGCGGGGAAAATCGTCCCCAGCTCCCACCAGCCATCCTCAATCCGGTGAACTCTTTGATTTCACCGGCATTGTTCGCATAGACCATGAATGGCAGGGAGGGCGGATGGGACTGGGACATAATTTCGGACAACAGGCGCGTCCGGGGCACATGATGTTTATTTGGGCCGGATGCTGCCGATGATGGAATCAATGGCGGTATAGACGTCAAGGTCATCGCCGAAAACATCCCGTACCTTGGGGTGGTCTACGATATCTTCCACTGTGTATTGGGTTAAATAAAGACTGACAAAATTGGGGTCCGGGGTAAGGGAGCGCAGGGGGGCAATCTTGAACTGGACGTCAAAATCCTCCATATTACTCAACTCGCGCAGCTTGTGGGTATAGACCTCGCGCAGTTCGCGATCGGAGGTGGTCTCAATAATATGCTGGTCGATCAGCCGTTGCACCAGTTTCTGGGCGAGCTCTTCCGCGTTCTTAAAGGCCATGGAGAGCATGTACCGCCGTTCCTGTTCCCGTTTTCGGTCAATCGCATGAATGGTCTTGTCGGTGGCATTACTTGCCCCGGTAAATACTCGGGCCATGATTTTCAGTCCTTGTCTGAGGTGGTATGTTCGTGAGCGGTTGGCACTCTACTATCTAATCGAAAGACGGTATTCTTTCAAAGGGAAAGATGGCCATGGGCGATAAAGGTTCTGTTTCCCGCAAGAATCAAGACTGTTCTTACTGGAGTTGCAGCAGATCCGCGGCCACCGGAATCTTCTGGAATATGTGGTAGCCGTCTTCCCGGGCAACGACCGGGCTTATCTCAAGGAGCGGCAGGTGGGTTATGGATTCGGCTAACTGGGCGGGAGCAGTCGCCATCGGCCCGATATAACCGCCGTTTACCGGCTTGGGCGCCAGTGACGCCTGGTCGGCAAGTTCGGGAAAATTTCTGTTCTTCTGGAGAATGGAGCGTATCTCGTGGGCATCGCTTTCCCGGGCAACAATGATCTGCCGGAGGTGGATCTCCGCCTGTTCGATCCGCCATGTATCCTCATCCGGGGCGATTTTTTTCAATTCCGAGAATATGGCCTGGTCCTTGTACCCGAGAGCCTGTGCTATTCTGGCGGATTGCCATGCCCGTGCATACTGCTTCAACTCAACATGAATCACTGCCATGTTGTAGAAGAGCCAGTCGAGCCCGGGATTGAGCCGGGCGGCGTAAACGTACTGGGCAATCGCCTTTGCGGATTCGTTATTGGCGTGATAGATGATGCCGAGTGTTGCATACTTGTCCGCATCGGTGGGACGGAGCTGGATGGCGATCCGCATGGTCTTGATCGCCTCATCCATCCGGTTTATCTTGGCGTAGACCACGGCGAGATTCTCGTAGGTGTTGGCGTTCTGAGGATCCAGGGCCGCGGCCTTGGTATACTCGCTGATCGCCTTGTCATACTTTTCATCCTTGGCGTAGAGGTTGCCGAAATGGAAATGCTCCACTGCCGAACGAACCGTGCCATCCCCTGTTCCGGTGGTCTCTCCCCCCGTCGTCTCTGCCGGGCTTTCTTCCCTGGAAGGCTGAGCCGGCGGTTCTGATTTCTCTATCGCGGCCGCCCGACTGGCCTGCTCATCGCTGAGCGCTTTTTTGATGATCTGCAGGTTGGCCCTTGCCTTGTCGTTTCCCTGGGCAACAGATTTTTCCAGCCAGTAGGCCGCCATTGTCAGATTTTTTTCCACGCCCTGGCCATTGGCGAGCATGACCCCGATATTGTTCTGCGCGACCGCATGGCCGCCTTCAGCAGCTTTTTCCAGCCAGAATGCCGCCTTTTCGGGATCGGCTTCAACTCCCTGACCTTCGGTGTACATGAGACCGAGGTTGTTCTGCGCCGCGACATTGCCGGAACCGGCTGACTGCTGAAACCAGTGCGCGGCCTGTTTGAAGTCCTTCTCGACTCCATTGCCCTGGGTATAGAGCAGGCCGAGATTGTTCTGGGCGGCATTATTGCCGCTATCGGCCGCCCGTTTGAACCAGCGCGCGGCCATGGCCGGATCCTGGTCGAGACCCTCTTCTCCCTGGAGATACATGAGGCCCAGGGTGTTCTGGGCGTTGCCGTCACCTCTCTCGGCGGCCCATTGATACCAGGCGAGAGTTTCCGGTTCCGGTTCCGGCGGTTCCGTGATCGCCGGCTTGTCTTTTACAGCATCGACAGGCGCATCAGCAGCCTTTTCCGGAGGTTTTTCCGGGGGGGGCTCTTTGCCGGCGGCAGCCGGTCCGGGAAGCACCTGCCCGCTCTCTTCCTGGGCCGGAACCGATTCGGGTTCTGCTGGTTGCGGGGTGACCTTCTCCGGAACCTCAACCGCTGTTACAGGCTTTTCATCTTTCACCGGGGCAGGCGTCGGGGCGGCAGGCGCCGCTTTCTTTTCAGGCACATCCTCTTTTGCCGCCGGTTGTACGGTTTTCTGCTCCTTCAGCCTGGCAAGGGCTTCCTGGGCGGGGGGGTACCCCTGGGCCGCGGCCTTTTCATACCAGGACCTGGCCTGATCAAGATCGACTTCAACGCCAAGGCCCTTTTCATAGAGCATGCCCAGTCGTGTCTGGCCACGGGTATAGCGACCGTTGGCCGCAGCCAGATACAGAGTGCGGGCCCGGTGAAAATCCTGTTCTGTGCCGAGTCCCTGTTCGTAGAGGTTCCCAAGATAGGTCAGGCCGCGGGGATATCCCTGGTCCGCAGCCTTTGTGTACCAGTGCAGGGCCTGTTCGTAATTTTTTTCTACCCCGAGACCCTGTTCATAAAGTATTCCAAGGTTTACCTGGGCCCGGGCCAGGCCGAGATCAGCCGCCTTGAGATAATAGGATGCGGCCAGTGCGGGATCCTTTGCCATCCCTTTTCCCTCTTCATAGAGAACACCCAGGGCGCGGAGACCGTCGGCGTGGTTCTGCTCCGCCGCCTTTTCATACCACGATCTGGCCTGCTGAAGGTCGCGCTCCGCCCCCCCCCGTCCGAATTCATAGCGTTCTCCCAGGTCGGTCTGGGCCGCGGGGTCTCCCTGGAGGGCCAGGGTGGAGAGTTCGTCAAGGGAGAGGGAGCGGAGTGATTTCGCCTGGGCCGGAGATGGGCCTGAAAAGAGGGTCAGGGCCAGTATTGCGGAAAGAAGAAGTGCGGATCGTGCCGTGCGCCCGATCGCGTCAAAAATCAGTTCGCGGCTTTCCCGGTTCAAGAAACGATTTTCATGTGCCATTGATTTCCACCCAGAATTGACCGATTGTTTTGTCCTCGTAGGTTACAATGATCGGGTACAGTTCACCTTTTTTATCTTGCGAGAACCGCGGCAGGAGATCCTGTCCGGTGTAGATGGGAAAGTTGAGGTCGTTGCCGTCATTGATCGATTTGGGCGGGGCAAACCCCTTGAAGTTGACAAAGACCGAATTGTTTTTGGAGGGAATATTGGTGCTGACTCCCTGGATGATTATCCGCGCACCCCTGGGCACCTTCAGGGTGCCCCCTTCGGTCAGAGTGGAAACCCGGTCTTCGACATTGACCGTGAGGGCTTCTGCCTTCAACTGGACAACGGTTTCCGTCTGGGCAGCTGTAACCGCCGCCGGGGCGGAAGGTGTTCCGGATACCGGCTCGATCATGACCCAGCCGCACTCCTCGGCATCCTTGCGGATAATGATCCGGGTCGGCCTGGAGATCCGGAACGGCATATTGGTGTCGTTTCTGGTGCCGACATCCTCGATATCGGCGGTAACTCCGCGAGGGTAGTTGGCAAGGATGTCGGTCACGGTGATCTCGTCGCCCGGGGAGATGTTCAGGGTCGCCTTGTTGGCCAGGGCCACCGGGTGTTCGTTGTTGATTTTGACCAGCAGATAGTTCAGTTGCGGCTTTTCAACGCTGATGCCCGGCGCGTCGAGTATGATTCCCAGTTCTGCCATAAAGGTGTTGATCACCAGTTTCTGCATCGTGATTTTGGTCGCAAGATCGGTGATCTGTTTAGAGGTCTCCACCCCGAATGCGGGGATATGGGCCTGGGTCAGGGCATAGAATGTGGCTGATTTCCGCTGCTCCTTGTGCAGGCTGCCCTTGTCCGAGGTGTTGTGGTTGTTGGCGCGGAAGTGGTAGCGGCTATTAGGGAGCTGTTCGTTGACTTTGGCAATAACCGCACGGGCCAGGGTGCCGAGTTCAATCATCTTTCCTGGCTCGCGGGACGGGTAGCTGTCGGTGTCAAAGATGATTGACTGCCCGTACCGTTTAGGGTTCTCCATGTCGCTGATCCAGGTCGGGGAATAGTACCCGGACCCCTCGTGGAGGTTGAGCAAACAGTCACTTTCCGCAATCAGCCGTTTGAGAATGGTGACGATCTCCTCTTCAAGGTGGGTAGCCTGGGATTTGTCCTTGTCGAACTTCCGGTTCATGTCGCCGGTGGCGCCGTTTCTTCGGTTAAGGAGAATGGAGTAGAGGTTGGCCCTGGGGACGACGATCAGGTTTCCTTTCTTGAGGTGTATGTCCGCGTAGAGATCGGCGGTAAGGTAGCTTCCCGGTTCATCGCCCTGGATGCCGCCGATGATCATGATGGTCTTGCCCGGTTCATCCCCGGATATTCTGTAGACATTGAGCTCATGCTCGGTATTCGGGAGAAATACCTCGTGCTGGACCTGTGCGGCAGCAGGTGACAGGCCAGGTCCGGAAAAGAGGAGAAACGTGTACGTGAAAAAAATGGCCCATCGCATAGGTTAGCGGGTTCTCCTGCTGCTCTTTGACCAAAGCTCCCTGAGTATTCGCCAGCCGCCATCTGTCTGTTGCAGATAGAGGGTTTTGGTGCCAGTGGCTGAATAGCGGTCTGAGTTGTATTTCTGGGCAAAGGTGACGCGCGCGCCCGATGGCTGGACATCTATCTTCATGTCTTCAACTTTTACGGATATGAAGCGATAATTTTTGTTCAGCCTGTCCTTGTGGTCGCGCCAGGCCCGAAGGTTCATGCCGTCCTGGCTGAAATTCGGATGATATGAGGCAATGTAGGAATCTATATCCTTGCTCTCCCATGCGGCGCGCCATTGTTCCACAAAGGCGGCGATCTGTTCGTGATCCTTGGATGCCGGAGGCGTTTTTTCAGACTGCGGCTGCAGGGTCACGGCGGGTGGTGTACCACTGGTTTTTTCGGTCGGCGGTTCGGGGGATGCCGCTGGCGAGGGTTTTTCCTTTGCCGGCGGAGCGGTGACGCGGGCGGCGGGTGTGGCCGCCGGCGGTGGTACGACCTTTTCAGCTGTCGCCATCTTTTCACTGGATGCCACCTGGATCGGGGGCGGGGACTGTTCGCCCTGGAGACGGGCGTATTCCTCCTGATCAGGGAGCATGGAGGTTCTGACGATATTGCCCATGGACTGGGAAGAGGGCGACTGGGCGGCGATTTTCATCGGGTAGGGCGGGAATATCTGGATTGGCGTGGTGTTTGAGATTTTCTCCATGATCTTCCAGTCGTTTTTCCCCCGGAAGTGGATGTAGGCCCTGCTGTATCCCCGGAGCCTGGTGGCGGCATTCATCCGCTGGCTGAATTCCCCCACGGCCACGGCCTGGACTCCGTCATAGTTGACAATATACAGATAGTCGAAATCCATTTTTTCAGAATTGAAGGAGTCGGGGATAAGGGCGTTTTTCAGGCTGGTGTTGTCGATCATGTTGACGGTCTTCAGCCGGTCGCCCAGGGTGTCGAGGTCGTCAATAATGACCACCGGGGTCACCATCATGTCAAGATACTGCACCAGGCTTGCCAGGTCGTCATTGGTGAGGGTGACGCAACCGTTGGTGCTGTTGGCGGCGAGTTTTTTATTGGTGCCGTGAATGTAAATTCCATCACCGTTTCGGTTGGAGAGCTTGTCGAAGATGTTGGGGTAATCGAGGTGCAGGGCCCGGTCACCGAAGATGGTGACCTTGCTGTCCTCGAATATTTTGGTGATGAAATAGATCCCTTCCGGGGTCCGGGAGTCTCCGCTTATCTTTTTCTTGCCGGGATTTTCGCCGGTCGCACAGGTAAAGGATGCCACCATCTGCAGGACTCCGTCATAGCGGAGAACCAGGAGCCGTTGCTTTTTCTTTTCGATGAGCACCAGGTGCAGCGGTTCCTTGACCGAAAATACCGAAAACAGTTTGTTGAACTCATGGGTTTTGGCAAAGGAGGGGGGCAGCGGGGGGGGCGCGGAATACGCCACACGGAGCGGAATGATTTGAATTAATACCGCGGAAAAGATGAATATGCTGAAAAAGAAAACTGTTTTTTTCATTAAATCCGTTCGTGAGGCTGAAATTGCCGTCTGTAACACGGGCATGATCAGCGAGCGCGAAATATTCGCTGCTAACTCTCAGTCGAGTCCCTGGTTTTTGACGATAGTTCTGAAAGTTAGAGCCGGCGAGAGGTCAAAGGTTTATACGCTTCGCCTTGCCCGGGAAAAACCTGAGCGTTTTCCGGGTACTCTGTAAATTCCTTACCGTTCATTTGAATCATGTTACATACAATCGGCACTGTGCAATGTCAAGGTAAAAGGGGGATAATCACCCCATGGAGAGCCACCCGTTGCTCAATTCCGCCACCTGGTGTTGATTCTCTTCCTTGGAGAGGGAAAAACCTTTTTTTTCTTGACAATACCTGGAGTCCTCTATATAAGAACGTTTCGTAAATGAATAGCGGTTCATCCGTAAAATATAAAAAATTAGCAGCGAAAAGGAGATTGAAACTCATGTCGAAATTAGTCGCGCCTCACGGTGGTAAGGGTTTGGTTTGTTGTCTTCTGCACGGCAACGAGCTGGAAGCGGAAAAAACAAAAGCAGCCGGCTTGAAGAAAATCAAAATCAGCGCCCGGGCCAAGGGCGACCTGATCATGATGGGAATCGGAGGGTTTTCCCCTCTGTCCGGCTTCATGACCAAGGCTGACTGGAAAGGCGTGTGTGAGAATTTCACCATGGCCGACGGCACCTTCTGGCCCCTGCCCATCACCCTTGACGTTTCCAAGGATGACGCCGCTGCCATTAAGGTTGGTGATGAGATTGCCCTGGAGCATGATGGGACCATCTACGCCACGATGAAGGTCACCGAGAAGGCCGAGATGACCGACGCGGACAAAAAATGGGAATGCGAGAAGGTATTCAAGGGCAAGGGCGAGGAGTCTGCCGATGACAAATTCTGGAAAATCGCCATGGAAGATCATCCCGGCGTGCAGATGGTCATGGCCCAGAAGGAGTTCAACCTTGCCGGCCCGGTCAAGGTTCTTTCCGAGGGTGAGTATCCCGCGAAATACAAGGGCGTCTACCTTACCCCGGCCGAGACCCGCGCCATGTTTGAGGAAAGGGGATGGTCCGACGTTGCTGCACTGCAGCTGCGTAACCCCATGCATCGTTCCCATGAATTCCTGGCAAAGATCGCCATCGAGGTGTGTGACGGTGTTTTGATCCACTCCCTGATCGGTAACCTGAAGCCCGGTGACATTCCTGCCAACGTTCGCGTGCGGGCGATCGATTGTCTGGTTGAGCACTACTTTGTAAAGGATAACGTCATCCAGGCCGGTTACCCGCTTGATATGCGTTATGCCGGTCCCCGCGAGGCCCTGCTCCATGCCACCTTCCGTCAGAACTACGGTATCACCAAGATGATCATCGGCCGTGACCATGCCGGTGTTGGTGACTTCTACGGTCTGTTCGAGGCCCAGGACATCTTCAACGAGATCCCCACCCCGGCTGATCCAAGCAAGGCCCTGCAGTGTATGCCGCTCAAGATTGACTGGACCTTCTACTGCCACAAGTGTGACGGTATGGCCTCCCTGCGTACCTGCCCGCACACCAAGGAAGACCGCGTTATCCTGTCCGGAACCAAACTGCGCAAGGCCCTGTCCGAGGGTGCCGAGGTTGTTGACCACTTCGGTCGTGAAGAGGTTCTGGTTATCCTCCGCGAGTACTATGCCGGTCTGACCGAGAAGGTTGCGGTCAAGATGCAGGGTGCTGCCTCCGGTGAGGTAATGAAGTAAGTCGTTTTATAGCAGGACCTGATTGACCCCTGGGGAGGTGCCGCAAGGCATCTCCCCTTTTTTTTGTTGCGTCCCCGAAATCTACAGGTAACATTCATAAATAGTGTCCATCCGGACAGTCTGTTTTTTCCGGATGGCTACACGTGGTTGTTTTCAATCCGGTCGATACTGTTGTTCGCCATGCTATGGTTCGATATTCAGATCTGTAACAGTCAGGCCCCTTTTCCAGGGGCTGGCTTGGGCCTTTCGCTCTGCGGAAGGAGCCTCACCAGGATAAAGCTTCGCGCAATCGAATACCCAGGAGGTCCGGCATGTCACTGGTAGCCCCCCACGGAACCAAAAAGGAACTTGTCTCCAGATTGCTTGGCGATTCCGCCCGTGCCCGGGAAATAGAACGGGCCAGGGGGATGAGCCGGGTCCAGGTCAGCACCCGGGAGGCGGGTGATATTCTGATGATCGGTATCGGGGCCTTCTCTCCGCTCATCGGTTTCATGGGGCGGGACGAGTATGAGTCGGTGCTTGCGGACATGCGCCTTGCCTCCTCTGATCCCGGTGTCCTCTGGCCCCTGCCGGTGACCCTGGCCGTGGAGTCTCCTGACTTTGCGGTTGGCGATGAGATCGCCCTTTATGAGGGTGATCTCCTTCTTGCCACCATGAGGGTTGAAGAGATTTACGAGGTGGACAGGAAAAGGGAATGTGAGGCGGTTTACATGGGCCAGGGCACGAGAAACAGTGAAGAGTTCTGGCGGCTTGCCGACGAGGAGCACCCCGGGGTGCGCCAGGTCATGGCCTCGGGAAGATATTACGTCGCGGGCCCGGTAGTGGTGCTCAGTGAAAAGGACTTCCGGCAAAGGTATGGCGATGCCTATCTCACGCCTGCCGATGCCCGGAAACTTTTTGCGGATCGCGGCTGGCAGGATATCGCCGCCTTTCAGACCAGAAAGCCCATGCACCGGAGCCAGGAATATTTCTGCAAGGTAGCCCAGGAACTGGTTGACGGGCTCTTTATTCATGCTGTTGTCGGCTCGCCTGCCGCGGATGAGGTTGACGCGGAAATTCGATTTGCCTGTTACCAGGCCCTGGTTGAGAATTATTTTAACGGGGAACGCACCGTTCTCGGGGTCTTGCCGCTGGAGATGCGCTATGCCGGCCCGCGGGAGGCCTTGCTCCACGCCATTATCCGTCAGAATTTCGGCTGTTCCCAGATACTGATTGGCCGGGACCATGCCGGGGTTGGGGATTTCTACGGTCTGTTTGAGGCCCAGGCGATATTTGACACCCTTTGGGAAGATGCCCTGGTCATCCGGCCGATCAAGATCGATTGGACCTTCTGGTCAAAAAAGAACGGGGGGATGGCCTCGCTTAAAACCGCACCTACCGATGATCCGGATGATCGGGTCGTTCTTTCCGGGAGCAAGTTCCGCTGGATGCTTCACCAGCGTCGTGCCGGCGAAGTTCCACCCGAGTTCAGCAGGCCCGAGGTGCTGCGGATTCTTGAAAAATATTTTTCCCGGCTCAGCGCAATCAAGACCCGCTAGGCTGGCAAATCAAGGGGCGGTGATGGAAAATCTTCCCGGGAGAATCGTTTCCCTTGTATCCGAACATCCGGTGATCCGCAGTATCCGCCGTCGGCCGCGCCTTTTTGCCGACACCCATAACTTTACCGCCATTGATTACGGTGATGTCATCTATGTCGATGACCGGTATTTTCTTGTCACCGGCTACACCCGCGAGGGCCGTTTCGGGGTTGATGATCAACCCAAGCAATGGGTGCCGCGGGTCGAGGACATAGAGAACGGGGAGCGCTTCATCCTCAAGCTCGTGTTTCATGAGACATTTGAAATTACCATTGGAAAATATACGATCCCCTGTTTCCGCAATCCGGAGAAGGAGGCGGCGGTTCTTGAGCTGGTCCGGGGGGATCAGCGGTTCATGCAGGGATACGGCCGTCTTGATGCCGGTAATAATCTGGTGAGGATCCTCGATGTTGTCAACGGGCGGAGGCTCGACAGCTATATCTTCCGGAGCAAAAGTTCGCATGAGGAGTATTTTTTCACCGAACTGCCCGCTCTGCTGCGCGAGTTTCTCGCCGCAACCGAGGGGATTGGCCTCCTTCACGCCAATGGGTTGCGCCACGGCGATATCCGTCGCGATCATATCCTGGTCGAATATGATACCAATACCTTCCGCTGGATTGATTTTGACTACGATTTCTATCTTCCGGAGCGGCCATTTGTCCTTGATATTCTTGAGCTCGGCAACCTGCTGATGTTTCTTGTCGGCCGCGGGAATTATTACCCGCGCGAGGTGCTGGCCCATGAGGACATGGGGGAGAAGTTGCTCAACACCATCACCCCTGGAGATATCTCCCTGCTCTCGAAAAATAAAATAGTGAACCTCAGGAAACTTTTTTCCTATATCCCCTCTCAACTCAATGATATATTTCTGCATTTCTCCCTTGGAACCTCTGTGTTCTATGACACAGTGGATGAATTTATCGATGATCTGCGCCGGTATGTCGAGTCCCTGGGTTGAGTGCCCGTGCCAGATGCGCGGCAGAGGTGGAAATATGGCGTGGGCATTGCTTCATCAGGGGGGAACATGGTAGGGTGCGCATTCATTCTGGACAGACATTAGTGAGCGCTTCACCTCACGTACGGCGGGGTTTTAGCCTAAAGTAACTTGGGAAACGCAAAAGAGAATATCGAAATTCCTTGTTCGATATTCGACATTCTCTTTAAAAACCTGAATCACCCAATTTCAACCAGTAAGCTTAAGTTACTTGGAAGGGATCGGGGCGCGTGAGCACCAATAAATGTACATAAGTGTCCGTCCGGAAAGTCTGTTTTTCCCGGATGAAAACTAAATAACTATCAGGAAGATATCATGCAGGAACTCAAGGTCGGCCTGGGAGACCGGGCCTATTCGATCCGCATTGAGGAGGGGCTTCTGGCCCGGGTTGGAAAGGATCTCAAAAAACTTGGTCTGGCCAAGCGGTATGGCATTATTGCCGACCAGCACGTGGCCGGTCTCTATGGCGGCCTGCTGATGGATTCTCTTTCAGAGGCAGGAATATCTGCTGAAATGATCACCTTTCCCCGGGGCGAGTCAAGCAAGCATCTGGCAACCGTGGCCGGTCTTGCCAGCAGTCTTGCCCGGCACGGATTTGATCGCAAGGACGCGCTGATCGGTCTTGGCGGCGGGGTTTCCGGCGACATTGCGGGATTTCTCGCTGCGATCTATATGCGCGGCATCCCTTTTGTCCAGGTGCCCACCACCCTGCTTGCCCAGGTGGACAGCTCAGTGGGCGGCAAGACCGGGGTGGATATCCCTGAGGGCAAGAATCTGGTGGGTGCCTTTTACCAGCCCAGGGCGGTTTTTGTTGACAGCCGGGCACTGCTTTCACTTCCGGATGAGGAACTGCTCAACGGTCTGGCCGAGGTGATCAAGTATGGGGTTATTTATGACTCCGTTTTTTTTGATTTTCTTGAGGCCCGGCGTGAAGATATCCTGGGCCGGAAGCTGGCGGTGCTTGAAGAGGTTATCGAGAAATGCTGCGCCATCAAGGCGCGGGTAGTGGAGGCCGATGAACGGGAGGCGGATCTGCGCAGGATATTGAACTACGGTCATACCATCGGCCACGCGGTGGAAGCGGCTTCGAACTTTGCCCTGGCCCATGGCTCTGCCGTGGCCATGGGCATGGTCGCTGCCGCGAATATCGCCCGGGACAAGGGGTTGCTGGCAGAGAGCGAGGCCGCGCGGATCAGGGCATTGATCGAATCCTATGGACTGCCGGTTACCATCCCCGCAGGGTATGACCGCACCGAGATCATCGGCTATCTGAAAACCGATAAGAAAACCGTTGGCGGGGTGCCGGTTTTTGTCCTGCCCACCTCAATAGGCACGGTCGTCATTACCGATCAGGTCACCGAAGAGCAGGTCCGCGCCGTACTGAACTGATGAAGGTCTTTTTAATAGCAGCCATCACCCTCTGCGGCCGGATCAGCCCGGCCGGCATGGGCAGTAAACTTGACCGGATGCGTTTGGAAGAGTTGCGGGCGAAAACCGATGGTTCGCTCATGGGCGCGGAAACCCTGCGAACAGATGACGCGGAGATGCGCGGACCTGGCGGGCAGCTTGACCCGCGGCGTTTGCGGGCCGTAATAACCGGTTCGGGCCGTATCCCTTCATCATTACGCCTGTTCTCAAGCCCGCCGGCCCCCGTTATATTTACTGCCGTGAAAGAGGTTGCTTCCCTGGAAAATGATCTGGCCGGCAAGGCTCTGGTCAAGGGCATTGCCCCCGGGGCGCACGGCCTCTCTGTGAGCGATGCCATAAAACAGCTGGCGGCAATGGGGGCGCGGTCGGTGCTCATCGAGGGGGGCGGACGTCTCAACTACGCGGCCCTCGCCGAGGATGTGGTTGATGAACTCTATCTTACTCTTACTCCATTATTATCCGGCGATAATTCTGCCTCGTCCCTGGCCGATGGCAGTCAGCCTCTGGGAGATCCTTTTCTCTCCCTGAAACTAGTTACTGCCGAGACCATGCCTACTGGAGAGGTATTTCTTCACTATCAGAAAGGAGCGTGACAGATGAATAAACAGGACCTGGCAATCATGTTTTCGGGCGGCACCGACTCCCTGGCCCTCTACGCCCTGGCATCACTGGGCAGCCATCCCGAACTTCCCAGGCCCAGATCCATTCATCTCCTCCATATGCTCAACGGATTCAGCCGTTTCCATGATTTCCCTAAAGAGCGGTTTGCCATTGCCCAGGGGATTCTGGAGAAACAACGGCCCTCCTCTGATAGCGACCCCGTCCCGGAAACGCATCTGGTCGAACTTGACATGGGCAGGCTGTTTCAGGGGCTCTGGCTGGATCGTTTTGAGGAGCTGATGCCCAAATATGGGGGCAAGAATCTGGTCTGCGTGGCCTGCAAGATCGGGATGCACACCCGGGCAATACTCTACTGCATTGAACACCTTATTCCTGTTCTGGTCACCGGTTATGCCCGACGCCAGGGATATTATCCCGAGCAGACCCCGGTTTTCATGGAAAAGATAGCGGATTTTTCACATCATTTCGGGATACGCACCCATTTTCCGGTGTATGAGGATTTCGACGACGAGCGGATTACCCGCCATGTGCTTGAGGAGTACGGGCTTCCTTCCACCGGCGGCGGGGAGCGGAAATGCCTCTTCTGCCAGACCCTGACCACGGCCACGGAAAAGGAGATCGGTAGCTATCTTGACGATATGCTGCCCAGGGCAACCGAGTACCTGGAACACCGATTGGCCGGCCGGGTGCGGGAGGCGGCCGGGGTCTTTCCTGCCGGGCGGTAGGTAGCCTTTTAGGTGCCAGGTTCCTGCCTGGTTGGTGCAGATACCGGGAGGTCTGTTATTTGGGCGGAAAGCTCCGGGCAAAATCAACTCCCAGTTGAATCCACGCTTGCAGGTCATCATCAGATTCATGACCTTGGCTCTGTACCACAACCCAGCCCTTCATGGGCCGTCCGGTAAAATCAAATTTTCTGGTAAAGGGTTTTTGTAGAGCGGCTTCATCATACGCCATGTTTGAGCGATCCTTTTGTGATTGCTGTTACTCTGTTTCGGGGGAGGACTCAGAATGCTCTTCTCCTTCCTCTTCTTCAACTTCATAGCCAAAACCGCAGCAGGCCGGGCACTCTTCCGCTGCCAGCAGAAACCTGCTCACCCCTCCCATGAAGTGCTGGATCTGGCCGCAGCCTCCGCATGTATCGCATGTTTTCTTCATGTATCCTTTACCCGGGTAGGTTGGGGTGCCAACACCAACAAATAACATGGGATGGTGGGGTTCGCCAGCTCACCCCAACCTACACCTGATCCAGATGCCCTTCCCGGAGCACCGAGAACCTGCCACTAGCCGGATCAAGATCATAGATATTGAAGTTGGTGCGGATATCGAACCCCGGGTAATGGACTGCAAAGTTCAGAGAGGCGGAACCGGTCTCCTTGTCACTTTGGATCCGGTGAAAGACCAGGGTCGGCCAGACCAGCATCGCCGCCTCGCCCGCTACCACCTTCCCGTCTCTTTCAATCCGGTCCGGGGTCACGGTAAAGCTGACGATTCTGCCATGTTTTTTTGCGTAGAGCTCCACATGACGGCTCCCATGGAGAACCACCAGATTATCCGCCTGGTGGGGGTGCATGTACCAGGGGCGCGACACATCTCCCACCGGGCCGGGCGAGATGGCGCCGTGGGTATGGATGACCCGGTCGATGGCATCGATGCTCGGCAAGGCCTCTTTTGGCACAATATCAAAGCTGACCCCCGGGGTGTGGCGGAAAGGCCTCAGGCGGATGATTTGATAGAGCCCGGCAACTTCTTCAACAATAAGATTTTCACCCATGGTTTTCCCCTTTTTTTACGATCTCCGCAAATGTTGTCTCAAGACGGCAGAGCACATCATGGATATGGATGCTCTCCAGGCTCAGCGATTCAATGGTAACTTTACTCTCCAAAGCCAGGACCCCGGCCAGGGAGTCCGCAACCGCCCGTGCTGTTTCCCGGACCGCGTCCTCGGCAAATTGCGGCCTGCGATGGGCGGCGATGACCAGCTCCGCCTCGTCGGGTCTCTTCAGTAAATCCTGGGCCGGGTGCAGGGCTGTGGTCAGGCAATTGATGAGCGTGTCATGGAGGGGGGGCATTGTATCTGCCTCAACGGTCACCGCAACGGTTGTAATGGAACGCTGGGAATGGGTGGCCAGGGGCAGGGATGTATCCTCAATGTGGAAGAGCTCCCGATTGTATACCTGGGTGCAGGGGCAGGCGGTGAGGTGGTTAATGCCGGCGCCCACAGTTATTTCCCTCTTTTTCCGGGTCATGGTCACTGCGCAGGATATCTGGGCGCTGTCCACTGATTTTTTTCTGCTGATCGGTGTTGTGCCAATCATGGGAAGAAGCCCTTTAAGGCGCACAACCGCCCGGGTCGCCTGCTGCCCGTCCAGCACCAGAGCGCAGAGATCCATGCCATAGGCAGTAAGGTTTTCAAAGTGTTTTTCGTGAAGATCGCTGACCGCCTGCTCCATTCGCGACATATGAATTCCCCGTCGTTCGGGGCCGAGGTCGACGGTCAGGGAGGCGGTAAAGGGAGCGCGTATCGGATCGTCAATGCCGATAAGTGGCCATAGGGTTTTGTTGGTAATACCCACCTCGGTGAGGCCAATGGCAAAAGAGGGCGCTTTGTCCGGGACATCCTCGCCCGTTGCCAGCACCCGTTGATGTTCCTCTTCGGGAATCTGCGTCATTACAGAATATTCTCCTTTTTCATGGCCAGATACCACTGCTGGACCGAGATCTGCTGCAATTGCGCTTCTGTGAGCCAGAACGCCATCCGTTGAAGTGTTGCCAAGTGATTTTCAGCCCTGCCGATTTTCCGGATGATTTCCATTTTTCTCTGAACCATGGCCAGCAAAGAGTTGCGGCTGGTACGGGTGCAGAGACTTCCGGGGTGCAGGCGCCGTTCGCTGACAGGTCCTTCTTGATCGGCAAAACCAAAGGGATGGCGGGAGGCAAGGCGCAGAAAAAAGGACCAGTCTTCGCCCAATTCCTCCGTGCCGAATCCACCCGCATCCATGAACGCGCTGCGGGTAACCGCCACAGCCGAAGGCACCAGAAAACACCATCTGGTAAGGGCCTCATAGCAATCACCGCTCCATTGCTCATCAGGGCCCGGGATGTGAAATGTTTCATTTGTTGTCAGGTCCACGGTGCGGGTGATGCCGTAGGCCACGGAATACCCCTTGGCGATCACCCCGGCCAGGGAACGGGTGTGGTGGGGCAGCCAGCAATCATCGGAATCGAGAAACATCAGGATATCGCCGGTTGCCGCGGCTGCCCCGGCATTGCGGGCCGGGCCGGGACCCAGGCCGGAAAGGGTGATCAGTCGTACCTGGGGATACCGGGCGGCTATCGTTGGACCAGTATTGTCCCTGGAGCCGTCATCCACCACAATGATTTCGCTCGCCGCTCTCTCCTGGGCGAGCACGCTTGCTATGGCCCCAAGGACCATCGCGCATCTGTTTCTGGTTGGAATAATGCAGCTTATCTCCATGGAGACGCCCTCTGGCAGCTCAATGAATGGCGGCGCGGCGAGGATACGCCGGCAGATCCGGAATGATCGTGAAGAAGCCCTGGCGGCTATTTTATGGTGGAATCAATCAGGGTGACTCGATTGCGGCCGGCCTCTTTTGAGGCGTAGAGCGCCCTGTCCGCCGCGTCAATGATCGCAGCTTTCTGGGGGGGGCTTTTTTTGGGTACAAAGTTGGTAACCCCGATGCTGATTGTTGCCTTGATAACCAGCCCTTCGGCATTGATTTCCTCCGCCTCGACCTGGGATCTGATCCTCTCGGCCAGGATTGCCGCCCCCTTGAGATCCGTTTCAGGAAGGATGATGGCAAACTCTTCACCGCCATAGCGGGCGACAATGTCGCAGGCACGGGTCAGCCGGGTCACAACCGTGCTCATGGTCTTGATCACAATGTCACCCCGGGGATGACCGTAATTGTCATTGACCTTCTTGAAGTGATCGATATCAAACATGATCAGCGAGAAGAATCGGCCGTAGCGTACCGCCTCGCTCAGTTCCCTGGACAAGGTGTCCTGAAAGAAACGGTGATTATAGAGTCCGGTCAGTCCATCCCGGGATGCCAGTTCCCGCAACCGCTCGTTTGCCAGTTTGAGGTCACGGGCCAGGTTGTCCGCCTCCTCCTTGGCCTGTTTCAATTCCAGGACCAGCTGTTCGTAGGAAAGGTTGAGTTTGCCCAGTTCCTCGTTGGCCTCGGCCAGAATCTGGGAGTAGGGCTTCATGTCTCCGGGATCTATCTCAAAGGAGGAGAGAATATCCACGCTTTTTTCAGCAATTGAGTCGATATAGTTCCCCACATCGGTTTCATCGAGGTTGTATTTATCCTTTAAGACCTCTTTGATCTCCATGATCATGTGATTGCTTCTGGTGCCGTGGTACGCGGAAGAGACGGTGTCGGCAAGATGGAGGATCTCTGCCTGGAGTGAATATTCCGCAGGGGCGTCCTTGCCGTGATGATAGCGGATCGGCGTATAGATGCTTTCCGGAAGCCCCCACTGTTTAAGGATTTCATAGCCCACCTCCTGGTGGTCAAAGCCGAAGATCTGTTTTTCTATTTCGCAGACCGGGATGCCGGAGGCCCTTTTTTCGTCAAGGACCTTGGAATAGTCATCGGTACGGCAGAAGTAGAGAACAACCACCCCGATATCCTGGAGCAGCGAGGTGACAAAGGTGTCATCACTGCGGTGCTTGAGCAGGGGGGCGAGGAGTTCGGCGCCAACAGCTGCGGTTATCGCCCTTTTCCAGAAATAATCAAAATCAAAGCCACCCTGGGAGGTCCCTTTCATCTTGGAGGCAATGACAAAGGAGAGGGCGATATTCTTGAGAACGTCCACCCCGAGAATGGAGAGTGCCCGCGGGATACTGTCCACCTTGGAGTTTAGGGAATAAAAGGAGGAGTTGGCCACCTTGAGAATCTTGGCGGTCAATGCCGGGTCGGAAGAGATTATTTCGGCAAGCTCGTCAAAGGAGGAGTCCTCCTTTCTGACCGTTTCAAGGATGCGAAGGGCGATGGCCGGTGGAGATGGCAGCTTGACGTTGTTTTTTAAAAGGGCCTGTATCTTGTCTGTGCTCAATGGTGTGTCTCCCCCCAATCCAGATGCGCGTGTTCACGGGTGCGGTAACTCGGAATCATTTCATTGGTGTTATTTCAGGCAGTTGAAATCATAGCACAGTTGGGCGCAGGATGAAAACTCTTTTAATGAAAAGAGGTGTTCATTTCCAGCGGCGGCTGGAACCAGCCATGTCGGGTCAGGGGCTGCTGATGTTTTCAACGAGAAAAGGGGTGGCGCGAATGGCAAGGCTTCCCTTTTTTACCCAGATCCGAACCATGGGAATGGTCTCATCCCTCGGGGTTACTATGCTGGGAAGTTCCTCCACATGGGAGATGTCCCGGGTCTTGAATTCGATATATGAGGTGTTGCCGCAGGCAGGGTCAATGATGAAGATGATCTTATCGCTGTCATAAGGGTGCTGGCGTGGGGCCCCGGAAAAGGGGACATGGGTGCGAAGGAATTCCTTCAGGTCATTGGGTCGTTTGTAATACTGGATCTCGAAGGTGGTCATGGCCTGGGAGAAGGTATGCAGCGGCATCGGTGTTCCTCGAAAAATGGTATTAAGGCATTGCCCGGGATCATTCCTGGGTCAGAAAGGAAATCTCCCGGTCAATTTCCGCGTTGTCACCGATATTCAGTTCAAGCAGGCGGCGGAGGTGGGAGATGGTTTCTATATCCTGTTCAACAAACTTAAACCCGTACTCGTTTCCGGTGCAATGGACCATTTCCACTTGAAAATCCAAGTTGATATCCGAAGAGGAGAGATTGATCTCCAGTCCGTAGAGTTTTCCCGGTTGCAGGGACGGCTGGTCCTTGAGTCCGAGCAGGGCTCCGCGCAGGGAGATATCCAACAGTTCTCCGGTGATGACTTTATCACCGACCGAGAGTCTTGACGTGGTGGCGAATTGTATCCGTTGGAAATTCCGTCGATTGGTCATGCGGTCACCGTGGTTTGTGTTTGCGCCCGGATGATGCAGAATTTTTAGTGCCGTGACAAAGTAGTGATACTCTGGGCTCTGTGTTTTTTATAATCGGAAAAAATGGATGCATCCACCATATTTTTAATGGGACATCACTGCAATGGCTTCACGCCTCTGGTCTGATTGCTGTGGCGGGTGAAAAAAAACTGCTTTCCCCTGCCTGATGGGCCGATTTTTTTCTCCTTTAGAAAAATAACGGACAGGATGTAACCATCCGGAAAAAAAAGACTTTCCGGGCGGACACTATTTATGGATTCTCCTCAATGGATTTCAGATAGTGAATCGTTTCCTTCGCCAGCTCCATGCTGTCGATCATCACGGAAAATTCATGGTTTGTGGCAAGAGCGGAGTGGGTGAGGTTGTGACTGCCGGTAAAGATGTACCTTTGGTCAATGACTATCACCTTGGTGTGGTTTGTTCTTTTTTTTGAGTCAAAACGGACATCCACCCCACCATGGCGCAGGCGCGCGGCAACATCGGTGTTTGCCTTGTTGATGGATTTTTCATAGCCCGAGTCCTCGAGAAGCACGTGCACGGCAATCCCCCGTTTTTTCGCTCTGATCAGTTCATTGACGAGCGTGGCGGCCCGGTTTTTGGGTGAGGAGGTTGTTTTAAAAAGAAACATGGAAACCCGGATCTCCTTTTGCGCCTTCTGGATCATCGGCAGAAGGGTGGAGAAGTAGTTTTTATCGGTCAGGATCTGGACCGGGGTGGAGTCAGGCGGGGTGAGTGTCGGCGGGGCCCCGCAACAGAGGCCGGAAAAAACAAAGAGCAGGGCAATGGTCGCGAGCGCGGGGATGCGGATCATGGCAGGTGTTCGGGTGGGGTAGACAACAAAGGAGCG
>JBFHXP010000016.1:0-33837 GCA_041598875.1 Desulfobulbales bacterium
AGAAGTATGTGCTCGCCGTACTCCAGTACGCCTGCGCATACTTCCTTGATCTCCTTGATCTTTTTCAAAATTGTCTGTTTCCGGATTGAAAACAACCACGTGTAGCCATCCGGAAAAAACAGACTTTCCGGACGGACACTATTCAGTGGGCATACCCCGGAGATTGGCCAAAGGGGCCATTCAAGGGCAAACGCTACTTGATCTCCACATAACGGCCGTTGACCACCTGATACATGGAAAAACCGACACCAATGGCATCCCCGCGCCGGTCAAAACTTATCGAACCAAGAGGGGTTTGCACGTACTCGGTGGTCAGGGCCTTGACCAGGGCGTCGTACTCCGTCGAGCCGGCCTTTTCAATGGCGTTCACCACGGCCAGGGTGGCGGAATAGGCGTTCAGGAAAAAGGCGCCGGGGTCACTGCCGTAGGTATCACGATGGGCCTTTTCCGCCTCCACGGTCATGGGATTTTTTGAAACATCCCTGGGTCCGGTGGCATAAACGCCTTCGGCATCTTCGCCGGCGACCTTGATAAAGGTGTCATCCTTGACCCCGTCATCGGAGAGAAAAATGGTGGTCATCCTCTTTTTCCGCATCTGGCGGATTATCTTCGATGCCTCGGGGTGATAGCCGCCATAGATGACCGCATCGGCATCATGGCGCCTGATTTTCTGGACCACGGCGGAATAATCGACCGCCCCAGGGGTTATCCCCTCAAAGAGAACCACCTCCGCCCGCCCTGATTCCTCGATGAACTTCTGGGCGTACTCGGCAAATCCTTTGCCGTAATCACCCTTGTCGTGGATAACCGCAATTTTTTTGACCTTGAGAACATCGAGGGCAAAGTCGACCTCGAGCCGGGCCTGGGCGTCATCCGAGGCTATTGTCCTGAAAAAATTAGGATACTCACCACTCTGGGTCAGTTCGGGATTGGTGGCGGAAGGGGAGACAACCACCAGCCTTGCCTCCTTGTATATCCCCATCGCCGCCTTGGTCGCCCCGCTGCAGATATGGCCGAGGACCACATCAACTTTTTCTGAAATAAGCTTGGCCGCGGTATTGGCAGCCACCTCGGGCTTGCAGACGTCATCTTCCTTTAATAACACGACCGGCCGGCCGAGCACCCCACCGCGGAGGTTGACATCCTTGATCACCAGCTCGGCGGCATTGACCGAAGGCAGTCCGTAGGAGGCGAGGTCCCCACTGTGGGCACCGGCAACGCCGATCTTGATCGGTTCGGCGCCAAGGGCGGCACCGGAGCAGACAAAGAGAATCATACCGGCGATAAGTACCGGAAACGCGGATTTTTTCATCGGTTCCTCCAACTGGTTTTGTCCGGGAGCAGCCACCATGACCTTTCCCGGCATCGGATTCCGGGGGTCAATCAAGCCATTCGGTACGCTGGGTGAAATAACAGAGCACAAGGCCAAAGGCAACGGCAAGAAAGCCCATGATCCGGAGTTGAACAGGTGTCAACTCAAGAAGCTGGACCAGCCATCTCTGCATCGCCTCAGGAAAGGTCAGATAGGGAAGACCCTCCAGAATAAGCACTATGCCCACCAATGTTATCAGTGTTTTCATCGCGAACATCCTACCAAGACTGCTCTCTGATTTCAACGGTGATGAGCACCCCGTTCCCCGCTGATCATATTACCCAAGATCCGGGAATCCCATCTGCCGAAAATCCGGTCCACTCCACCCTGGCACACCGTCGGCTGATGAACCACCATTCAGTATTGTTCATGATCCGTTCTCCGGGGGACGATTTCTACGAAAGCTTTTCTGCTGGCTGAAAAGAGTGCAATCCGCCTCTGGGAAGCAACACCATTTTTCCCCCTTTGAAAATTATAAATTGGCCCTTTCCGGCAAGGTATATTATAGTAGCTGTCCGATGTGACCTGAACGGAATGGAAAAGAATGATAGATGCCGGATCATTCCAGTTCAAGCTACGGAAACACTGCCACCAGTAACCAGATTTTATATATTGCTATCCGCCTGTTACCAACACGATGCGGTCAACCCATTCAAAAGAGTGAGTGTCCATGAACAAATCAAACCCCTCGAAATACGCCACCGCCGGAGTAGATATTGACAAAGGCAATGAATTTGTCTCCCGGATTAAAAAAATAGCCGGTAACACGTTCCGCCGGGGTGTTCTTACCGATATTGGAGGATTCAGCGGACTGTTCGCCATTGGCAACGACTATTCCGACCCCATTCTGGTCTCCTCCACCGACGGCGTGGGCACCAAACTTACCATTGCCAAGATGTGCAACAAACATGACACCATCGGCATCGACCTGGTGGCCATGTGCATCAACGATATCGCCGTGGGCGGCGCCCGGCCGCTCTTTTTCCTCGACTATCTTGCCATGGGCTCTCTTGATATGAATGTCGGCATCGATATTGTCAAGGGCATTGCCAGGGGCTGCGAAATTGCCAACTGCTCGCTCATCGGCGGAGAAACCGCGGAAATGCCCGGCCTGTACAGTCCCGGTGATTATGATATGGCCGGTTTCGTGGTCGGCATCTGTGAACGGGACAAGATTATCGATGGTTCGGAAATCAAAAATGGCGACAAAATCATCGGCCTTTCCTCAACCGGCATCCACAGCAACGGATATTCCCTGGTGCGCCATATCTGCTTCAAGGAACTTGGCCTCACCGTTGACCAGCATATCGAGGAACTGGGTTGCACCCTGGGAGAGGAACTTCTCAGGCCGACGAGAATCTACAGCGAATCGATTCTCAACCTGATCAAGAGCTTTAAGGTCAGCGGCTTTGTCCACATCACCGGCGGTGGATTTCTCGACAATATCCCCAGGGTTCTGCCCCAGAGCAGCCGGGCGATCATCTACAAGGACAGCTGGCCGGTACCACCGATTTTCACCTTTCTCCAGGAAAAGGGCAACGTCTCGGAAAGCGAGATGTGCCGCACCTTCAACATGGGCATAGGCATGGTCGCCATTGTAGATGAGGAACTGGCAGAAGATGTCATGCTGCGCCTCTCCGCCCTGGGGGAAAAGCCACACCTGATCGGCGAGATCAAGGCCAGAACCCCGGGAGAAATGAAAGCAGACCCGGTACAGATTATCGACCCTGAATAAAAAAAAAGCCGGGCCCGACGGCCCGGCTTTTTTTTCGCCCCCTCCTGTTACTCCTTTTCGCTGTTTGCTTGCGCTATAATCTTTTCCGCCAGCATCGCGGGCACCTCTTCATAATGGGAAAAACTGATTGAGAAGGTTCCCCTGCCGGCGGTCATGGACGTAAGATCATTTGCATACCGCTGCACCTCGGCCATCGGCACCTGGGCGTTGATGATCTCCCGCTTTTCCGCTGAGTCCATCCCCATAACCCTGCCCCGGCGGCTGTTCAGATCCCCCATGATATCACCGACACAGTCCTCGGGCACCTGAACCGAAAGGTCCATGATCGGCTCGAGAAGGACGGGACTGGCCTCTGCGGCCGCCTTCTTGAATCCCAGGGAACCGGCAATCTTGAAGGCCATTTCCGAGGAATCAACCGCATGAAATGAACCGTCCACCAGGTGCACCTTGACATCGACCATGGGGTAACCGGCAATAACCCCATTGGCCATGGCCTCAATAATGCCCTTTTCCACCGCAGGGATATACTGCCGGGGTATGACCCCGCCGACGATCTTGTCGACAAACTCAAAACCACCGCCCCGCTGCAGGGGCTCAATTTCGATCCAGGTATCGGCAAACTGGCCGCGGCCACCGCTCTGCTTCTTGTGTTTGCCCTGGACCCGGGCCTTGCCCTTCAGGGTCTCCAGATACGGAATCTTGGGGGTGTGAAGCTCCATCTCCACCCCGAACTTGCGCTTTATTTTTTCGCCGATAACCTCAAGGTGCACCTGGCCGACCCCGGAAACCAGAATCTCCTTGGTCTGCGGTTCACGGGTGAGACGAAGGGTAAGGTCTTCATCGAGCATCTTGGTGATGGAGGCAATGAGCTTTTCCTCATCCCCCTTTTTCCCGGAAACCGCATAGGAGATGACCGGCTCGACAGGCTCGAGACGGTCATAGACAATGGGCGCGTTTTCCGCGCAGATCGTGTCGCCGGTAACCGTATCCTTGAGCTTGGCGACAACCGCGATCATCCCGGGGCCGACACTGTCCACCGGCGCCTGTCCCTTGCCTTCCGGGAGAAAAAGGTGGCCGAAACGTTCGCTGACATCCTTGGAGGCATTGTAAAAGCTATCACCGGAAAGGGTTCCGGAAATCACTTTAAAAACCGTAAGCCGCCCGGCATAGGGATCAGCCATGGTCTTGAACACCTGGGCGGAAAAGGGCTCTTCAGCCAGGGGCTTCCGCTCCACCATGTCTCCGCTCCTGGGATCGGTGCCGATTGAAGCGGGCCGCTCAGATGGAGCCGGCAGATAATAGTTGATCATATCAAGGAGAAGAGAGGTCCCCTTATTGCTCAAGGCAGCCCCGACAAAGACCGGGCACAGTTTGCCGGCCCTGGTCGCGGCCTTGAGTCCGGAGAGGATTTCAGCCTCGGTCAACTCCCCTTCCTCGAGAAATTTTTCAATGAGATCGTCATCGGTTTCCGCAACCTGTTCCATCAGGGCTTCACGCTGGAGATCAAGGTCGTCGCTCAGTTCGGCAGGGACCGGGATTTCCGAAACCTTGCCCGAGTCTTCCTCGAAGAGGTATGCCTTTTTACGGATAACATCCACCGCTCCCTTAAAGCCCGCCTCCGCCCCGATGGGCAGATAGGTTATGGCCGGATTCAGGGGATGGGTGTTTCTGATCTGTTCAACCACACCATAAAAATCAGCCCGATCACGATCCATCCGGTTGACAAAGATAATGGTCGGCAGCTTTCGCTCATCGATAAACGCGGTATACCTGTCGGTCTGACTGCGAACACCCACCGCCGCGCCAATGGTGAACAAGGCGGAATCAGCAACCCGGGCGGCAAACTTGGATTCATTGACAAAGTTATCATCACCAGGGGTATCGATGAGAAAGACCTCATGCTTCTTCCACCCGTAATGGTGCATGGAAGAGTTGATTGAAATTTTGCGCCGCACCTCTTCCGGCTCAAAATCCATCACCGAGGAACCGTCATCAACCTTGCCCTGGCGAGTTGTCTTGCCCGCGGTAAAGAGGATGGCCTCGGCAGTTGTTGTTTTACCGCAATTCCCATGTCCCAGTATTGCCACGTTTCGAATCAAGCTACTCTCCTGCATGTCGCCTCCACAGCTCATGCCCCTGCCGTTTTTTCGAAGGGGGTTCAGATTTGCACACACCGCACGCAGACACAGATCCGGGAGCGGATATCAACCTCTGAAGCGCAAAAAAAACACATTCGCGTTCCGCCACTTTTCGTTACGACTGAATTTCTCGGAAAGACCTCCGGGATTACCTGGAAAAAAGTTCTCTAAGTTCACAAAATACTGCATAGTATTCAGAAGCATCCGGCAAAGTCAAGGAAACATTGTCTTCTTTTTCCCTGCCTGGTATGTTCCTGCAAAAATGAAGAAAACAGCCCCAGTGAAAGCTGTTGCGACCGGGGGCTAACCGCGGATCTTCCACTCTCCCTTAAACCGAGCTGATGAACAAACCATCCGATGATACCGGGCAGATTGCCCGCTCCGCCACCTCGGTCAGTATCGCGGTCATGTTCAGCCGGGTGCTGGGCCTTGTCCGCGAACAGGTATTTGCCGTTCTTTTCGGCGCAGGCTTTGCCTATGACGCCTTTGTTGTTGCCTTCCGGATCCCCAACCTGCTTCGGGACCTGTTCGGCGAGGGGGCCCTTTCCGCGGCCTTTGTCACCGTCTTTTCCAATTATGACACCAGCCGCAGCAAGGAAGAAACCTGGCGGCTGGCAGGCAATGTTCTGGTCTTTTTTTCTCTTCTGCTCAGCATCATAACGATCGTGGGGATCTGGCAGGCCGAAAATATCGTCCGCCTGCTGGTCGAATCGGAATTCGAGCGGACCGCCGGCAAGGTGGAACTGACCCGGATGCTGACCGTGATCATGTTTCCCTTTCTCCTGCTCATCTCCATCTCCTCGGTATTCATGGGAATTCTCAACACCAGAGGATTTTTCTTTGTCCCCTCCCTGGCATCCGGCTTCTTCAACATAGGTTCGATAGTCGGCGGGGTATCCCTCGCGTTTATCCTGCCCCGCTTCGGCTACCCGGCAATCGCCGGGATGGCGGTCGGCACCCTGATCGGCGGCATCCTGCAGCTGGTCGGTCAGATTCCCGCCCTGGGCAAGGCGGGGTTTCGCTTTATCCCCAACCTCAACCTCAACGACCCGGGCCTGCGCCGGATACTCCTGCTCATGGTTCCTGCCGTTGCCGGGCTCGCCTCTCTCCAGCTCAACGTATTTATCAATAACTTCTTTGCCTCGTCCCTTCAGGAGGGAAGCCTTTCCTGGCTCAACTACGCATTCCGGCTCTTCATGTTTCCAGTGGGGGTCTTCGGAGTGGCGATCTCCATAGCCGCCCACCCGGTCATGGCCCGTCAGGCGGCCAAGGGGGATATCAATACCCTGAAAAGCTCCTACCTCTCCACCCTGACCATTGCCTTCTGCCTGACCATCCCGGCCACCGTCGGCCTGATCATTCTGGCGGAACCGATCATCCGAATCATCTTCCAGCATGGCCGCTTTGACGCGCATGACACCGCCATGACCTCCCAGGCCCTGATATATTACTCCATCGGCCTCTTTGCTTACGCCTCGGTGAAAATCACCGTGCCGGTCTTCTACAACATAAACTCAACCCGTTTTCCAGTGGTCGGCAGTTTCCTTGCCGTGGCAACCAATATCGCCATCATCCTTCTTGCCATCGACCAGCTCCAGCACCGCGCCCTGGCCCTTTCCATCTCCGGGGCGATGGCGGTTAATTTTCTTTTTCTCTTCACCGTGCTCTACCGCCGGGTAGAGGGATTCTCCCTGGCCTACCTGGCCGCAGGGCTGGGCAAGGTGGTTCTTGCCGCCCTTTTCATGGGGATTTTTCTTGAGTTCTCGCGCAACGGACTGGAGCAATGGATGAATGGCGCACTGATGGCACAGATCGGCGCCCTCATCTTTCTCGTTGTCTCTGCGGCAATCGTCTACGCGATCATTCTCTACCTGTTGCGGCTCAAGGAATTGACATTCATCGTCGACAGGCTACGCGCCAGGAGACGATCACCCTCATCACCGGGGCAGGGATGAGTGCCGCAGGAGGTCAATCTGCGCCAGAAGGGCGACCACGGCGGTTTCCAGGCGAAGAATGCGGCTGCCCATGGTAAACGGTGCAAAACCCGCGGCCATGAAACGGTCCATCTCAAAGTCCACCCAACCGCCCTCGGGTCCCAGGGCAAGAAGAACCCGTCCGGACCCGGGGTCTTTCAGCACCTCGGGCAAACCAGCAGCACCGGCGGGATGGGCAATCAGGGAGAAATCATACCCAGCACGGACCTGCGGCAGAAAATCCTCAACAAAGGGTCGAAACCGTTCATGGATGGTAACCTCGGGCATCCGTACATCCATGGCCTGTTCCAGGCCCTCGAGCAGGAAATCCCGCCAGCCCCGGTCCCTGACAAGGGATGACTGAAAGAAACTCTTTTCCACCCGGTTGGACTTGATGAGAAAAACCCGACCAACCCCCAGGGAGGCGGCCTGTGAAAGAATCCGCTTCAACATGATCGGCCTGGGCATGGCAATGATCAGATCAGTGGCAGGAACTCCCGGCGGAGGAGAGTGCGGGGTATAGACAAGAACCACTGTCTCGCGGTCCACACTTTCAACCAGGCCGGAACCGATGCTGCCATCAACAACCCCCATCCGGACCAGGTCCCCGGAGCGCACCTTGAGGATATCCTGCAGGTGGGCGGATCTCCTGCCGGAGAGCGCAACCCGGCCGTCGGCTCCAATCTCTTCGGCAAAAACAAGTAACAGGTTCATTGTATCGACACGGGCAAGGATGAGAAAATTTCGTTGAACCACCGGGCCATGTCGGTTCTAATAGCGGCAATTCGGGCTGAGCATCATATCCAGCGGAACAACGCGAACCGCACCGACAAAAACCGAGGCTCCACATAACAGGCCATGGTACTTCTCTACAATCTCATTCAGATTCCGGCGCTGATTCTATTCTCTCCGTTTCTTTTCGTCAAAGCAATCATCACCGCCAGATACCGGAAGCGGATACCGGCCCGGCTCGGCCTGGGACTCGCCCGGCAGACCGCGACTCTTCCCCCGGAAAAAATCCGGATATGGGTCCACGCCCTGTCTGTTGGCGAGGTGACATCATCCCTGCCCCTGGTTCGCGCCCTTCGCGCCAACTATCCCGAAGCGCTCCTGCTCTTTTCCGCTACCACAAAAACCGGCGAGGAACTTGCCAGAAAGTCTCTGAGCGGCGCAGTGAATCTTTTTATCCCTTTCCCCCTGGATATTGTCTGCATTACCGCCCGTTTTCTCCGCCTCATCAGCCCTGATCTCTTTATTCTGGTGGAAACCGACTTCTGGCCTAATTTTCTCACCGGCCTCAGGAGAAGAAAGATCCCGACCATGCTTGTCAACGGCAGGATCTCGGAAAAATCCCATGGCCGGCATCTCCGGTTCAGCGCCCTTTTCCGGCCGCTTTTTTCCTGTTTCAGCCTGCTCTCAATGCAGACAGAGGCCGATGCGGCGAAGATGCGAGAGCTTGGGGTGGCCCATCACACAATTCTTCCGCTCGGCAACCTGAAATACGACGCCTTTGCCACTGCTCCCCTCCCCTCTTCGCTGACCCGCAGACAGCTCTCCATACCCGAGGGGCGGATCGTCTGGATCGCCGGCAGCACCCATCAGGGTGAAGAGGAAATCATCCTCGACCTCTTCACAGAAGTCCGCCGGGGATATCCGGCCCTGTTCCTGATCATCGCCCCCCGCTCGGTGGAGCGCGCCGGGGTGGTGTGTGCCTCCGCCCGCCGGGCAGGCCTCCGGCCACACCTGCGCAGCAGCCCCCAAATTCCGGACAGCTCCGGGGATATCATGATTCTTGACACCATGGGAGAGCTGGCCTCACTGTACGCCATCTGCGACCTGGCCTTTGTCGGCGGCAGCCTTGTTGCCGCCGGCGGCCATAACCCGCTGGAACCGGCCGCCCACGGCCGACCGGTCCTCTTTGGCCCGCACATGGAAGATTTCACGGAAATTGCAGGGGATCTGGTCCGCAGCGGCGGCGCGCTGCAGTGCGCCGACCCGAAGGAACTTCGCAAGGCCATCGATACCCTGCTCGCGGACCCTGCCCTGCTGAAGAAAACCGGGGACAGGGCCAGAGACATGGTCCGCCGGGGACAGGGGGTTGTCGGTCGTCACCTCCGGGCAATCGGGACCCTTATTTCACCCGCAAAAGAAGAATCCGATGATTGATATCACAGACGAAAAAATACGTGAGCGGATTTTTTTGCTGGGACGCCCGCTGGCCCCGGTCTACGGCGCGATCATGCGATTACGGGCCTGGCTCTATGACAAGGATATTCTCCCCAGGCGCCGCCTCCCCGCACTGGTCATCAGCGTGGGCAACCTCAGCCTTGGCGGCACCGGCAAGACGCCGATGGTTGTTCATATCGCAAGACTCCTGATCAGCCATGGCAGAAAACCGGCGATCATCAGCCGGGGCTATGGCGGCAAAAAAACAGGAGAGGTCACTGTCGTTGCCGATGGTGACGGGATCAAATGCACCGCCGAGCAGTGCGGGGACGAGCCCCGGCTGCTGGCCGAGCTGCTGCCCGGCACAGTTATCGCCACTGGCCGGAAAAGGGCGGCGGTCGGTCGTTTTGTCCTTGAAAACTATCCGCTGGACACCATTGTACTCGATGACGCATTCCAGCACCTGGCCGTTGACCGCGACATCAATCTGGTACTCTTCAACAGCCGGGCCCTGGCCAATGATCCCCGCTTTCTCAACCCAGGCCGCGTCCTGCCTGGTGGGCCCCTGCGTGAGCCCTGGCAGGCGCTGCAACGTGCCGATTGTTTCATCATTACCGGAATCACCGAAAAGACCAGCCGGGCCGCGGCCGACTTTACGGCACTGCTTAAACATAAATACCCCGGAAAACCCTCTTTTATAGCCACCCACCGCCCGGATGCCCCGGTGACCATCGCTGGCGGCACCCAAGACCCCGACACCATCAAAACCCTTCCCCTGTTCGGCTTCTGCGGTATCGCCGACCCGGAATCATTCCGCCTGCTCCTTGCCCGGTCCGGATACCGGCTGGCAGGTTTTCGCCCGTTTCCCGATCACCATCCGTACACAGAGGCCGATCTTGACCGGATAGCTGATGAGGCCTCTTGCTGCGGCGCCCAAGGGCTCATCACCACCGAAAAGGACCTGGTCAAACTTGCCCTCCTCAATCCACGCCCCTTGCCCCTTTATGCCCTCCCGGTCACCCTGGAAGCGGACACGGCCTTTGATGATTTCCTGATCGCACGGGTGAGGGAGGCGGGGAGAAGGGAGTGAGACGGGAGAGGTGAGACGGGAAACGGGGGTGATTTTTTAAAAACTCTACCCCTCTGCCACTCTGTCACTTTGCCACTCAACCCACATGCCGCAACACAGTGTGTTCTTTTTCCCACACTTTTTCCTTTTTAAAAACAAATCCACATGGTTTCGCGCCACTCCATCTCCCCGAAGTTCTGCTCTTTACCCCATTTAAAAAAGGGAAATCGCCACAAGCCACATGCTGGCTCGATTATTGCATACTGGCAATAAACACTGTTCTCCCAGAACCAAACCTTCACCCAGGCCGATCTTGATGGATCCTTTTCAACATACGATTAAGAAAAATGTCACCTGCACCGGTATCGGGCTTCACTCGGGAAAAACCGTTACCCTGTGCATCAAACCCGCGCCGGTCAACAGCGGCATCAGCTTCCGGCGAACCGACCTGAAGCAGACCCCCCTGATGCCGGCCCTGATGGACCGGGTGGTCGATACCAGGCTCGCCACAACCATTGCCGAGGGAGAGGTCTCCGTTGCCACGGCGGAGCATCTCCTCGCCTCCATCTGCGGATTGGGAATTGATAACGCTGTGATAGAAATTGACAACAGTGAAGTTCCGATCATGGATGGCAGCGCCGACCCCTTTCTCCGCGCCCTGCGGAAAACAGGAACCCGCGCCCAGGCATCCTATCGGCGCATCCTGAAAATCACCCGCGAAATCTCGTACACCGATGAAGACCGCACCATCCGGATCATTCCCTTTGACGGGTTCAGGATCAACGCGACAATAGATTTCCGGCACAGCCTCATCAAGCGGCAGACCTATGATTTCGAGCTCTCCCTGCAACGGTTTGCCGAGGAGATTGCCCCGGCCCGGACCTTCGGTTTTTCCGATGAGATCGAATGGCTCCGCCAGAACGGCCTCGCCCTGGGCGGATCCCTTGAAAACGCCGTAGTGGTCGGCCCCACCGGAATCCTCAACAAGGAGGGTCTCCGTTTTAAAAACGAGTTTGTCCGCCACAAGATACTGGACATTATCGGCGACCTCGCCCTGCTCGGCTGCCCTGTCCTTGGTCATGTTATTGCGACCAAGTCCGGCCACAGCCAACACCTTGCCCTGATGCAGGAAATCGTTGCCCATCCCGAATCCTGGGAATATGTCGAGCTGGACGGCGACGGCAGACATACCGTGCTGAAAAAGATGACCACCAGGTCGGCCGACAGCCGATTTCTCCCCTTTCTTCTCGCCCAGGGATCGCCTGCCCTGTCCGAAATGCCCTGTGCCGCCTGCTGACAGTTTGCTCCGCCCCTGAATTTCACGGTTCCCGGTTGTTCCGCCAAGGAATCATGTTGGTTTTTTTTCGCTTTTCAGCTAAAACTCTCTGACAAAGATTTTTCACTGGGAGAACAGAGATTTTTCGCACTATCAGAGTTGACAAGGAGTGTCCTGCGGCATGGCTATTCAGGAGAAAATAGGATTTATCGGCGGCGGAAAAATGGGCGAAGCCCTTATCAAGGGCATCATTGATGCCGGCCTGACCACCAGGGACCGGATCATGGCATCGGAACCGGACAAGGCCCGTCGCGCCTTTCTCGCCGAAAGATTCGGCATTACCTGCCACGAAAAAAGTGAACCGGTCTGGTCCCAATGCCCGATCATCATCCTTGCCGTCAAACCCCAGGTGATGCGCGAGGCCCTGGTGCCCGCAAGGGATACCTGCAACAGCGGCCATCTCGTCATCTCCATTGCGGCAGGCATCACCCTTGATTTCCTTGAAGAACTCCTCGGGTCAGGCGGATGCAGGATTATCCGGGCGATGCCCAACACCCCGGCCCTGGTGCTTGAAGCTGCCACCGCCATGAGCCCCGGCCCCCGGACCAGCGACAGCGACACGGCAACCGCCCTTGCCATTTTCAACGCCATCGGCACCACGGTAACAGTGGATGAACACTCCCTTGATGCGGTTACCGGCCTGAGCGGCAGCGGGCCGGCCTATGTCTTTTCTTTTATCGAAGCGCTGACCGATGCCGGGGTCAAGGTGGGTCTCAGCAGGGACATCGCGGAAAAACTGGTGCTGCAGACCCTGCTCGGTTCCACCAGGCTGGCCATGGAAAGCGGCCAGCATCCGGCCCAGCTCCGCTCCATGGTTACCTCGCCCGGAGGGACAACCATTGCAGGACTGCATGTCCTTGCCGCCTCCGGCTTCACCGGCATTATCATGGATGCGGTCGAGGAAGCCACCGAGCGATCCCGCGAACTCGGGAACCGCTAGGCGACGGCGACACAAACCGATGCAGATCAGAAAAGCAGGTATCATCTTAAAGAGAGACTCACCGGAACCGCAGCGGATTGGCGAGGAACTGGTTGAATGGTTTTCCGCCAAGGGCATAGAGACGGTTGTTGACGATATCACCCCGGATCTGGACATCCTGGTGATCCTGGGCGGCGATGGGACATTGCTCCATGTAGCAGACATGGCCAGCCGATATGATATCCCGGTGGTCGGCGTCAATCTCGGTGATCTTGGATTTCTCACCGAGGTCGCGGTCAGCGAACGCTTTGAAGTGCTCGAGTCCATACTGGCGGGTTCCATTCTCATCGAAAGGCGGACCATGCTCCAGGCCCGGCTGCTGCGCAATAACGGCAATGACAGTGCCCGTGAATACGCCTTGAACGAGGTGGCGATCAACAAGGACAATATCGAACAGATCGTCAAGCTGAGCACCTGGGCGGATCAGGACTTTATCACCACCTACAAGGCAGATGGCCTGATATTTTCCACCCCGACCGGATCCACGGCATACAACCTCTCTGCCGGGGGCCCCATTGTCCACCCGCAGCTGCCCTGTATTCTGGTCACCCCCATCTGCCCCTTCATGCTCGAGAGCCGCCCGGTACTGCTCCCAGCCTCGGTGACCATGACCACCAAACTGGCTGGCCCGGTCAGCGACGTAAAAATCCTTATCGACGGCCGTTTTTCCTGGGATATGGAAGAAGGGGACATACTCGAGGTGACGGTGTCGGAGAAGCAGCTCAAGCTGATCAGCTCCCCCAACAAGAGCTACTTTGACATCCTCCGGAACAAACTCAACTGGGGCGGCAGGGGCGAGAGTCTCCCGCTGCCGTCAACCTCACATCACAGGCAGGGGTGAGAGGCTTCCGCTGCCGTCAACCTCACATCCCAGGCAGGGGTGAGAGTCTCCCGCTGCCGTCAACCTCACATCCCAGGCAGGAGCGAGAGTCTCCCGCTGCCGTCAACCTCCTACGTCTCACATCTCCCGTCCCACTTCTCACGTCTCACTCTATTCACTACCCGACAGAGCCCCTCGCGCAACGATCACCCTTTTTTCTGCAGCCCGTACTTTTTCATCTTGTACTGAAGAAGGCTCTTGGTTATCCCCAGGCTCTCGGCGGCACGGGTCTGGACCGAGTTGGCCTCTTCAAGCGCCCTTTTCAGCATCTTTTCCTCAATTTCACTCAGCACCTCGACCAGGGTCGCATCCGCCGGAATAAGGCGGGCAAGATCCACATCAGCCCCCCATGAAACACCGGCCTTTCGCTGGTAATTTCCCTCATCCGGCTGGACGTCTTCCGGTTCGATGCGGTTATCGGAGCAGAGAATTGCCGCCCGTTCAATGGTGTTTTCCAGTTCCCGGATATTTCCATCCCAGGGCAGAGTGGTGAGAAAGCGAAGCGCCTCGGTGGAGATGGTGAGCTCCGGGCGGCCGAGGATATCCCCGTATTTTGCGACAAAATGGTTGGCCAGCAGGGGAATGTCGTCGATTCTCTCCCGGAGTGGCGGCAGATGGATATGGACCACGTTCAGCCGGTAATAGAGGTCCTCACGGAAACGGCCCCTTTCAGCCTCCTCCTTGATATCCTTGTTGGTTGCGGTGACCAGGCGGACGTCAACCTTGATCGACTGGGTGCCGCCCACCCTTTCAAAGACCCGCTCCTGAAGAACCCGCAACAGTTTGGATTGCAGGGCCAAGGGAATGTCGCCGATCTCATCGAGAAAGAGGGTCCCGGTATCGGCAAGCTCGAATCGACCTTTTCTTAATGAGGCCGCCCCGGTAAAGGCCCCTTTTTCATGGCCGAAAAGCTCGCTCTCAAGAAGGCTCTCCGGCAGGGCGGCGCAGTTTACGGATATAAAAGGGGCCTTTTCGCGGGAACTGTTGAAGTGGATCGCCCGGGCAACCAGCTCCTTTCCAGTGCCGGACTCGCCGGTAATCAGCACCGACGCCGGCGTAGGCGCGACCTTCTCTATCAGATGATAGATCTGCAGCATCCGCGTGTTCTTGCCAACGATCCGGGAGAACCCGTACCGGGTTTTCGCCTCATCACGGAGGCGGCGATTTTCCTTGAGCAGGGAATAATGCTCCACCGCCTTCCTGATATTCATCACCAGCTCATCATTGTTAAATGGCTTGGTGAGATAGTTGTACGCCCCGGCCTTCATGGCCCCCACGGCCTTTTCCACCTCGCCGAAAGCGGTAATCATCACCACCGGAAGATCGCGGTTCAACGACTTGACGGTCCTGAGCAACTCAAGACCGTCCATGCCGGGCATCCGCATGTCGGTGACCACAAGATCGATATCGTTTTCCTTGACTATGCGAAGACCATCCCCGCCGCTGCCCGCGGTAAGGACCTCATAGCCCTCCTCCCGAAGAAGTTCGGAAAGGACAATCAGGTAATTGGGTTCATCATCAACAACGAGAATAGTATGCATCACAACTCCTTGCCCCGTGCCAGCGCACTCTTTTCCTTTAACAGTGGATAGAGATGATAGGGAACACGAAACGTTCTTTCTGTCAAGTCGCCGAATTTTCCCTTGCGGGGGGATCCGTGAAAATCACTGCCTCCGGTCATTACCAGGCCATGGGTGTGCGCCATCCGGTACAGCGCCCTGGTCACCCGGACGGAATGGGCCGGATAGTAGACCTCCACCCCGTCAAGGCCGAAATCCTTCAATGTGCCGAAAAGATCGGGAAGTATTCTCAGAGAAGGGTCCATCTGGGCGGGATGGGCGAGAACCGCGATCCCGCCGGCGGCACGGATCGCCGCGATCACCTCCTGGGCCGGATGCTTGCTCCTTTCCGCATAGGCAACCGCCCCCCGCCGCAGATACTGGGCAAAGGCCTTTTCACTGTCTCTGCACACCCCCCTGTCCACCAGGGCCCGGGCGATATGGGGCCGGCCGATCTGGCCGCAGGGCGCGAGCGCATGCAGATCCTCCATTGTCACATCAATTCCCAGCCGGTTCAGCTTGTCGACAATGCGGGCATTCCGATCCTTGCGACCACTCTGCATCTGCGCAAGTTTTCTTTGTATCTCAGGATGATCGGCAGAGAGCCAATACCCGAGTATATGCATGGAAACCATGCCCTGCCAGGCGTTCATCTCCACCCCGGGCACCACCTCGATATCCCGCTCAGCCCCCCGGGCCATGGCCATATCCACTCCGGCCATGGTATCATGATCGGTCAGGGAGACGACCTTGAGTCCCCTGTCCGCAGCCCAGTCAACCACCTGCGCGGGAGTGAGCATTCCGTCTGAACAGCACGAGTGGGTATGCAAATCAATACAATCCATAATTCTCCGTAAAAGAAACGCACTATAGCCATCCTTTGGGGTCCAGGCCATGGGAAAGTAACACACCGCCGCTTAATCGTGAACACGGTTTGTTCGTTTTTCCCTTTCCAGGTGCATAAATAAATGGCATCTCCAGAAGAATGTGGTAAGGTTGCGGCGCTCAAGCCAGCACATTTCAAGAACAAAAACAACGGCAGATCAGCAACAAAGCCCAATCATCCAGTCGATATCCCAAGGAAAAACATGTTACCGGACACCATCACCGTCCTCGAGACCTTGAGTCTTATTTACGAGGACCTTGACATAGATAACGTTGAAGAAAAGTTCATTGACCTTGTTTATGAGGCCTTTGCCTTTGACCGGCTCGCCCTTTTTTTCATAAAGCACCAGAAAAATATTCTCCAGGGAAAACTCGCCCGGGGATTTGACCCTGAAATCATTACCCGCCTCGAGATCCCGCTCAACAGCGCCAATCTCCTCGCCACCCCCCTTATCAGCGGATTTCCCGGCTGGAGTGACGAACTGGGCCATGATGACCCGGTTCTCAGGCAACTGGAGTGCCGCAACTTTGTCCTGATCCCGGTGGTCAACAAAAAAAGGGTCTCCTGCTGGGAGATAAAAAACTGCTCGCAGAAAGAGTGCCCGGCATACGGCAGGCAATGGATCCGGTGCTGGCTGGTCTCAGGGACAAGATGCTGCGAGGGGGAGGTCAGTGAAAAGCAAAAGCAGGTCATGTGCAGCAGGTGCGAAATTTTCAACAACCAGGACATCGAGGCCATGGAGGGAATCCTCCTTGCCGACAAGACACCCTCCATGGAACCAATCCGCCGGGAGGTGGTCACGGCACTGTCGATTATCGCCCATACCGTGGGCCGGGCGATCAACAACTCCAAACTGTACAGCAAGACCCTCGATGAGGCGATCCGCGATTCCCTGACCGGAATCCACAACCGCCGCTATTTCACGGACCGCCTGATGGATGAAATCGACCGGGCACAACGCTATGATGATCCCGTAAGCCTCATTCTCTGCGATATTGACAATTTTAAAATAATAAACGACACCCATGGCCATCCCGCGGGAGACAGGATTCTCGTTCACCTCTCCGAGATCCTTTCGCAGAAGCGCCGCAAGAGCGATATTGTCGCCCGCTACGGCGGAGAAGAGTTCGCCCTCATTCTCCTGAACACCCCGAAGGATGAAGCCATCCAGATTGCTGAAAAAATCCGTGCGGATATCGAAGCGGAACTCTTCGTGATCGACCACCGGCCCATACAGATCACCGTAAGCTTCGGGGTGGCATCTTTCCATGAAGACGCGGCAACCTATACCGATCTCGTACAGAGCGCTGACCGGGCGCTTTATGCGGCAAAGACGACGGGAAAAAACAGGGTCATCGCGGCGTGAAGAAAGAGGGAAAAACAACGGGGAAACCCGCCCCCTTTGCCCGGAGGGAGAAATTCTGCCGCTGTTGCGGCACCTGCTGCCGGAAAGGAGGTCCGGCCCTCCACCGCCAGGACCTGGAACTGATCAGGGATGAAAGACTTCTGCCCAGACACCTCTTCACCATCCGTCAAGGGGAACCCGCCTACTCTCCACTGACCGGCGCCATTGAACCGGCGTCCGTCGAACTGGTGAAAACCGCCACAATGCCGGGAGAGTGGGCCTGCTGCTTTTACGATGAACTGCGCTCAACCTGCGGCGTTTACGCCCACCGCCCCCTGGAATGCCGGCTGCTCAAGTGCTGGGCCCCCGGGGATCTGCTCGATATCATCGGCCGGAACACCCTGACCCGCCGTGACATCATAGAACCCGGCCATCCCATCCTGCAGTTGCTTGACCGCCACGACGACGAGTGTCCCAGCGCGAACATCACCTCCTGGATCCCCACCGATCCCGCCCGGGGAAATCACCCCGACCAACTCAACACACTCACGAAACTGATTGAAAAGGATCTCGTAATCCGCCGAAAGGCCCTTGGCGAATTCGGGCTCGGCCGCGCCGAAGAACTCTTTTTTTTCGGGCGCCCGCTCTTCAGTATCCTGGGGGCGTATGGCTTGGAGGTGAGAGAACGAGAGAGCGGCCTGCGGGCCTGCTGGCGAATGGAGAAAGTCCCTCTCCCATAATGATCCGCCCCGTAATTTTCCCGGCTTCAAGACCATGGAAGACTGGACTTTTGCCGCGAAATGGCTATAGTGCCTTCAGATAATTCATATTCCCAAGAGCCACGCACGCTTTGACCACGGCCATCTCGGTTCAAAAATATCCATGCCTCCTGAAAATAAAATCCCAAAGAATACGGTACGGAAATATTACAGCATCCTGCTGGCAATTATCATCGCCATCAATATTGCCCTGTTCTTTGGTTTCAGTCTGCAGAGCCACTGGCTGATCAAGGAACAGATCATTGAAGAGGCCCGCGCCTTTTTTGTCGAGATCACCATTACCCGCCAGTGGATAGCCAACCATCAGGGGGTGTATGTCAAACTCAAACCAGGTGTCGAGCCAAACACCCACCTGGAAAAGATCCCTGGCCTGAAAACCCTCATCCACGATGAAACCGGGCAGCCCTATATCCTGAAAAACCCGGCAATTGTCACCAAGGAAATCTCTGAGCTGGCCAATAATAACCGTCTGTTCTCATTTCATATCACGAGCCTCAACCCCATCAACCCGGATAACAGCCCCGACGACTTTGAAAGGGAAGCCCTGCAGGGCTTTGCCGATGGAAAATTTTCTGAATTATCCCGGTTCGAAAAGAGTGGTTCCAGCACCTTTCTCCGCTACATGGCCCCGCTCATAACCGAAGCGAATTGCCTGCAGTGCCATGGATTCCAGGGATACAAGCCAGGGGATATCCGCGGCGGGATAAGCGTCACCGTCCCGGCGGACAAGGTCCAGACTCTGCTCAGGCAGAACATCATCTACATGATCCTTGCCACCCTTGGGATCATCGCCCTCATCTTCACCGTGACCAGACTCATCTCCCAGCGTTTTATCCTGGAACTCACCGCCGCGCAGGAGCAGCTCTTCACCCACGCGGCCACCGACTTTCTCACCGGCCTGCTCAACAGGCGCGAGGGGCTTCGCCGTTTCCGGGAAGAACTCTCATTGAGCAAGAGAAAAAACATGCCCCTTTCCATGATCGTGGTCGACATCGACCGGTTCAAATCGATCAACGACACCAAGGGGCACCTCGTCGGCGACCGGGTCCTGGAGTACCTTGCCCCTGTCATGCAGAAAGAACTGCGTGAGTATGACATAATATGCCGTTACGGAGGCGAGGAGTTTCTCTTTGTGCTTCCCGACACGCCACTGAAGCAGGCCGAGGAGATCGCCGAACGGCTGCGCGGCCGTGTCGAACAGACCTCTGTTCCCTTGAAAGACGGGGAAATCAAGGTCACCATAAGCCTTGGGGTCGCCCAGTTCTCCCCATCCGAAACGATCGACATTCTCATAACCAGGGCCGACCAGGCCCTCTACCGGGCCAAGGAACAGGGCCGGAACAGGGTGGCTGTTGCCGCTTGAGTTTTTTCTTCAAATCAACACCGTACATCACGTACCAATAAGAGATGAAACTGAAAACCGTTGGCATCAAAGATATCAGATACCCGATCAGATTTCGGGAAAAGTCCGGGACACTGCAGGAAACCATCGCCAGTATCAACCTCCATGCAAAGATGCCCCGCAACTACCGCGGCACCTGCGTCTCAACATTCATATCAGTACTGAACAGGTACCAGGATGACATGAGCGTCACCATCCTCCGTTCTCTGCTCAATGAAGTGAAGAGCGAACTGGAGGCGGAGTCCGCCCACGTTGAGATGACCTTTCCCTTTTTTATAGAAAAAAAGGCCCCTGTTTCCATGACCCCGAGCCTCATGGAATACCGTTGCCGCTTCACCGGGATGGTCGGGGCGGAGGAGGATCTGCTCCTTTCGGTCTGGGTGCCGGTCACCACCCTCTGCCCCTGTTCCCGGGAGATCAGCACCATCGGCGCCCATAACCAGCGGGCCGAAATCACGATGAATGTTAAATTCAGGGGGTTCATCTGGGCCGAGGACCTGATCTCCCTGGTCGAATCCGGGGCATCGTGCGAGGTTTTCGCCCTGCTCAAGCGGCCCGATGAAAAATATGTCACTGAAAAGGCGTACAACAACCCGATGTTTGTTGAGGACGTGGTCCGCAAGGTGGCTGAGCGAGCCAAGAACCACCCCGATATCCGCTGGTTTTCGGTGGGTGTTGAGAGTTTCGAGTCGATCCACAAGCACAGCGCCTATGCCTTTGTTGACAGCAGCGATATCTGAGAGCAGCCAGCCCCTGAGGCGGGGCTTTCATGACAACCTAGACCAGGTTTCCCGGAGCGTACTCAACCATGCCAACAGATTCCGGATCAAAAAAGGGAATGCCCGCCGCTGAAGCTGATCAACAGGTGAGGCGCCCTCTCCCCTCCCCCCAGAAGGCGGAAAAGATCCTCCGCCATTTTGACGCCAGGGGCATCCTCTCCTCATCCCCCGAGGGGATCAACATTCTTGATGCCGATGGCCGCATCGTCTACCAGAACGATGCGAGCCTCTCGCTCATCGGTACTCGCGCGGAAGAAAAAGGGCTCATTTTTGCCGAAACCTCCGGGGAGGACCGGAATTCCCCATTGGCAAGGATATTATCCCAAAAAGGGACCCACCGGGCAACCGTCCAGCTGAACCCTTCCCGGTCCATTCAATTTCTCGAGATATCCGTGACCTCTCTCTGTGATGAATCGGGAGAGATCATCGGGGCCATGGAAATTCTCCGGGATGTCAGCGAGGAGAAAATTCTTGCGGACAGGATGGTTCGCGCCAAAAGGGAATGGGAAGAGACCTTTGACATCCTCAACGACATGATTACCATCCATGACCTGGACTACACTATCATCCGGGCGAACCATGCCGCTGAAACCATGCTCGGAATCCCCCTGGCGCAGATTCTCAACCGGAAATGTTTCGCCTCCTACCATGGCACCACGTCGGCGCCGAGCAACTGCCCGAGTTGCCGGACCATGGTCACACAAAAGGAAACCACCTCTGAGATCTTTGAGCCCCACCTCAACCGCTATCTGGAAATAAAGGCCCTGCCCCGGTTTGATGAAGAAAAAAACCTCATCGGGGTTGTCCATGTGGCCCGAGATATCACCGTCCAGAAAGATGCGGAAAACAAACTGCGCCATCAGATCGGATTTATGAAGATCCTCGGTGAGATATCGACAAGATTCATCAATCTGCACCCGGAGAGAATCGACAGGGAGACAGACGAGGCCCTGGCTTTGATCGGAGCCTATGTTCATGCTGACCGCTGTTTCGTCTTCCAGCTCGATCCGGAGGAAAAGTTCTACACCAACACCTACGAATGGTGCGCCGCCGGCATCCCGGCCCGGGAAGAAAAGATGAAAAAAATCGCGGTGGCCGAACTTCCCTGGCTCACCGAACAGTTCAAGGATGGAAAGGTCCTCGATACTCCTTCCTTAACCTCTCTTCCAGCAGAGGCGATCAGGGAAAAACTCTATCTCAGGCAGAATGGCGTCCGTTCGTTTCTTGCCGCGCCCAAGATCCACGGCAATCGCCTGGTCGGCTTTGTCGGCTATGATACGGTCCAGGAAAACAGGCAGTGGAGCGACGAGGAGCAATCCAACCTCCGGCTTCTCACCACCATCCTCACCCATGCCCTGGAACGAAAGCGCATCGAGACTGTACTTCTGGAAAGCGAGGAACGCTTCCGGCAGATGACCGAGAATATTGAGGCGGTCTTCTGGATTTACTCTCCCGATGAAACCAGAATACTCTATGTCAGCCCGGCCTATGAAAAGATCTGGGGCCGGACCTGCGACAGCCTCTACCACGACCCCCATTCTTGGCAGGAGGCGATTCACCGCCAGGACGACTCCCGTCTTCCCCCCTCGTTTCGTGATCGCCGCCGGACCGATGAGGAGATTTACCGGATTGTTCAGCCAGGCGGTGACATCCGCTGGATCCGCGACCGGGCGTTTCCCCTCAGAAATTCCTCTGGGGAAACGTACCGGATTGTAGGGATTGCCGAGGACATCACAAAGATAAAGCAGGCCGAGGAGCAGCTCAAGGAACAGTTTCAGCAGTTGATGCATGCCGACAAGATGATTGCCCTCGGGACTCTGGTCAGCGGCGTGGCCCATGAAATCAACAACCCGAATAATTTCATCATGCTCAACGCGCCCCTTCTCCGCAGCGCCTGGGAGTCCGCCCTGCCGGTTCTTGACGAGTATTCCGAGACCCACGATAATTTCATGCTTGGAGGACTGGAATACAGGGAAATGCGGGATGCGGTATTCATGCTCATCAACGGCATAAAGGAGGGATCGAACCGGATCAAGACCATTGTCTCCGACTTAAAGGATTTTGCCCGCAAGGACGTAGGCGACACCTACCAGAGTGTCGATATTAACACCGTGGTCCGGGTGGCCACCACCCTGGTCGGCAACCTCCTCAAAAACGCCACCGAGAATTTTTCAGTAAGCTTCGGGAAAAACCTGCCCCCGATCCATGGCAATGCCCAGCAGCTGGAACAGGTTCTGATCAATCTTATCCAGAACGCCTGCCAGGCCCTCCCGGACAAGAAAAAAGCGATCATCGTCTCAACCGAGTATGACAACTCCCGGCACAGTGTGCTGATACTGGTCCGTGATCAGGGTTCCGGCATTGCCCCGGAAATCCTGCCGGCGATCAGCGACCCTTTTTTCACTACCAAGAGGGACAGCGGCGGCACCGGTCTCGGCCTTTCCATCTCCGCACGGATCATCCGGGAACATCGCGGCACCATCACGTTTGAATCGGAACCGGGCAAAGGGACAACCGCCACTGTATCTCTTCCCGCCGTCACCCCGGAACATCGGGAGTAACACATGCACTCAGGAGTCCCTTCACTATGACCAAGCCGATTTATCCGAAAAACCCGGTCCTGCTGATCGACGACGAGCCGCAACTCCTCACCAGCCTCACCCTTCTGCTCAAAACCAGGGGCATTGTCAATATTGAAACCTGCGACGACAGCAGGAAGGTGATGCCCCTCCTGGCGGAAAAAAACATGGAAGCCGTGCTCCTCGATCTCACCATGCCCCATGTCTCGGGAATGGAGTTGCTGCAAGCCATAGGGGAGGAGTATCCGGGGTTGCCGGTTATTGTCTTTACCGGGGTCAATGATCTCGAAACCGCGGTCAGCTGCATGCGGGCCGGGGCATTTGACTACATGGTAAAGCCGGTGGAATCGAGCCGGCTGGTATCTGTAATCCAGCGCGCGCTGGACATCCGGGAGCTGCGCAGGGAAAACGCGCTGCTCAAAAAGAACATCTTCTCCCGGGGACCGCTCAAGAACCCGGAGACCTTTGCCCCGATCATTACCAACGACCAGCGCATGTTCACCATCTTCCAGTATGTTGAATCAATTGCCGCAAGCCCGCAACCGGTCCTGATAACCGGTGAAACCGGGGTCGGCAAGGAGTTGATTGCCCGCGCCCTGCACGAGGCCAGTGGCCGCCAGGGTAACTTCATCACCGTCAACGTTGCCGGCCTTGACGACACCCTCTTTGCCGACACCCTGTTCGGTCACAGAAAGGGGGCGTTCACCGGCGCTGACCAGTCCCGCAAGGGACTTGTGGAACAGGCCGGAGGAGGCACCCTTTTTCTCGATGAAATCGGTGATCTTGCCGCGGATTCCCAGACCAAACTCCTCCGGCTCCTCCAGGAGCGGGAGTATCTTCCCCTGGGTTCCGATGTGCCGGTGCAAAGCGATGCCCGGATTCTGGTGGCCACCAACCATAGCCTGAAATCCCTCCAGGAGCCGGGCCGTTTCAGAAAAGATCTCTATTACCGCCTGATGATTCACCAGATCGAGATCCCGCCTCTGCGGGAAAGAAAAGAGGACATTCCGCTGCTGCTCTCCCATTTTCTCGACCAATCGGCAGCCGCGGTAAACAAAAAGAGGCCGACCCCGCCGCCTGAACTGGAACTGCTTCTTGGCTCATACCATTTCCCGGGCAATATCCGGGAACTGCGGTCTCTGGTCTATGACGCGGTCAGCGTTCACCAGGGAAGAATGCTTTCCATGTCTTCCTTTGCCAGGGCTATCCATGGAGAGAGCGGGACATGGGGAAATGATGGTGCCGGGGAGGCAGTCCTGTTTCCAGGCGAACTGCCGACCTTGAAGTCGTGTGAAAAACTTCTGGTCAATGAGGCCCTGAAAAGAGCGCAGGGCAACCAGAAGATCGCCGCCCGGATGCTGGGGATCTCCCGTCAGGCCCTGAACAAACGCCTTCAGAAAACCGGCAATTCACTTGACAATTCAAACGACACCCCCTGATTTCAGCCAGCCGGATTAATCGCGCAAGGAAATGCCGCCCCCCCCCGGTCACCCGCCCTTTTTTCGGTAAAATACCGTCTGGCCGACCCGTACGGACTCAAATCCATCTGAAAGATTATAGATATTTTCCGCTGCGCCGAGAAAAAGCACTCCTCCCGGATTGAGGGCTTTTCTGAATTTTTCAATAATTTTTTTCTTGGTCGCGGTGTCAAAATAGATGAGGACATTACGGCTGAAAATCACATCAAACCGGCCGAGAAAAATAAAGGAATCCAGCAGGTTGATAACCCGGAACTCGACCATCCGGCGGATTGGCTCGTTGAGTTTCCAACCTCCTGCTGCTGTTTCGAAATATCTCTGTCTCCGCCCACAATCAAGTCCCCGCGACAGCTCCGCCTCAGTATACCACCCCGCTTTCGCCTTGATCAGCACCGATGTGGATATATCCGAGGCCAGGATATGAAAATCCTCACTGCGGATTCCGGTATAGGCGTTGGCATTGATATATTCGCTGGTCAGCATGGCCAGGCTGTACGCCTCCTGGCCGGTGGAGGCGGCGGCGCACCACAGCTTAACCGCTGTTCCGCCCCCCCCTTCCCTGACCTTCCCTTCCCGGATTTTTTTTCCAATTTCGGGCAGAACAGCCTTTTCAAAGGCGTCAAAGGGATGAACATCACGAAAAAAGAAGGTCTCGTTGGTGGTGATCGCCGAAACGATAGCGTCACGAAAGGTTCCCGAGCCTGGCTGTTTCAGTTTTTCACACAGGTCAGTATAACTCTTCATCCCGAATCCCCAGAGCAGGGGCTCGAGACGCTGACGAACCAGATAACGCTTATTATCGGATATCGTAATCCCGCACACCCGGTAGACATACTCACGGATACAGGCGAATTCCCTGTCGGAAAGCTCAATCATCGCTCCCCCCCCTTTGACACCACGGCGCCGACAAAGGGGCCGATTTCAATGAGGGGCAGCACATGATCAACCAGGCCCGAGGCAACCGCTGACCCGGGCATGCCCCAGACGACGCAGGAGCTTTCATCCTGAGCGATAACAAGGGCTCCGGCCCGGCGCAGGGGGGCAAGGCCCTTGGTTCCGTCCGATCCCATGCCGGTAAGGACAATGGCAATGACATCACCGTTGTAAACCGCGGCAGCGGAACGGAACAGGATATCCACCGAAGGACGGCACCCCCTCTCCGGCGGAAGGTCATTGACCTCGGTGACAATCCGGCCGTCGGAATCCCGCCGGATGGCCATATGCCGGCCGCCAGGCGCGATATATACGGTCTCACGGGCGACAATGTCGTTATTCACCGCCTCAATCACCCGGTGGGCGCATTTCCGGTCGAGATTTTCGGCAAGCGACAGGGTAAATGTCGCCGGCATATGCTGGACAACAAAGACAGGAACCTTTACCCCCTCGCACAGGGCCGGCAACAGGGCCGCAAGGGCCTTGGGGCCTCCGGTGGACACCCCGATCACCACCGCCTTGAAATGAGGATAGTTCCAGCCCACAGGAACAGACAATGGCCTGGGGATCCTGGAAACAGGGGGTTTCTCAACGAGCTGGATCCCGCGGTACAGAGCGCCTCCTGATCGGTAATTCCTGATTTTTCCGAGCAGCTCCTGCCGCAGGAAGGCCATATTCCTGCCCGCGTCTCCGCCGGAGGGCTTGGGTATAAAATCATAGGCGCCCAGTTCAAGGGCACTGATGGTGACATCCGCACCTTTTTTTGTATAGGCGCTGACCATGATCACCCCGATATCGGGAATATCGGGGTTGGCCCGGTTGAACTCCATTATCTCCCGCAACATGTCAATGCCATTCATTTCAGGCATTTCAACGTCAAGGGTCACCAGGTCAGGCGGGTTTGCCTTGAGAAATTCAATCCCCTTGGCGCCGTTCCAGGCCGACCCGGTGATCTCAATGCCTTTCTCCGCGCGGAGAATCTCTTCCACCACGTTGCGGAACACCCGGGAGTCATCGACAATGAGTATTTTGAATGTATCAGTTCGCATCCACTTGCCGATCCTCGATCTCCACGGCCAGCGCCGTCAGTTAACAGCCCCTTCTACACCTTGAACTTGCCCACCAGATCCTGAAGCTCTCCGGCCACCCTGGACAACTCCTCTGACGCGTCATTGACCTTAACGGCACCACTGCTGGTGTTGCCCGAGGCGGTCCTTACTCCACGAATCGTCTCCGCAACCCGGCCTATACCCCGGGCCGATTCACCGGCGGTCTTGGACATTTCATTGGCCCCGAGGGAGATCTCGGCAATGGCAGCGGCGATATTCCCGGCGGAACGATCCGCCTCGCCGACATTGCTGGCAATCTCATTGGCCGCGCGGGTCTGCTCCTCGACAGACTGAGAAATATCGGCCACCGCGGCATTGATGGAGTTGATAATCTCGGAAACCGAAGAGATGACCTGTACCGCCTCCATGGTGTTTTCCTGGACCCCTTCAATCTTGCCGGCAATCTCCTCGGCCGCCTGGGCGCTCTGGTTGGCCAGTTCCTTGATCTCCTTGGCAACCACGGCAAAACCCTTGCCCGCCTCACCGGCGGAGGCCGCCTCGATTGTGGCGTTTAAGGCCAGGAGATTGGTCTGCTCGGCAATCCGCTTGATCACCTCGGTCACCTTGCCGATGGCCTTGGCAGCCAACCCCAGGGCGTTCATTGTTTGAGTGGCTGCCACGGAACGGTCCATGGCGAGAGAGGCGACCTCTGCCGCCTCCCTGGCATTGCCGGCCACCCCGTTAATGGAAACACTCATCTCCTCAATGGCTACCGCCACGCTGTTCATGCTCTGAGACATCTGCTCGGCCCCGGAGGAAACCGAGGCCATGTTCATGCTGAGTTCCTCCACCGCGCTGGCCATCATATTGACATTCATGAGCATTTCTTCGGTTCCATTGGAGGCGGTATTGGCCTCAACCGTCATCTCCTCGGCACTTCGCGACATGGTGCCGGCAACATCGGATAACTCCTCTGAGGAAGAGGCGACCATGGACGACCGGGACTTCACCTTATCTATCATCTCGGCAAGATTAAGGGTGGAATCGTTCAGCGCCTGAATCAGCTGCCCTGTCTCATCCCTGCTTCTCACCTCAGCGGTGGCGGTAAGATCACCCTGGGCAATTCTGTTGGCCATCTCCACCGCCTCGCGCAGGGGAGTGGTGATGGAATGGGTGATGGTATACCCAAGGGAAAGGCCAAGAACAACCGCGATAAGACTGGTGATAATGGCGATAAAGGAAAGGGTGCGGGCCCTGGTTTTGGCCGTGGCAGCCCTTTCCTCTTTTTTCTGGTTTGACAGGGTGGCGATGGCGCCCACGATGGGTTCAATCTTGCGCACTGCGTTCCGCATCATCTCCCTCGACCTGTTGATATTGTCATCTTCCGCCAGCAGGGCGTCGAATGCGGTTCGAAACTCAAGGACATTCCTCTCGGCCGAATCGACGTAATCAAGGAGAACCCCGGCACTCTCAAAGGCGATCACCAGGTTGGAGAGATTCTTGTAGACCAGCTCAACCGCCTCCTTTTCACCGTGAAGCAGGTAGGCGTTCACGTCACGCTGGATACCGAGCATAAGAAAACCCGCGCCCGGCACATAAATATCCCGGTGAGCTATTTCAATGGATCGGGCGGCAGCGTCCATTTCCTGATTATACTCTTCCCGCTCAAGGACGTCGTAGACCTCGGTATTCTTCCGCACCGCTTCCTTGTAAGCCTCCAGGCCCGCCAGCTGCGCCTTTTTGGATTTTTCCTCGCAGGAGCTGGCTACAAGAAGTTCCTCGTAATTCTTGATCGCCTCACGCAGCGCCCTCTCGTCAGCGCTCCCCCTGGTGCGGAGGTAGCTCGTTTCCGCCCGCCGCATCTTCAAGATGGCTATCTGCAGATCATCCACGGCAAACCGCTGCATCTCTTCATGCATCAACCGTCCTATCTCGTTGAATTTTCCCTGAAGACCGGAGGTACGGTTAAGCCCCTTGACATCCCATGACGCGACTGTCTGGTGAAAGGCGTCATCATACTCCTTGACGTAGGTGATCATCTGCAGGGCCATGTCGGCGTGTTCGGCATATCCGGCGCGGCGGGCCAGTTCGCCCATCTTCTCGATTTCAGCCATAAGGGTGGCCACGGTTTTTTCATGCTGGGTCACATAGCCTCGATCGAGGCGAAGGAGGAAATCCTTTTCATTGCGCCGGCTTTCAACGGTGAGATACTCCACGGTCTTCGCCTGTTCCGCGAGCCTCACCTCATACTGGAGCAGATTGTCAAAGGAGTTCGAAGTGGAGCTTACCGTATACTGGTAGATCAGCATCACCCCCAGCAGAAGCACCAGGACCACCCCGAAACCTCCGAACATCTTGATTCTGAGCGAGACATCTTTAAATCTGTTCATAATGGTACTCCCCAAAGTTTCAGTGACGGTTTTCCGCAGAAAAAACATATTCGAACCCACTTGCTCCGGTGTCCCCTGCGATTAATTGGGCGATTACCCAACAAGGGACTATATCTTGAATTTCATGATCATCTGCTGCAGATCAGCGGCCACTTCGGCCAGCACACCGGATGCCGAGTTAATCTGTACAGTGCCGGCGCGGGTATCATCGACCACCGCCCGCATCTCCTGGAGGCCCTGTGAAATCGCAGTGGCCCCTCTGGCCGCCTCCCCTGTGGTTTTCGCCATGTCAGAGGCGCCCACGGAGATCTCGGCGATTGCCGAGGCTATCGTGCCCGAGGCCCGGTCCGCCTCCTCGACATTCCTGGCGATCTGTTCCACCGCCGTGGCCTGGTTTTCCACCGATCGGGAGATATCCGTCACCGCCTTGTTGATCGAACTGATGATCTCGGACACCGACGAGATAACCTGGACCGCCTCCCTGGTATTACCCTGGACACCGTCAATTTTACCGGTAATCTCCTCGGCCGCCTGGGCGCTCTGATTGGCAAGTTCCTTGATCTCATGGGCCACCACGGCAAAACCCTTGCCCGCATCACCGGCCGAGGCCGCCTCTATGGTGGCGTTTAAGGCCAGGAGATTGGTCTGTTCGGCGATCCGCTTGATCACCTCGGTCACCTTGCCGATGGCCTTGGCAGCCTGGCCTAAGGTATTCATGGCCTTTGTTGCCGTAAGGGAACGCTCCATGGCCGTGCCGGCCACATCAGCGGCCTGACGCGCATGCCCCGACACACTGCCCACCGAAGAGCGCATCTCCTCAATTGCATTGACAATGGTACTGATGTTCTGGGACATCTGCTCCGCCCCGGTGGAGACCGAAGCAACATTCATGCTCATCTCCTCCACCCCGCTGGCAATCACACCGATATTTCCGGCCATGTCATCGGTGGAACCGGTCAGGGTCTTTGACTGGAGGGAAAACTTCTCCGCGTTCTCCGAAAGAGTGCCCGCCACCGCCGACATCTCATTGGCCGAGGAGGCCACCGCAGCAGAACGTGAAGAGACCATCTCGATCATCCCGGCCAGACTCTCAGATGAAGAGTTGAGGGCCCGGATCATCTCGCCCGCTTCATCGGACCGGATGCTGCTGTCCCGGAAGGTGAGATCGCCGGCCGCCAGCCTGTCGGACATCAGCACGACGCGGGAGATCGGCGCGGTTATGCTCCTTGCGATAAAAAAACTCAAACAAATCGCCAGCACCGTTGCCAGCACCATGCCGCCCACAAGAACTCTCTGGCTGCCCACGGAAAGGTTCACGATACCGGCGGTCATCTCCACGGCATTTTTCTTCAGGGAATCGCTCACCCGGGCCATCACCCCTGACAATTCATCCGCCATCCGGTCAAACTCTTCCATGTGACGGTTTCCGAGTTCCCTGTTCTGAACCCTGAAGGCCTCGGCCATGACCAGCCCAGTCTGCAGATAGTCATCCAGGGAATCATGAAGGAGATCAAGCTCTCTCAGCAACTCCGTGTCCCCTTTTTTTTCCAATATCTTTCTCAGGGTCCTGATATCCTCTTCAACCGTGCGGGCAACATTCTGCCCCTCGAGCAGACCGTCGCCCCTGCCGGTCAGCGCGCTGTCGGTGATGCTCTCCTGGATAGAGAGGATATCACGGGCCATCTCCAGGGCGAGAAAGGCGGACGGAATACCCTGCTCACTGACCAGCCCGGCATGGGATGAAACCCTGCCCGCGGAAAGCATGGAGCTCAGACCGGCAAGAACAAAACAGATGATAACCACGCCGAAACCGAATGTGATCCTTTTGCCGATACTCATGTCATGTATATTCATAACCGCACTCCTCATCTGTTTTCATCGGGAAACGCCACTTTTTTAAAAATCTCGGTAGTTGATCCACAGAAATACGTGCTCGCCGCACGCAAGTACGCCTGCGCGTATTCCCTTGATCTCCTTGATCTTTTTCAAAATTGTCTGCCGGGTGACTATTTTTAATCACCTTGTCACCTCAATCTGATCAAGAAACCTTCTGCAGTTGAGAATGATCATCAGGCTGTTGCTCAGCTTGCAGATGCCATTGACCAGTTTCTCACTCTCAAGCCGCCGTTCCGTCCCCCCTTTCGGGCCATGATCCATCCGCCGACGGTTCTCTATCTCATTCTCGTTCACCACAATCACGTCACCTATTCTGTCCACCACCAGACCAAAGGACTCACCCACGGTCGGTTTGAAGATGACCAGGCAGCACCTCTCCTGGAGAGAATCTGGTTCCACCCCGAGAATGAATCGCAGGTCAAGAATCAGATAGACCTGGCCGCGGATATTGACATATCCCCGGACCTCTTTGGGGGCCTGGGGAATCGGGGTGATGGACGTCTCCGGGCAGATCTCTTTGACATCAAGGATATCAACCCCATACAGACGGCCGGACAGGTAAAAGGAACAGAACTGGAGCTGACCATTCCCCACTGTCACGGTGTCTGCGCTTTGCGGTGCGTGCATGATCTTCTCCTTATTCCGTCCTTTCTGGAATCGGCTGCAGCAATTCGTCCACGGCCCTCAGCAGCCGATATCGATCTATCTTGACCTCATACCGGGTAAAACCAGCCTCCTGCGCCTTTTTCTGATGTTTCTCCTGATCCAGTGATGTCAGTGCCAGGGAGGGCAAGGTATTCTGCACCCTTCCACCCCGCACCTCTTTCATGAATTCCCAGCCGTCCAGCTCCGGCATCTCAAGATCAGAGACAATCAGGTCAAAGGAGTGTTCCTGGAGCAGGGCGAGGGCGAGCCTTCCATTTTCCGCAGCCATGACCGTATGCCCGGCATCTTCGAGATACCCGCATATCATCCTTCTGAAAAACGGAGAGTCCTCGGCCAGAAGGATCGTTGCCGCCCGCACCTTCCCAGTTCCCCGCTCTCCCTCAAACCAGCCAGGCTCCGCCTTTTCGGCGAGCTGATACATGTCGATGAAGAGGGTCATGCGATTGTTGACAAGTGTTGTGCCCATCAGTCCGGGCTCCATATAGCTCTCCACATTCAACTCAAAAGAGGTTTCCGCGATATCGTGAAGCACGGAAACCAGGATTCCGAATGGTTTCTTGATATGCTTGGGCAGCAGAAGGAACATCTCCTCCCGGTTCACGCACGGCGAAACATCAAGATACTTGTCAAGGCGAATCAGCAGGGTGGAAACACCATCAATGGAGATGAACTCCTTGCCACCCACCTCCACGAAATCAACGGGATGAATCCTTTCGATGCGGCGTATCAGGGGAAGAGGAAGGGCGAACTGCTCTTTTTCACCGCATTTGAACAACAGCACCATCTGAGTCCCCTGATCCATGGAGGTATCCACATCCTTAACCTCGTACCGGGAGGGGTCGCCATCAACAAAAATCCGGGAATGACGGGTTATGCCCTCTATATCGAGGATCATGGCGACCTGACCGTCCCCCATCACCGTGGCCCCGGAATAGCATCCCAGCGATTTCAGGGCCGGGTGCATCGGCTTTACCACAATCTCCTCGGTCCCCAGGACCTGGTCGACAATCAGGCCGAAGCGATTGGACCCGACCCTGAGGACGACAAAATTCAAGGAATCGCTGTAGGCGGATTCGGGCGCGCCATCGGCCTTTCTCTGAACGATTTCCTGGCGCACCTTGGCGTGCAGGGCTCGATATTTCTCGGTAATCCTGGCGCAGTCCTTACTGGTAAAAGGCGTGGGATGTTCAAACACCTCCCGGAGGCGGAGCATCGGCAGCAGCCGGTCCCGGAGCCGATAGACCTCATGGTCACCGGTGTACTCGAGCTTTTCCAGGATATCCTCGTCATAGAGACAGACCAGCTCTTCAAGGTTGACCTGGGGAATGGCATAACGGTACCCGTCCAGCTTGACAATCAGCGAAGGAATGATCGCCAGGGTAAGGGGCAGCCGGAGATGGATGGTCGTCCCCTGCCCCTTGGTGGACTCGATCTCCACGGCGCCGCCGAGCTTTTCAAGGTTGGTCCTGACCACGTCCATGCCCACCCCGCGCCCGGAGACATCAGTAACATTTTTGGCAGTGGAAAAACCGGGGAGCATGATCAGGGAAACACATTCCCTGTCACTCATCTGTTCGAGCTCACCCTCGGTTTTCATTCCCTTTTTCAGGGCCACCTCCTTCATGATCCGCGGGTCGATACCCTTGCCGTCATCCCTGATCTTGATGGTGATCTGTCCGCCTTCATGGCTGGCGCTGAGCCAGATATTTCCCTCTGGCGGCTTGCCGCTTGCAGCCCGGCTCTCACTATCCTCAATGCCGTGGTCACAGCAGTTGCGGATAAGGTGGGTCAATGGATCGGAGAGGGACTCGATGATCGTCTTGTCGAGCTCTACCTCGTTACCGGTTATGATGATATCCAGCTGCTTGCCGAGTTTTTTTGCCAGCTCCCTGACCACCCTGGGAAATTTGCCGAACACCGTATCCAGGGGCTGCATCCGGGTCTGCATGATCGTCTCCTGGAGTTCCGATGTAACCATGTCCAGCCGCTGGACAATTGATCGGGCAAGGGGATCGGTCCTGTCGAGATGGAGAAGCTGCTGGTTGCGGACCAGAACCAGTTCCCCTGCGAGCATCATCAGGGTGTCGGCAATATCGACGCTGATCCGCAGGGTGCTGCTCCTGGTCTCTGCCGGTGAGGATACACCAGGTTCGGCAGGCGGGGTTTTTTCCCGGGCAGGGGGCGCCAGCTCCTCTGTTGCCACGGCAGACGGTTCACCTGCCCGGTTGTCGCCGGGAACATCGCCGGCCGGGGCCTCTGCCGGCGCGGGCCTGACCGCAACAGGGATTTTCCCCTCTTTTTTCGACTCTCCGCTGACCCTGGCCACATCAATATCGTCCTGGGAAAGATCAAGGATTGTGCCAAGTTTTTTCTGGTCAAGCGCGGTGGCGTAGAGGACCATATAATAGAGCGGCCCCTCTGGCAGCCCCTTGCGCAGGTCATGCTCCG
>JBFHXP010000017.1:0-30136 GCA_041598875.1 Desulfobulbales bacterium
CTCCAGTATGACATCTTCTATCTCCCTTTCCTCGACCTGATAGTCAAAGAGCGCTGCCTCAATCCCGTTTTTCCGGAGATATGCGGCTATATAGGTCAGCCCGATGGGAGGAAAGACAAAGGCGATCTTGGAGAGCTTGCCCATGTACCGGTGAATATCATAGGGGGGATTTATCAGCAGAACCTTCATCCGAGACTTCCTTGCGGGGCCAGAGATGACCGCCGCCTGTAATTAGTTTTCATCCGGAAACGCCACTTTTAAAAAATCTCGGTGTCGATCCGCTCGGTATCCTGAAATACCAGTATCTTATAGGCAAGATACTTGATCGGAAAAATAGAACCCATTGCCAGGAGAATGGCAAAATAATAGTGCACACCGAGGAGACTGTTGAGAAGAACAAAGACGCACCAGTCGGCAAACCTGAAGACAAGATAGGCGAGTATGTATTTTACGCCCTGGCTGACCAGCCCGCTCCTGCCGGGATTGAAGACCCAGCGGCGTGCCGAGACAAAACTGACCAGCAGGATGATAATCTGAGTAACGGCGTAGGAAAAGGCCGGCGGGAGAAGGAGCACCTGGATCAGAAGGAACATCAGGCAGAGGGCAAAGAGATAGCTGCCGGCACCGATCAGCGCATATTTCACAAATTTCTCAGAAGGCAAGAAGAAGCTCCATGACTATTCTGTATCCCGACAGACCAAATGGTCAGGGCTTGATTCTTCTGTCAATCAGGTCGGCGAGCATGCCGATGGCAAGCACCTGAACACCGGAGAGAAAAAACATCGGGATGGTTGCCCCGAACCCGCCGCCGAGAAAAAGCCGAACCCCGTAGAGAAGTGTCGCCACCCCTACCAGGGAAAAACCCACGGGAAGAAATATCCGGAGAGGTTCAAAGTAGAGGATGGTACGGATAATCAGTTGCAGGAAATTAAGGGTGTCGTGAATCGGCCTTATTTTCGATTTTCCGGTTCGCACATGATAGTCGATGGGCAGATAACGTACCCGGTAACCGCTGGTAAGCATGGCCAGGGTGATGGTGGTGGTGAAGGAAAACCCGTTGGGCAGAATATTGAGAAACCGTTCCGCCACCTGCTTGTCAAAAATCCGCAACCCGGAGTTGAGATCAGGGATTTTCTGCTGGGCAAGATAGTTGGCAAGCTGGTTGAGAACCCATTTCGCGGGTTTGCGGATACCCGGGATATTGGCGGCCGCCCCAAGCCTGGCCCCGACCACCATCTCATTATCCTTCATTGATGCCAGCAGATCAGGTATCCGTTCATTTGGGTAGGTTCCATCCGCATCGGTGATGCAGACCCACTGAAAGCGGGCAGCCCGCATCCCGGTTTTCAGGGCAGCGCCATATCCAAGGTTGCGCTGATGGGTGATGACCTGCACCCCGGCAAGCGATCCGACGACCTCGGCGGTCCGGTCCGTGGAGCCGTCATCGACAATAAGGACCTCGCTCTCCAGCTCAAGACCCTGCAGTGTCCTGCCCAGGGCGCGGACAACATCGGCAATGCCTTTTTCCTCGTTAAAAACGGGAATAACGACCGTCAGGCCAGCCCCTCCCGTCTTACCCGGGTCACCACACATACCATTCCCCACCGGTTGATCCTTGCCAATCATCATATTTTCCTCAATCATATCTTTCAATCAAGCCTCTCTTGGCGTTCATTTGGTTTCAGGCCCGGCGACACGGGACCTCCGGATATATCGAGGCCATTCATAAGAAACCCGGAATCCATTGCCTTCCATCCACCGGTCATCCATCGGTTTTTTCAACCACGACAAATAGCCGGGTTGCAAAAAGTGACGGCACCGCGTCACACATCGTATCCACGTATTTCATAAAGGGATAAAGGACGTCCGGATAGAGCTGCGGCTTTGAATATCCACCGGACAGAACATATGAAATCGCGGACATCCGCTGCAGGTGGAGAACCTTCCAGCCCGCAAACGCCGCCGGCAGCTCACTGTCCCGGAAAATCCTTGAACCGTTTCCCTGGGCCGCGTAGTACCCCTCCTCCTCCCGGACCCATCCGGCAGGCGCATAAAGCTGGATATCTTCATCCAGTCCCAGGGGTTCGTGATGGAAGACCCCATAGACAAGGCGGCCGAGCAGGCTCATGCATGGCTCAAGGAGTATAACACGCCCGCCGGGAACAAGCACCCGGTGAAACTCCTGAAAGGCGGTACCAGGATATCGCAGATGATGAAACATGTCGAAAAGAATAAGATTGGCAAGGGAGCCCTGGGCAAATGAAAGGGCATAGGCATCCTCCACCCGGTCAATCAATGGATTGGCAAAAAGATCTGTTGTAATACAGTGGGGAATGACCTCTTTGATCGCGCCGATCCCAGAACCCAGTTCAACGGTCAGCCCATCGGACTGGCCCGAGAGATGAGCTGCCACGAGCCGGTGGAATTCACGGTATATTTTCCGAAGAACCGGCTTCCTCTCCCAGGCAAGGCGATTCCCCCTGATCTCTTCATCATGCTTGGAAATGTCCATGGACTCGCGCGCCACCAACTCCCTGATTTCCCGTACACGGCCCTGATTCTTCCCAAAGGCCTTTTTCCACCATGGCCGGTCAATGGAACAACCCGGCAGAACAGGCCATTGACACCGTGCCAATCACCATTTTTTATCTCAGCAACTCACTACTTTTTCATATATTTATCAACTGGTTTCTGATATCATGACCCAAGTATTCTTCAGATGACACTGACCAGTCCGCCGGGCCACATTCACCCCAGACAGTTCACGCACAATGCCCTTATCCAGCGTCAAGCCGACCATACAGCAGTTAATCATGTCATGTTACCGGTGGAAATGCACCCGTGCTTTTTTTGCAAGCGGACCGGGCCAGGTGGTTTTCAGGCATGCCTATTTCATCTACAAGAAAACAATAGAGGCCGGGACGGTACACAATCTCCGGCCCTTTGTCAGACCAGGGACCTGGGTCATGGACATCGGCGCCAACATCGGTTTTTTTTCAATTTATTTCAGTGACTGGATCTCCCGGGGCGGCAAGGTTATCGCCCTGGAACCGGAGGCCCGAAATTATTCCCTTCTCTGCCGGACAACAAGCAAACAGCAGCAGGCAGGTCGCCTCGAAACCCTGCAGGTGGCGGCCGACAGCAAAGACGGCACCTCATCTCTGACCATAAACCCTTTTCACCCCGGGGATCATAAACTCGGCGACCATGGTACGGTAATCACCACGGTGACCATTGATTCAGTGCTGGAAGATCGTGGCAATCCCGTGGTCTCCCTGATCAAAATCGATGTCCAGGGGGCGGAAATGCGGGTGCTTGAAGGAGGCGGCAAGACCCTTCAGCAGCACAGGCCGGCACTCTGGATAGAGATAGATGATGCGGCCCTGCGGAGTTTCGGCACATCGGCTGAAGATATTTTTTCCTTTTTACACGACCGCGGATATAAGCCTTATGAAATCATCACCAACGGCCCACCGGAACCAGTTGACATGGACCGGGTAAAAGAGATAACCCGGAAACGAAAGTATACCGATATCCTCTTTCTCCCTGCCGAGCCGGCGGCATGACAACATGATCAGACCCGAGGAACTCCAGTGAAACCACCCGCCATCGCCCTGCCACGGCACACCCATCAGGCCATCCTGCTCCTCATCCTTATTCTGGGCCTTTTCCTACGGATGAACGGCATTGAATGGGGGCTTCCCAATGAACTCCATCCCGGTTTTTCCTATCTCCAGGACGAGATCTTTCTTCTGGGCTGGGCCGACATGCTGGCAAAGGGCACTGTCATCCCCTCTCATTTCATATATGGCGGGACCTTTTATTTCGCTATCCTCCAGGCAATCATCTGGATCGGGACCCGTCTCACCGGAGAAATCGGGGGCAACGAAATCTTTACCATCATCCTCCTGGGACGATTGTCCGGGGTGATCTTCGCCCTGCTGACACTGTATCTGGTGTATGCACTGGGCAAAATGCTCTTCTCGCCGACAACCGGGTTGGTGGCGGCACTTATTCTCGCCGTTGTTCCCGCACACGTCTTCTGGGCCCAGAGGGTCCGGCCGGATGAACTTTTCGCCCTCCAGTTCACCCTCAATTTCCTGATGATGGCCCGCATCTTCAAGGGAGAGGGCAAGGTTTCCCTCAACCTGATACTGGGCGGTCTCTTTCTCGGCATTGCCACGGCAACCCGTTTTCCCGGCGGAGTTCTCATTTTCGGCTATGTCGCCGCCCTTGTTCTCAACACCCGGCACGCTCCCGGCACCGCCTCACCTGTTACCCTGCTTCGCCGGTTTCTTGTCCTGGCCGGGGCAGGCGCCATCGGCTATTTCCTGGCCAGCCCCCATTCCCTGATCAATTTCCCGGTGCTGCTCTCCGGCCTGCAGGCTCAATGGCACTATCAGGGGACTGTTTTCGAAAACGCGATCAACCGTGGTCCGATCTGGTATCAATACGGTGGACGGGTCCTCAGCCAGGCCCTGGGGTACCCCCTGTATATTCTCATGCTTATCGCCATCATCTCCGCCCTGTGGAAAAGACGAAACAGGGATCTGCTCCTGCTGGCAATGATTCTTCCTTATTTTCTCCTGCTGGCAAAGACATCCTGGGTGGTAACACGGTATACCGTGCCTCTTATGCCGGCCATATCCCTTCTGATTGCCGCCCTGCTCCTGGAACTGGCCGGCAATGCGCGATCACGCCGGGTTATCGTCACCCTCCTGACAACAGGGGTCCTTTTCTGGACCACGGCCACGGATCTGGCATATGCCAATGTCCTGAAAACCCCTGACCCCCGTGACCTTGCCGCGCTCTGGATCGCGGAAAAGGCCGAACCGGACGCAACCATCGGGGCCTTTATCGAATTCGAGGCAGATCTCTGTACCCATCCGCCGCGGATCTCAAAACATCCCTGGGCATATTTCAATCTCAAGCACGGGAATATTGCGCAGTTTTTCGAACTTGCCCCGGACTATATGGTTGTAAACATGACAAAGCTTGAGGATGCCGAACGGCTCGGCACCGCCTACCCGAATCCGACCTATCATCAGCTTGTCTCCTGGACCAGGGAACATCCCGGCTATTCGCTCGTCCAGACTTTCTCCAGCCAGGTTGCCTTTGCCGGCCTGGATATGGGCTCCATGTTCACCACGGTCGACTACATGCTCGCCCGGCCGAAGATTGCGATCTACAAAAAAGATCCTTTGGCATCAGCCGCTGAGTCGAAGTTAAACGAACCGGGCTCCCCGGTTGCTCCGGAAGTCCCGGCAGAGAGGTAGATCCATGTCCCTGATCGCGTCTTTCCCGGAAGCCTCTTAGTCCATCGTTCACGAAAATTTTAAAGAGAGGATGACGCCAGTGCGCTCCAAAGACCAGAAAAAAGCCCTGCACAACCGTCTTGCCCCGGAACGAACCATCTGGAGAAAACGGAACCAGTACTATTACGATGAACTGGAATCGCTCCTTACCTTTCTTGTCCCGCCGGACAGTTCGGTGGTTGAAATCGGCTGCGGCACCGGCGAACTTCTCGCTGCCCTCCGCCCATCCCGTGGCGTGGGACTTGATTTTTCTCCGGAGATGATCAAGCGGGCCCGGGACAATTTCCCGGACAGCTCCTATCCCGGCCTGAGATTCACGGTGGATGATATCGAAGAACTCGGGGAGGATGAAACCTTTGATTACGTTGTCATGTCCGACTGTGTCGGCGAACTGACCGATATCTGGCAGGCGTTCAGAAACCTCAACAGAATCACCACCCCCAGGTCACGGGTAGTGATCACCTATTACAACGCGCTGTGGGAACCGATCCTCAACCTGGGCGAAAAAATCGGGCTCAAGATGCCCCAGGATTACCAGAACTGGCTCTCTCTGGCTGATATAGAAAACCTGCTCCTGCTGAACGGATTCGAGGTGATCAAAAAAGGCCATCAGCTTCTGGTCCCCAAGGATATCCCGCTCATCTCCCGGTTCTTTAACAGATATATCGCCAGGCTGCCCCTGATCCGCTCACTCTGTCTCAGCGTCTATCTTGTTGCCAGGCCCCTGCAGCAACCACCGGCCGCCACACCGGAATACCCGGTAACAGTCGTTATCCCCTGCCGGAACGAAAAGGGAAATATCCGCGCGGCGGTTGAGCGGCTTCCAGAGATGGGCACCCATACTGAAATCCTTTTTGTTGACGGCAATTCCAATGACGGCACGGTGGAGGAGATTGAAAAGGTAATCGAAGAGTACAGGGACAGCAAAGACATAAAACTGCTCCACCAGATCCCGCCGGGATCGGCCGATGGCGCCGACCATGGCCGGATGCTCAAACTGGGCAAGGGTGACGCGGTGCGCAAGGGCTTTGCTGCCGCCCGGGGCGACATCCTGATGATCCTTGACGCCGACCTGACGGTGCCACCGGAAGACCTGCCTAAATTTTACAGCGCCCTGTCCGAAGGCCATGGTGAATTCATCAACGGCACCCGCCTCGTCTATCCCATGGAAAAAGAGGCCATGCGCTTTTTAAACATCCTCGGCAATAAATTCTTCAGCATGGTTTTCACCTGGCTGCTCGAACAGAGAATCAAGGACACACTCTGCGGGACCAAGGTGCTCTTCAAAAAAGAGTACGAGAAAATAGCCGCCAACCGCGCATTTTTTGGAGATTTCGATCCGTTCGGCGATTTCGACCTGCTCTTCGGGGCGGTGAAACAGAATCTGAAAATTGTCGAGGTGCCCATCCGCTACCGGGAGAGAACCTATGGGGATATCAAGATAGAACGGTTCAAACACGGCCTGCTGCTCATAAAGATGAGTTTCATTGCCATGAACAAGCTTAAATTCCGTTAGGCCGGTTATCCGTCCTCCCGGAGCCTGTCATACCGCCAGCGGGGTTTTCCGGCACAGAGCGCAGACGGTCTTGTAGGTGCGTTTCGACCTCAGAACCTCCAGGCCCCATTCCTGGCATAGATCAACCAGTTCATCATCGGCATAGAGTTTTTCATACTCATATGAGGGCTTGGATATCCCGAACCATTTCAAGAGGAAAATGTACAGAAATTCAGAACCGAGCAGCCGATCACGCATTCTGATATACGCGGAATTCCGGGCCACGATGATCAGCACCAGCCCATCCGGTTTCAGGTACGCGACATGCCTGGCCATGAAGCGCTCAAAAACATCTCCCTGAAGCAGGGAAAGAACCCCGTCGCTGAAAACAAGGTCAAACCGGATATCCGTTACAAACCGGGTGACATCATCAACATAATAGGTGACGGCAGGGTGTTCGCCATACATGTGCCGGAAGTACTCCCTTGCCTCTGGCGCGGCATCAACCAGCACCCCGCTGCCTCCCAGCCTCTCCACAAGGGAAACCGTGGTCATTCCCGATCCCGCGCCAAGCTCAAGTATTGCCGGGGCATCCTTGACAAGACCATCAAGGAGGTTCAGGATCATCGCGACCTTGCCGGCCGTGGTTATCCGCTTGACACGCTGAAAGAGTGTCCCGTCAACCCTTTTAGCTTTCCACCAGGCATCCCAATCGGACATAGAATATACCTCTGCACTCCCGGAACGTGACACGTACCTTAAATCGGCTCCCTGCCCACCAGCTTCCCGATACGCCGCCACAGGCCGAATACCTGGGCCCCGAGCCGGAGGATCTGCTCCTGGAGAAAGGGGATTCGAATAAACTGATAGGCTATGGTGCCGGCAACTGGCCCGAACTCATTTCGCAAAATAAGCCGCAGCACCAGCTTCCGGCCCATTTTCAGCGCTGCCAGTCGATCGGCCCGGGGAAACTCATCGGTCTCAAAGCTCGGGTCATCACAGTTGGCATGGTAATCATTCAAGAAACTCTCCGGAGAAACCAGCCAGTGCGCCTTTTCATTGACCCAGTCATAGAGTTCGGTGCTCGGATAGGGGGTCGTGTTGTAGAAGCGGACCTCGCTTAAGGGCAGAGATTTGGCAAACTCGAAATTCGCCTTGAACTTTTCAAGGGTGTCGCCGGGCAGGCCGACAATAAAAAAGCCGCTGTTTTTGATCCCGACCTCGTGGGAAATCCGCAGCGCCTCCCTGACCTGATTGGGGGTAATCCCCTTCTTGATATTGCGGAGATCCTCGGGGTGAATCGACTCGATTCCCCAGGCGATCAGGCGGCAGCCGGAATCCTTCATTTTCTCAAGGAGTCTCCGGTCCACCCGGTTGACCATGATGCCGTTGCGCAACTCCCAGCCGATCTTCAATCCCCGCCTGATAATTTCATCACAGACCGCCTCGGCCCGTTCGATATCCGCGGAAAAGCAGTCGTCACTGAACTGGAAAAACCGGTACTTCCCAGGCCCCTTGTACCAGTACTCTATCTCATCAACGATATTTCTGGGACTCCGCCCCCGGAACTGGGGTCCCATGGTATAGCGGATGGTGCAGTAGAGGCATTTCTTGATACAGCCCCGGGAGCTGACAATGATCAGTTTCTTGTCAAGATACTTGTCCAACTCGAATTTTTCATAGGCGGGAAAGGGAACCGCGTCAAGATCAGCAATGGGCTCACGCCGCTGGTTTTCAACGATCGTACCCTTGGAATCCCGCCAGAGAAGTCCAGGGATATCGGCATATGGCCTGCCGGCGCAGAGATCGAGCATCGCATACTCGCCCTCGCCCCGCACTGCGCAGTCAAAAACCGACTCCCGAAGAACCCGTGCGCCGAAACTGCCGACATGGGGCCCGCCAATGACCACCTGGCAGCCATGGATATCCTTAACCAGTTGCGCCAGGGCGTAGATGGCGCTGTACATGATGCTGTAGCTGGAGATGCCGACAATATCAGGGGCAAAGTTCTGCAACTCGGGTTTCAGCCGCCGCTCGGCTCCACTCAAGCGCAGGTCGAGCACCCGCACCTCGTGGCCGTGCTTTTCAAGCATGGCCGCGATATAGGCAAGGCCTACATGGGGAGAGGTCGGCGCCGGCGGCCGGGGAAAGGATTCGACATCAGGGACAACAAGGAGGATTTTTTTGCCGCTCATTTTTCTCCCCCTTTCCGTGCGGCCTGAACATGGTCAATCAGAAGATCGCAGTCAATTCCGGCAAGTTGCCGGGTTATGCGCCCGGTATTCCACTGATGAAGCACCGAAACCCCATCCACCACCCCCTGCTCCAGGCAGTATTCGATCAGGGAGGCGAGAACCGGGTTGTCACCTGGTTCCACTTCCCCGCCGGCGCCGGGGCGCACGGCAATAAGAGTATCAGGAGCGGTCGGCACAAGGACACCCAGCTCCCGCATCAGGCGGTGCTGCTCCACGCCCTGGAGGATAAAATTCTGCGGGCAGGCGGAAAAACAGATGCCGCAGATTTTGTCGCTGCACCGGTTGTTGAACCGGGGCAACCGGCCGTCAAGGGTCATGGAGGAAAGCGGACAGGCGGTCTCGCACATCCCGCACATCACGCAGAGATCGTTTTTGATGAGATCCTTGACCAGATAAAAATCCTGGAGCAGACTGTCATAGATGGCGGATTCCGGGTTGAAATCATCATCGGTATAAAAGGCGGGCGGCAGGGTGTCCCTGTATCCGGAGACGTTTTTCCGGGATCGGGCCGCTTTTTTCTGTTCATTTTCCCTGATCCGCTCACCTGCTCCCGGAAGATCCACCTCGGCTAATATTCCTGCCTCAAGCGCCCTGGCCACCACCTCACGGCCGGCCGGGGTGCGGCAGACAACCGATGTCGCGCCATCGGGGCCTGCGCGGTCGGCAACGGAAATATCGGCAAGCAGCGCTGAATAATCCGAACAGATCGCGCATCCCGGCATCGCCTTTTTCTGCGCCTCATCCCCCTCAAGGGATATCGTCCGCATCTCTCCATCAATCTCGCAGAAAAGCTCGCTGCCATCAACCCGGACCTTGCGGACCCGGCGAACATCTATCCCGTTGCGGTCGAATACAGCGGCAAGGGCCGGATGACAGGTAGAGGCCTGGCAGAAGATCCCGACAAGAAGGGTCACATCCTTGACCCACTGCAACTCGCCCAGGGGCGGATAGTGCCGGGGCCAGGTTGCCGCCCGGCCCGGATAGTTTTTTTCAATATAGGAGACATAGGTCTGCAGATACCGGACTGCGGCTATCTGACAGGGATACCCCACCAATGCTGTCTTGCTCAAAACATGTTCCTCTGCTCAATCATGGGTTCTCCAGCGCCGGAGTCCCTTCAGGGTCCGGCTTATAAAAACAATCTGCTCTTCGGTAAGGCCGGAGCCGGACGGGAGATAGAGCCCCCGGCGGGCAATATCCTCTGATACTGGATACCCCCCGGAACAGTCACACCCATATTTCTTCAGTGATGGCTGCAGGTGCATCGGGGTGAAAAAGAGCCTGGTATCAATCCCCTCTGCGCGCAGCATTTCAATGACCTGATCACGGCCGATGGCAAAATCATCCTCGATCAGGATTCCGAACATCCAGTAGACGCTCTGCGCCCATTGCTTTTCGCTCTGCAGGGTAATCCCGGGGAAATCGACAAGCTGGTCCCGGTAGAGTTGCGCATTATGCCGCCTCCGGGCAACATACTCATCCGCCCTTTCAGTCTGGGCAAGGCCAAGGGCGGCGATGACATTGGACATCCGGTAGTTGAAGCCGATCTCCTGATGCGAGTACTCCCTGGCCCCGGTCAGGGGAAAGGCAAGGTTTTTCAAATAGCGGCACCGATCCCGCAACCGCTCGCTGTCCGTGACCACCATGCCGCCCTCGCCGGTGGTGACGATCTTGTTGGCAAAGAAGCTGAAACAGCCCATATCCCCAATGCTGCCGCACCGTTTCCCCTTATATTCAGCGCCGTGCACCTCGGCGGCATCCTCGATGACCAGCAGATCATGGCGACGGGCACTATCCAGGACCGGATCCATGTCACAGGGGTGGCCGTAGATGTGGACCGGCATGATCGCTCTGGTCCGCGGGGTTATCTTCTCCTCGATCCGCGCAACGTCAATATTCCAGGTTTCCCGCTCGCAATCGACAAAAACCGGTGTCGCCCCGGTGTAGCAGACCGCAAAGGCTGTGGCGATCATGGTAAAGGACGGCATGATGACCTCGTCCCCCGGGCCGATTCCCGCGGCAGCACAGGCAAGGTGGAGGGCGGCGGTGCCGGTGTTGGTGGTCACCGCGTATTTCGTGCCGCAGAATGCGGCAAATTTCTCCTCGAACTCGCTGACAAACCGGCCGTTGGAGGAAATCCAGCCGGTTTCCACCGCCTCCCGGACATAATCAAGCTCCCGGCCGGCGAGCAGCGGTTCGCAGACCGGTATGAATTTTTCCGTGCTCATCGTCCTTGTCCCTTAAAACAACACCTTATCGCTTTCACCGTCATAGGGACCCTGCTTTATCTCCACCAGGGTTGTCTCCTCCAGGACCTCAAAGCCATGCCCGCCCGCGGTGAGCAGAATCATATCACCCTGCTCCAGCACCGTATCCCTGCAGATCTCCCTGTTTTCATCATAGAAGAAGGCCCGCACCCGGCCCCTGTTCATGATAATAAACTCCTGGACATTCTTGATCGCCAGATTCTTGTCCGGGTGATGATGCCTGCGGATTGTCTCCCCTGCCTGATAATAATTCGCGCCCAGCTGCATCGGGTACTCCGCGGGGGTGAGAAAATTATACTTTTTCTCGCTGGTAAAACCCCGGCGGATAATAATTGCATAGGTTACCCCGTTTTCACTGATCACCTCAATCCCGTTCATAGTCATCCCTTGATACTCTCGTAAAAAGTCATGGGATGGCTAAGTAAAAAGTTTGATATACAAGGCGTAGTGATTTTTCAGGTGCGAGGCCATACATGTGGTATGCCGAGCGCCTGAAAAATTGCTACAACGCAGTAGATCGGACTTTTTACGACGCCATCATCCCTTCACAGTTCATCAATTATTCCGGCAACAGCAGCCAGCATCCGCTCAAAACTGAACGTGGCAGTATAATCCTTTTGCGCGTTTTCCGATAATTTCATTTTAAGGGCGGAGTCATCGAGTATCCGCCCTATCTGATGGGCCATATCAACGTGGTCATGCATATCAACCAGCAGGGCGTTCTGCTCATGGGTGAAATCCTCTGGAATGCCGTCGCACCGGGTGGTGACAATGGGAACTCCAAGTTTCATGGCCTCAAGCAGGGATATGGCGCCGCTACCCTCTTCCACCGAGGGCAGCACATAGACATCGGCGCCGACTAGAAAGGGCATGATGTCATCGACAAAGCCGAGGAACCGGACATCATCGGCCAGGCCGAGTCTCCCTGCCAACTTCTCATTATCCGTAAGAAATGGCCCGGAACCGACAACAAAGCAGTCGAAGTCCGCGCCCCGGTCCTTTAATCTCCGGATCGCCTTTAAAAAGGTATTCATCCCCTTGCGGGGATCCTGGCGGCAGATAACAACCACCCAGGGGCGGTTTTTCCCCTGTTGCAGGACCTGTTTATCCTTCTGCTCAGAGGAGGTTCGCTTGTATAACTCCACGCAATAGGGGGTGGTTCGTACCTTGTCCTGAAAACCAGTACCATAATCAGCGACCAGGATCTCCCTTGTCGATTGGTAATGGACAATAATCCGGTCCGCCTCGGAGATCGCCTTTCTGTCAAAGGGCCGGATAAAGGCAAGGTCGATCAGATAGGCAAGCCCGTATTTGAGAAAAGGCCCAGGCCCGTAATCACCGATGGGAGCGCCCCGGAGATGGCCCAAAAGTTCATGGCGATGGGTGGTAAAACAGCTCACCAGGGTCTTTATGTTGCGATCGGGGAATTCCGCCCTGATCCTGTTGCCCACATAATTCCAGGTGGCCATGCCGTAGATAACGATCTGTTCCGCCCTGTCATTTCCAATCTTCTGCCGCAGGATCTTGAGGAAATAGGGGGTGATAAGGCCCACGCCAAGCCCCTTCAAGCCATTAAACGGGGTCTTGATATGGATAAAGCTCATCCCGTCACGGCAGAACTCTTCCGCCTGCTCACTGAACCCGAGAATGGAAACCGTAAAGCCCAGCTCCTTGAAGATTCCAGCCATATTCATGGCATAGGCGCCCAGGCCGCCGGGAAGATTAACCGGGGACTTGCCGCTGATGATGTAGACGCTTCTATTCATGTCCAATGCGACGATAATCGGGGCCGATGTGATCTTGTGCCATCCAGAATCAGGAGGAATGCCTCTTTTTCACACACCAGATATTCGTTGCAAAAACTTGTAACAATTCTGGAACATTAACAGGTTCAACGAGTTTTTTCTCTTCATTTATATTATATAATTCAAAATCATAGCCCCGGAGAAGATCCAGATAATCCTCGGGAAGATGGCCGTATTCCTCTATCCCATGAGGATGAAATTCAGTAATCATCTTAATATTATTATATTTTTGCAGCAGGCCGGACATCCCTTGAATAGCTCCAATTTCCGCTCCCTCAACATCTATTTTAACAAAATTGATATCACCACTGTAATTCTTAAAAAAATCATCTAATTTAACGGTTTCAACATCAATTGACTTTCTTCCCCTCTGTGAATCAAAAATCCTATGATTACCCTTATTTTCTTCAGATAAATACAATTTAATAGTCCCATTTTCACTGGATACTGCCTTCTGTAACAAGACAACATTTTTATGACCATTTTCCTCTACGTTCTTTTTTAGTAAAGAAAAGTTTTCAGGATCTGGCTCAAAAGCATATACTTTCCCTTTCTCACCTACAAGTTTTGCAAAAATCAAGGTGAAGTATCCGATGTTTGCACCAATATCAAGAACAATATCACCTTCATTTACTTCATTCATTATGAGATCTGTCTCTGTTGGATCATGTTCACCATTGATCAAGAGACGAGGAGTCATAATTGAGTCTTTTGAATGTATATACATTTTTTGACCGTTGATAACGGTACTGTATATACCTGGACTTATAAAATAAATAATAATTTTATTAATAACTCTAATCAGGTAAAAGTCTCCAAGGCCATAACCTTTAAAAAGACCGCACATCTTTAAATATAATGCCAAAATAGATTTTCTCATAATCAAGCAATCCTTTTATAATTTACTTGTAATATTTACTTTATTTTTATCAGAATAATATATGTTATCTAAAAACACAAAGAGACCAGCCATCAATAATTCTGTAACAGTATTTATCAGACGTATTATTATAGCCCCGACAATGACAACAGGAGCAGAAATGAAAGTGGAAAGGACCACAAGAAGAACCCCTTCCCGCACCCCAATCCCCCCTGGCGCAAAAAAGGCCGCCATGCCTATTAAACCCGCTGCCTGATAAGTCCCAACCACGAGCAAATAACTGCTCCACTGGACCGGGTCCATGGATCTAAGCACGAGAAAAAGCCCCATACCCTGCAAAAGCCCCTCGAACAGGTACCCCCCGACATAACTCAACGTTTGACGATAGGGGGGGATCTTGATGGCGGAATCCATCCGAAACACCCGGAATCCGACTTTGAGCAGCATTTCCAAGACCGGGGGGTACAGCAAAAACAAAAAAAACCCGGTTCCCATTATCGCACTCCAACGCACATATGCGGGAACCAAGTGTGACTCAGAACAAACCGCCACGAGGACTATAATTGACGCGGCAGCGAGGCTGGCGGCATATTCCATGCCGGATGCAACCATTATTTTTCTCTTGGGAATTCCATTATATGTCTCAAATCTGACCAGCAAAACCATCATATTGCTGGGAACATACTTACCGAGCATTGAAAGAAACCAGGACCTGCCGACCTGAATAATTGGAGCACCAAACCCCATTGCCATGGAAATCCTGTACCATAAATACAGCATTATTAAATATGCTAAAACCGTGGGGAAAAAACTCATCCAGACATAAAACCAATTGATAGTAAATTCATGTTGCGACAACTCATCAATATGGTGGGAAACAAACCATCCGACAGCAACGATCACTATACTTCTCAGAAACCAGACATATGCCTTGCGGACCAAATTAATGCTCCTTGCTTGCATCGGACGCACCTGAACCCTTAAGAAAAAACCTCTCTTCCTGTCCAGTTTTTTCAACTTGATCATATCTCATCTGAGAAATCTGTTCCGAGACCAGACCCATCATGAAAATAATTACCGCAGAAGTCATCAGCAGAACCGACATATTAGAAAATCGATGTTCAGTCAGGAATGTGTACAGATAATACAAAACACCAGTTACAAAAAAAAGCAGACTGACCGGGAGAAAAACCCTTAAAGGAGAGAAAAGCGTTGCGATTTTGGTAATAATAAGTAGAAAACGTACCCCATCGCTGGCAATCCTGATCTTGCTTTTTCCTTTTCTTGCGCGACTCACTATTGGCACATACCGCACACTTCTTCCGCTACGCAGGTATGCCAAGGTTATGGTCGATGGATACGAAAAAGTGTTTGGGAGCAGATAAAGAAAGTTGAGTACCGTCTCCGTACGGAACAGACGAAATCCAGACGTAAGGTCAAGAATCTTGAACTTGGTTACGTAAGCTGCAAGACTATTGAAAACCGAATTGGCGATATCTCTGTGTAAATGTGTTTCTGATCCCTTTTCCCGAGCCCCCACCACCATGTCATACCGCTTTCGATGCTCCAACAGGCGTCCAATATCAGCCGGATCATGCTGGCCGTCACCATCCATCAGGACAACCCACTCGCCGCCGGCATTCCTGAGCCCGGTTTTCACCGCCGCGCCGTTGCCGATATTGTAGGGATGGGAGAGAACCCTGGCCCCGGCCTCACCGGCAATCTCGGCGGTCCGGTCTGATGAACCATCATCAACAACCAGGATCTCGAACTGCGGATACAACTGACGTATCGCGGAGATTGTGGCGCCAATATTTTCCTCTTCGTTAAAGGCCGGTAAAACTACAGTCACCGAATCCATGTGTACCTCTCTTTTTTCAAAATCCGTAAAAGCCCGGAAGAGAATATTTCCATCCCAGTAAAGATCCGACCCCGGAGGGGCGGTATTGCTGCTGTACCAAAATTCACACCTATTCAGGCACAAAGGCAGAAGGCACCAGAGGCACAAAGTTTTAAAAAATGATGACTATTCAAAACAGAATACCTTCTCCCCCCACTTACAGAGTATACATTTTTGACTCTGTCCCTCTGCCACTTTGCGCCTCTGCCACTTTGTCCCTTTGTGCCTTCTGCCTCCGCGCCCTCTGGTTCTGCCATCAAAACCGACGCGCAACCGCTATAAACGATTCATCAGCGCAAGAACTCTCAGCTTCCAGACCAGCAGGACGGCCTCATAAACCACCCTTTTATCCATCTTTGTCGCCCCATGCATGCGATCGGTAAAGACTATGGGGATCTCTCTGACCTGAAAACCCTGTTGCCGACAACGGAAGGTCATCTCAATCTGGAAGGCATATCCCTCCGAAACAACGGCATCAAGATCCAGGGCCTCAAGCACCCGGCGCCGAAAACACTTGAAACCGCTGGTAAGATCACGCACCGGAATGCCAGTGACGATCCGGGCGTACATATTGGCGAAATAACTCAGCAGCAGGCGGTGCATGGGCCAGTTTATCACATTGACCCCAGTGAGATACCGGGATCCGATCACCAGATCCGCCCCCTCAATGGCCGACAGCATATCAGGGATATATGCCGGATCATGGGAAAGATCGGCATCCATCTCAAATACATACTCATATTTCCGATTGACCGCATAGTGAAAACCTGCAATATATGCTGTTCCCAGTCCGAGTTTGCCCGGGCGGTGAAGGACATGCACCCGTGGCTGCCGCAGGGCAACGGCATCGGCAATGGCCCCGGTGCCGTCAGGTGAATTATCATCGACAATGAGCACATCCAGGGTGTCCAGGGTATTGAGGACCATGGAAATCACGGCCTCGACATTTGCCGCCTCATTATATGTCGGAATGATCACCAATGAATTCATAAAATCAACGTTCATGGATGCTGGTGTTTCTCAAACACTGTGCCACAATACCAGAAAATTCATAAAAAACAAATGGTTGTCCTGATCAGGATAAACAGGACCGCAAGACACGACTCACCATGGCAGCAAGCAGAACAGAGTTACGACAAAGGGAGGAATTTATTGCCGCCCAGTTTTTGCGTACCCTTCCCCTGGCATTTGGCTGCGTGCTTGTTGCGGTCTACCTCCTGTTCACCACGTCCCATCTCGGCGGTGCTGACTCGGGAGAACTTGTCGGCGCCAGCTATAACTGGGGCATCGCCCACCCACCCGGCTACCCGCTCTATATTACCCTGAGCAAGATTTTCTCCCTTGTTTCCCCCTTTTCGGACGTGCTCTATACCTACAACCTCTTTTCAACCCTGTGCGCCATTGCCGCCTTTATCCTTCTCTACGTCGCCCTTCGTCATGCAGAGATTCACCCGCTGGCCATCCTTGCTGGCGGAAGTTTTTTTGTCTTTTCGCCGATCAGCCTCCGCTGGCTCACCACCGCCGAGGTCTTCAGTCTCCACCTGCTCATATCCGCCTGCGGCATGGCCATAACCATCGCTCTCCTGAAAAGAAAAAAAATTACCCCCCTCACACGGCTTCTCGGATTATGCGCCGGACTCGGCGCGGCCAATCACCACACCATTCTTTTTCTTTTTCCCGGATTCTTCGCCGCGTACGGCAGTTACTGGATTCGGCTTGAAAACAGAGACAAGATCCGCGAACTGGCCTGGCTCGGGCTCCTGTTTCTGCTGGGGTTGTCCTTTTATCTTCAGCCGATCATAAGCTCCCGGGTTTTCGATCCCCCGGTGAGCGCCCTGGGGATCTCGGTACACTCGCTTCAGGATCTGATTGATCTCTTTCTCCGCCGCCTCTATGGAACTTTTTCCTTGGCAGCCCAGGTCGAGGGAACACTTCCTCCATTTTTCTGGGTCAGGCGCTACCTGATCACGGCAATTTTCTCGTGGCAGGGACTGACCGCGATAACCGGATTACTCATCTTCTATCAGGCCGCGGCGTTTTGCGTGGGAAAAAAAAACCTCCAGGAGACCACTTTCTTTCTCTGGTTTGCCGCCCCTCTTGTCTTTTTTGCGCTGATCAAAATACCCTTCACCCCGGTCGTTGAACTGGAGATTGTCAGCAGGATGTACCTCATGCCAAGCCTGACCGCTGCCCTTTTTGCGGTACTCGGGCTAAACCGGCTTATCACCCCGATCCACAACCGGAACACAGTCGTGCGGAGCCTGCTGGCCCTGGCCACGGTCATGGTACTGCTCCTGACCTCCTGGAACGGCACAACGCGGATCACTGAACATGATCCCGGCAAAAGCCTTGCCCATGGCCGGGCAATCCTCAACAGCTGCACGGAAAACAGCGTGCTTTTTCTCGTCAGCGATGACACCATCTTTTCCACCTTCTACCTCCAGGAGGTAGAAGGTTTCCGCAGGGATGTTGCCACCATAGCATGGCCGATGACCGTCAAGGCCAGATATCACCAATATCTTGCTAAAAAATGGGGACACAATCTTGGCCTCACCTCGCCCCTTTCCGTGAAACCCGGGGGGCTCGGCAATGAGCAAGAAACCCGCTCAGAAGAGGGGGTCTCGACACCAGAATGGCTCCTGCTCCTTCTCGAAAAAGGGGTAGATGTCTTTACGCTGGCCGAGATCAGCTCCATGCTCAGCGAGCGGGATGAAAAACCGGACAACCGGCTGACCACAACCCCCAGCGGGGTGGTTTTCCGGATCCATAAAAGAGATCTGGAAAATCAGAAGCGGCCCTGACGCGCATCGGCAAAGGCGGGGATCACATGTCTTCCAGGGTTCCGCCAACACCTGCTTTTTTCTGCTCACCTTCGCGGATAACCTCAAGAGCGCCAGCCCATTTGGGATACCCGGGATAGAGCTCAAGAAGTCTCTGATACGTCTCCGCCGCCAGACCCGGCTGGCCGAAGCTCAGATAAAAACGACCCAGGGCCTCCAGCAATGGGACAAAATCGGGGTGCGCGCTAGAGCCATCAACCAGCAGGGTCGCTGCCTCCTGATAGTTCCCTTGCGTTATATGCCACTCCGCCTGATAAAGACCCCCATGGGGATCGTCGGGCGCCCTCTTCCGGGCCTGGGCAATCAGCCACCCCAGGGCACGCCCCTGCAGGGGCCGGTAATATGACCTGATGAACCGGGCAAGGTCCATATAATAACGGAATACCGCGTCACCCCGATAGGTTTCATCACCGGTTATATCGAACTGCGCCCCGGCAATCCGGTTGAGTTCCAGTTCACCGGCCAACTGTTTCTCATACTGCTGCAGCAGAGGATTCCCTGGGTCCTGATCACGCGCCAGAAAGAGATATTTTTCCGCATGGCCATAGAGGCGCATCCGCAGCATGACATCGACAATATGAAGGAGGGCGTCGCTTTCCTGGCCGCTCAGGCCAAGCTCTTGCCGCCCCTTCTCACTCTTGCTCGCATCGAAAAATACCTGTTCAATCGCATTGATCAGAAAAGGCGAATCATTGATATGGACAAGACCGGTCACGTAGGTGTCCAGCGCCTCGGCATAGCGGCCGGTCATATGGTATCCATGGCCCCAGCTGCGCATGAATTTATCGAAACCGGAGAAATTTCTGTCCCGGGTGATCTGGGTAAAATACTCTTCCCCCCTGGCAATCAACTCCTGGTAATTATCCGCCTTGACCGAGAGGTGGAGAATATTATTGGCAATGGTGATAGTCGCCTCGTCACGGGGATTTGAAAGCCGCATCGCCCGCTCCAGGGCGACCAGCGCCTCGTCGTCCCTTCCTGCCAATGACAAAACCATGCCAAGGTTTGTACTGGTCCGCGCCTTGCCCGGAGATTTCGCGTAACAGTCCTCATAGAGCACCAGGGAGTCCCGCCAGACATCATTGCGCGCCGTGGTCAGCAGCGAGGAGATGGTGGCACAAATTATCATCAACAGAAAGACAATTTTCCGGCCATCGGCGGACCGTTGCGGGTTAAGCCGAAAAGCAGACCTGTCAACCGCAACCACCAGCACGATGAACAAACCGACCGAAGGCAGATAGAGCCGATGCTCAAATACAAGCTCAAGGCCAACAACGGATGATTCAATCACCAGGTGCAGAAAGAACCAGAAGATCCCGAGACTTGCCAGGGGAGAGCGTTTTCGGAGAAAAAACGCGGCAACAAGCAGGCCCAGGAGAAAAGATCCGGCCAGAAGGGTGACGGGCGGCGACAGCAGGCCGGTTGAAACGGCAAAGTCATGGTCCAGGTTCAGGCGACCCGGCAGGGGCAGCAGCAGGAGCGAGATATAAAAGACCACAACCCGCAACTGGGTGTAGAGACGTTCGGAGAGGGTAAAATCACGAACTTCATAGTCCGTGAGGAGTACCTGCCAGGGGTGTTGCCCCAGGGGCAGTACCGCCAGGAGAAACAACAGCAGCAGGACCCAGTGATACCAGCGCAGGCGGCCCAGGATTCTCCCTGCCAGCCCCGGTGTCAGAACAACGCATTCCAGCAGGAGAATGGCGAGCGGAAGGGTGGCGCTGTTCTCCTTGGAGAGAAAGGCAAGGACGGCGGCGAGCAGCGAGGCGAGAAAAAAGACCACCCGAGGGCCAATACCTTTGGCCAGGCGGCCATGGACATAACAGGCAAGGGAAAGAATATAGAACAGGGCGGCCAGCGAGGTCATCCGCTGGACCACGTAGGTGACCGCGTTGGTCTGCACCGGATTGAGCACCCACAGCGCGCAGGCAAAAAGGGCAAAATGTCCTGGATCAAGAAAACGCAGGGAGTTCCTGGCGCTCTCCGCGCGCAGCAACGCCCTGAGAAAGACAAAAAGCGCCGACACCGCCAGGAGGTGGATGACGATATTGGTGAGGTGAAAAGAGGCGATTCTGCCCTTTCCCCAATAATGGTCCAGGGCAAAGGTGAGCATCGGCACCAGCCGGGCCATGCCGAACCTGGTCTGTGTTACCTTGCCAAGCTCTGCGAGTGAAATGTTCTTGAGATAGACATTGGGCTCCTCGACAAAGGTATGGATGTCGTCGAGAACCAGCGGCGAGGAGAGGGTATTGCTGTAACTGACGCAGACAAGCAGCAGGACGAATGAAAGGGCCCAGCGGGAAGAGACGTTCATCAGCGTATTCATGAACTGCCCGGAGGTTCGATTTAATTAGTTTTCATCCGGAAACGCCACTTTTAAAAAATCTCGATAGTTGATCCGCAGAAGTATGTGCTCGCCGCACTCCAGTACGCCTGCTCATACTTCCTTGATCTCCTTGATCTTTTTCAAAATTGCCTGTTTCCGGATTGAAAACAACCACGTGTAGCCAATGCAAAACAGCCGCAACCTTGCGGTGTGCGGCTGTTTTGCAATTGACACAACTTCAGTCAGGCAACTGGAATTACTCCTTGAGGCCGACCTCGTCTTTCAGGGTACCGGTCAGAACCCACTTGGTGATCTTGTCGCCGCCGGTCTTTGTCGGTGTGGCGGTAAGGGTCATTGCGTTAACACCGGAGAGCTTTGCGGTGGCATGGGCGGCGTTTACCGTGAAGGAAATAACGCCGGTATCTGTTACAGTCTGGCTGGTGAGATAGCTCTTGTCGGCATCCTTCCACAGGGCAATTCTAATCGTAGACGTTGAGATGGATTTCATGGTGCCGTTCACCGCGTACCACTCAGCCACGTTGACCTGTGCCGAATGGAGTGAAGGCATGATCATTGAGGTAACCCGCGAACGCTGGATATACTTCATGTAGGCAGGAACCGCGACTGCGGCCAGGATACCGATAATGGCAACAACGATCATCAACTCGATAAGGGTAAAGCCTTTCTGTCCGTTTTCTTTTCTCATCATTTTCATCATGTTTAAATCCTCCTCAAGAATTCTTTAGGAATATTTCAAATTTGGCCTCTCCTTCAACAAGACCACGCCTGTTCCACGCTCTGACTCCTGTTCGCACCTCCCTGAAAAAAAATTCTCTCGACCGTGTCATCGATACATGCTTCTTCCAGTTACAATGTGCATAGCAATTACAGTGCCAGATAAACCATTACCACCAAGACACCATTGTCGCAACGGATTTTTTCATAAAATAACAAGATGTTGCCGTTTGAAAAGAACTTTCTTGAGATTCAGATCATCTTTAGGGAGAAACCAAAAACAACTCCCCCACGCGTCTTTTTGTGACATATTTTGTCACTTCTGCCCATAATCTGCTTTGTGAAGCGGTGTGAAGACTACTCATTGAATGGCTGGGGGACAGGGATTCGAACCCCGACAGGCAGAGTCAGAGTCTGCAGTCCTACCGTTAGACGATCCCCCATCAATATCCTTGTGTACGCGACGGCTCCAAAATAGAGAAACTCTCCCTGCATGTCAAGCATATTCTGAGGAGATATAGCAGTCTGGAATAAAGGACTTCCGGACGGACTCTATTTTTAAAAAATCTGTTCAGGCACAGTGCCCCCCAGTGCGATGCCCCATAAAGATGGGGCGCATACACCACCGCACCAGTGAGTCGCTGAAGATGATCCTTATTCAGGGAAGAGGTTGTTCGGCTATGGTGTCCCATGCCGGACGGCCGATGACGCCAAAGATGAAGTGCATCCAGCAGTACCCCTGAGCCGATGGAGGTGCTTCATATTTTAGGAAGAGGTTGTTCGGCTATGGTGTCCCATGCCGGACGGCCGATGACGCCAAAGATGAAGTGCATCCAGCGGCTCAGGAAATGATGAGACCGGCGTAGCCCACAACCTGGCGAATATCGCCACTGACCGCACCCGAATCGGTATACCGGACCAGGTCCACCTGTTTGCCGCCCATCTCCAGGGTCGCGATCAGGGCCATGGTGGTGGGCATGATGCCGCACATGGTAATCCCCCTGCTCCGCACCGCCGTGTAAAGCCCCTCGGGATCGAGCCGCTCAATAAATCCCAGGGCAAAGAGATCCTTTTTCTCAGCAGATTCCCGGGACTCATAATGGGTCATGTCAGTGCTGGCCACGAGAAGCACGGGCCTGCCGTACTGCCAGATCGCGGCGGACAACGCCCTGCCGGCCTCCAGGCAGGACTGGTAGGAAAGATGGGAGACCGCAATCGGGACAATGGTTACATCCTTCCGCAGGTACTGAAGAAAGGGAACCTGGACCTCCAGGGAATGCTCGAACCGGTGCGCCAGATCGTCGACCGTGAAGAGCGGTGATTGCCGGAGAATCGTCTGGGCGAGAGCGGTGTTTACGCTGACCTCTCCCAGGGGCATCTGCCAGCTCCCCTCCTCCATCACCGCCACCTCTGCCCCCTGTCCATGATGATTGGGCCCGAGAATGACCACGTCACCGGGAATCTCAACCCTGGCAAAGGTCGCTCCGGCCACCGCTCCGGAATAGACATAGCCGGCGTGGGGCGACACCACGGCAAGGGCCTGAATCCGTGCGAGCGGATCTGTTTCCGGGACAAGACGCCCAAGCTCGGCGACAAGCGCCACCGGATCCCCGGGATAAAACCTGTCTGCCACTGCGGGAAATCTTTTCATGGAGTTCACCGTCCCCTTTCCTCGCTCTCTTGACCCATCCGGCACGCTGTTCCAGCTGGCCGGCACCCTCACGGCAGATGACAAAAATTTTCCTGCTTACATCCGGACCCGCCACTCGGTTCCGTCCGGACCATCCTTGATCTCGATGTGCATCTCATTGAGCCTCTCCCGGATCGCATCGCTTCTTGCCCAATCCTTCTCCTCACGGGCCGCGGCCCGCTCCCGGATCAGCAGCTCGACACGTCCGGGGTCAATATTCCGCTCAGCAAGAAGCCGTGTTTGCCCTGCCTCAATATAGGCCTGCGGGTCATGACTGAGAATGCCGAGAATTCCCGCCAGTTCACGGATTGTTTCCGCGGAGTGCCGCAACAGGTCCAGATCAGCCTGCAGGACCTTTGCCCCCATACTGCCGAGAATCTTGTTCAGGGTCTTGACCGCATCAAATATATGGCCCAGCGCCTGGGCGGTGTTGAGGTCATTATCCATGGCAACGGTGAAACGTTCCGCCAGGGAAGCAAGTTTTTTCCCGTCCGTGGCCGAGACCGCGCTCCGGCCACCCGCGCTCCCGTTTTTCGGCAATTTGCCGATTTCCGCCAGGCAGCCATAAAGCCGGTCAAGACCGAGTTGGGCTTCCTGCATTGCCTGGTCCGAGTAATCAAGGGGTGTCCGGTAATGGGAGGAAAAGACAAAAAGGCGCAACGCCTCGGCGGGATACTTTTCCAGCACCTCGCGGATGGTAAGAAAATTGCCCAGGGATTTGGACATCTTTTCATCCCTGATGGTGACAAAACCATGATGAATCCAGGTATGAACAAATGGCGCCCCGGTCGCCCCTTCACTCTGGGCCACCTCGTTTTCATGGTGGGGAAAAACAAGATCCTTGCCGCCGCCATGGATATCAAAGGAATCACCGAGGTACTTCCGGCTCATGGCCGAACACTCGATATGCCAGCCGGGCCTGCCCGGCCCCCACGGGCTTTCCCAGGTCGGCTCGCCAGGCTTGCTTGACTTCCACAGGGCGAAATCCATGGGATTGCGCTTGTTTTCATTAATCGAAATCCGGGCCCCGGCCATCATGTCCTCAAGGGATCTGCCCGAAAGCTTTCCGTAGCCGGCAAATTTTTCCACTGCATAGTAGACATCGCCGTCAACCTGGTAGGCAATGTCCCGGGCGATCAGTTCCTCGATCATCGCAATAATCTCGCCGACATGCTCGGTGGCCTTGGGCTCTCTGGTCGGGGGCAGGACCCCGAGGCTCTCCATGTCTTCATGAAAGGCGTCAATAAAGCGGGAGGACAGCTCCTCGGACGTGGTCCCCGCTTCGCGGGCGCGGTTGATGATCTTGTCATCTATATCGGTAAAATTGCGGATATAGGTCACCGCGTACCCCCGGTATCGCAGATAGCGGACCACCATGTCAAAAACCAGGGCTGACCTGCCATGTCCGATATGGCAGTAATCATAGGCAGTGATACCGCAGACGTACAGTTTCACTTCTCCCGGGGTCAGGGTGACGAGATCTTCCTTGACCCCGGTCCTGGTATTATATAGTTGCACAGCCATTGCCTCTTTCACCTTGTAATTATTGCGCCAAAAACGTCACTTTAAAAAAATCCCGGTGGTTGATCCGCAGAAGTATGTGTTCGCCGTACTCGAATACCAATGCGGATAGCTCCCCGATCTTCTCGGCCTTTCCTGAATCTGTCTGTTTCCGGCCTGAAAACGGATAGGTGTGGCAATCCGGAACGAAAGGGTTTTCCGGACGGACACTAAACGAGCAGTATATACCAATTTCCATTAAAACGGGCAACAACACGAAACCATCATCAGGGAGCGCGCCGCTTATTCCGCGACCTTGAGCCAGTTGACAAGAATTTCAACGATCTTCTCAGCCTGGGCCCGGCTGGAGATATTGAACTTAGACTGCTGAGCATAATTGCCATGCACCTTGCGATACCGGCGGATGGTATATTTTTCCGGACCATAGGCCTCTGCCTTGCGGTCCCAGTCCTGATACCGGTAGACAAGGGTCGCCCAGGCACCCTTTGAAAGAACCGCCTTGTCCAACTCCTTTACAAGCTCAATCCCCTCTTCTTCATAGCTGATAGTCAACTCATCTATATCTGTAGCCATTTTTTTACTCTCCTTTTGCCCTCGCTTTTTCTAGTCAACAAACTTCATTTCCCCAGGATATCGCCCAGGGCATCATCAAAATACGGAAAACGAAACTGAAAACCATGCCTGAGCAGTTTTGCGGGAACAACCCGCTGCCCCTCAAGAAAAACCGTGGAAAACTCCCCCAGCAGCAGCCTGAGCAACCAGGCAGGAACAGGTGGCAGAAAAAGGGGCCGCCGCAGTCGCTGCGAAAGAACCCTGGTCATTTCCCTGTTGGTTAGCGGATGGGGGGCGGTACAGTTCACCGGCCCGGAGATCTCCTGGTTGTCAATTAAAAAAAGCAGTGCAGCCACCAGATCCGCCAGGCAGACCCACGAGAACCACTGGTGTCCGCTGCCAAGGGGCGCGCCCAGGCCATAACGAAAGGGGGGTATCATCCGGGAAAGGGCGCCGCCTCCAGGGCCTATGACCACCCCGAGACGGGCACGAACAACCCGTAATTCAGATCCTTCCGCCTCACATGCCGCTGCCTCCCACTCCCGGGCAAGGGTGGCGAGAAAATCATCACCCGGCCCGCCATCTTCATCGATTTCCCCGGTTTCATCTCCGGGGCGCTGGCCATAATACCCCACAGCCGAACCATTGACCAAGGTTTTCACCATTGACCCTTCGCGGGTCAGCGCCGCCACCAGATTACGGGTAGTCCGGATCCGGCTGGTGACGATTCTTTCGCGATTTTCCGGCGACCAGCGGCAGAAAATCGATGCGCCCGCAAGATTGACAACCGTATCATGCAAGGCAACAGCGTCCTGCCAATCTCCAGACCGGGAAGGATCGGCCGACAGATAGGCGCACCGGCCGGAACCGGAACCGGACGGAGATGATCGGCTCAGAATGGTCACCTGATCACCGCGCCCGATAAGAGCTGTTGTCAAAGCGCGGCCGACAAATCCTGTTCCCCCAGTAATGAGAATCCGCATCATCCCTCCGTTGATGTGGCGTCGAAAAGATCCGACATCCACCTTCTCGTTTCCCTTTATCTTCTCGAAAAACTCCCCTTTCCGGCGCGTAAACGGGCAGGTGTCGCCGTCCGGGGCAAGGGACTTCCCGACGATCATGAGCTACCAGAGAATGTCCATCCGGAAAGTCTGTTTTTCCGGATGAAAACCAGATAAATCTATCCTTGCAGGGTATTCATGATTTTTCAACACTTTTCCAGCGGATATCTCTTTATTGCCCTTTACTTCCCAATCATTTAAAGTGGACCAGCACATGGTTGCCCCAGGCCCAGAATGACCTGCTGCCCCCGGCAACGGAATATTTTTTTCACCGGAAATAAATTTCATTTTCTCCCGACTGACAACCCTTGACAGGGTGTACCACGATGTGGTACACATTTCAGGCTGACAACAGTTCGACGGGAAAAAATGGGGGAAATACTATCATGGACAGTAAAGAATTCTTTCGCGCCCGAAAGATTCTCGATAAAACACAGAAACAGCTTGCGGAACTTCTTGGCACCTCGATAAAGGCGATCCACAGTTACGAGCAGGGATGGCGTTCCGTGCCCGCCCATGTTGAGCGCCAGATGTTCTTTCTGCTGTCACGCGCCCGGGGCCAGAACAAGGGACCGAAACTGTGCTGGGTTATCAAGAAATGTCCTCCGGAGAGAAAAAAGCAATGCCCTGCATGGGAGTTTCAGGCCGGCAGGCTGTGCTGGTTTATCAACGGGACCATCTGCGAAGGCATAGTCCAGAAAGACTGGAAAACAAAAATGGATATCTGCCGGTCGTGCGAAATCCTCAAATCCCTCCTCGTCACCCCGGAAAGTGAGCAGGAAAAATCCGCCTGACCCCCCTCCTGTCTCATATCGTTTGACGAATGGAACCAGATCCAGCTAAAATACCACCTCATTAAACAGGATCTGATCCTCACCGCCATAACCCTTCAGAAGCCACGGCCGGCGGCCGACACCCAGCTCTAACACTTAACAAAATGGGACATATTATGAGCCAGAGCAATAAACTCCACTTCAACACCAGAGTGATCCACAGCGCTCAGACGCCCGGAAACTGGCAGGGATCCACTTTACCCCCGATCTTCCAGAATGCCTCCCATGCCCACGAGACCGCGGAAAATTTAAGCCAGACCTTTGCCGGCAAGACCGGTGACCACATTTACATGCGGTTGACCAACCCCACCAACCGGGTCCTCGAGGAAAAGCTTGCCAATCTTGAGGGCGGGCGCGGCGCCGTGGTTCTTTCTTCGGGCATGGCGGCGATCACCAACGCATGCCTGGCCCTGCTCCGGGCCGGAGACGAATTCGTCTGCGGCAACTCCCTTTTCATGTCCACGTATGTACTTTTTGCAAACGTTTTCAAAAAGTACTCCATCACCCCGAGGATGGCTGAATCCACTGACATGGACGCCCTGGCGGGTGCGATTTCCGAAAAAACACGATTCATTTTTCTCGAGACCATCGGCAACCCGAAAATAGATGTTCCGGACCTGGCACGGGCCGCGGAGATCGCCCACCGCAACGGTATCCCGCTTCTGGTCGACAACACCCTGGCAACCCCCTATCTCTGCAGACCGCTGGAACTCGGGGCTGACGTGGTCATCCACTCCACCACCAAATACATGAGCGGACATGGCGACGCCACCGGTGGGGTGATTATTGATGGCGGCACCTTTCCCTGGGACAACGGCCGGTTTCCCGACTTCAAACCCTTTGTCGACAGAAAAGGCCCCCTTGCCTATCTTGACAAGGTATGGCGGGAACAGCATATCAATTTCGGCACCAACCAGGCGCCGCTGCACTCCTATCTGACCATGATCGGTCTCGACACCCTGGCCCTGCGCATGGAACGGCATATGGAGAATGCCGGCACGGTATCCTCATTTCTTCAAAAACACCCAAAAGTCGATTGGATACGCTACCCCGGGCTCCCTGAAAGCCCGTCGCACCAAACCGCGGCCAGGCTGTTTGCCGGCCAGGGTTTCGGCGGGGTGCTCTCTTTTGGCCTCAAAGACCAGGAGACATGCTTTCGCTTTATCAAAAACCTCAAGCTGATCTACAACCTGGCCAACCTTGGTGACTGCAAATCACTGGTTCTGCACCCCTATTCATCGCAATATCTCTCCTTTGACGAACCGACCCGGCAGTTTCTCTCCATTACTCCGGACCTGGTCCGGCTGTCGGTGGGCATAGAGGCGGCTGATGACATCTGCGCCGACCTGGATCAGGCCCTGGGCCAGCTGTAGCGACATGAGCGAATACGCGGCACATGACAAAAGCTCTCTTTCAGCGGGCAGGGTAGAGAAGAAATTCTTCCGCTTTGCCGAACCGCCCGAGCCGATGATCCTTGAAAGCGGGTCCAGCCTCGGCCCGGTAACAATCGCCTACGAGACCCTGGGCACCCTGAACAGCGACAGATCCAACGCAATCCTGATCCTCCACGCCCTGTCCGGGGACTCCCATGTTGCGGGCTATTACTCCGAGGATGACCCCAAACCCGGTTGGTGGGATATCATGGTCGGCCCGGGCAAGGGCATCGACACGGACAGATATTTCGTCATTTCGTCCAACATCCTCGGCAGCTGCATGGGATCGACCGGCCCATCCTCCATTAATCCGGAAACCGGCAGACCCTACGGCCTGAGTTTTCCGGTGGTCACCATCGGCGACATGGTCCGGGCGCAAAAGGCACTGGTCGACCACCTGGGAATCAGCAAGCTGCTTTCAGTCATCGGCGGCTCCATCGGCGGGATGCAGGTCCTGGAATGGACGATCCGCTATCCCGAAATGGTCATTTCCGCCATCCCCCTGGCCACCACCACCCGTCATTCCGCCCTGGCCATTGCCTTTAACGAGGTCGCCCGCCAGTCGATCATGGCCGACCCCAACTGGAACAACGGCCAGTATTATGACCGGGAAAAACCAAACCTCGGCCTGGCAGTGGCCCGGATGATCGGACACATCACCTATCTTTCCGACGAGGCGATGCGGAAAAAGTTCGGCCGACGCCTGCAGAACAAAAGCGATTTTTCCTTTAATTTCGACGTTGATTTCCAGGTGGAAAGTTATCTCCGCTACCAGGGCAATAAATTCGTCGAACGGTTCGATGCCAACTCCTTTCTCTATATCACCAAGGCGGCGGATTATTTTGATCTCGGGATGCGCAACGGCACCACCAAGGTGGCCGAGGTCTTTGCCAGGACCAGGTCCAAATTTCTGGTGGTATCCTTTACCTCGGACTGGCTCTATCCCACCTACCAGTCCCGGTACATTGTCAAATCGATGAAAAAAAACAATCTCGACGTCAGTTTCTGCGAAATAGAGGCGGACTGGGGCCATGATGCGTTCCTTTTGCCCAATGACCGCCTCACCTCGCTGATCCGGGGATTCCTTGAGCGGGTAAGCGGAGAGATACTGGAGGGCCGCCATGCGCTTTGATCTCCAGATCATCGCCTCCTGGATAGAACCCGGTTCCAGGGTTCTCGACCTGGGCTGCGGCGAAGGCGACCTGCTCGACCACCTCCGGCGCCACAA
>JBFHXP010000018.1:0-29948 GCA_041598875.1 Desulfobulbales bacterium
GTATGCCAGAGTTAAAACCGACGAGCGTTGGCACAGTACCATAGATGTTCAAGACCCCCCCTGGCAGCAGGGCACCGGCATTGTCAACAGAAGCATGGAGGGAATAAAAACCGTTAGGTATAGTTTCAGCACCACCAACACCGTCATTGTCAAAGGTTGTTGCATTGCCTGTTGCCGACAAAGACCCTGCCAGGTACTGGACGGTTATGAAGTTTGCCAGAATATCAGGGTAATCATTCAGGGTAAGTCCCAGCGGGGCGGCATTGACATTAGCCGAGGTAATCAGTGTGCAGAACCCTGCCACGGCAATACACGCACCTAACTTTGATCGCATTCCTTGTGCTGTTCTCATGATATCTCCTCTGCGTAAGTGTTTTCTTCGGTGACGAAAGATTGAGGTGAATCGCTCTTTTCGTCAACCACTCATTATCAGCCTGGCGCTAGTCACGCCAAACTCCATCCTGTTTGCATCCAGAAACACATTCAGCCACCGGCCCGGGCGCGGTAATTCTCAGGCCGACACCACAGTATGAACAGGAAATCGAACTCCAGAACTACCAGTTGCCAGATCGTTGTTTTATTACCTTGATGTTCTACCCAGGCGCCTCAACCTCCCGATCAAGCCCCTGTTGCCAGCTCCCTGGAAAAATCATGCCACAGAACCGATTCCCCAAAAATCATATTCCCATGGCCCAAAACTGATCCCCCCAAAAGAATCAACAGTATTCCTTGCAATAAACGCGCCGAACCATATCAAAAAAAATAAAACACGCAAAAACAGTGCGTTATATTTTTTCACCCACGTCACAGCCATACTTTGAAGAAAAAAAAATGGTCCGCCCAAACAGAATCATCCGTAATACCGGAAGGTCATGAGAGGGCAAAAAATTCGCCTTTCTGCCTCTTTTGCCTAGCAACTCGATATGATTCAAAATTCCAGCAATTTCATCACGACGGACCGGACCATTCAACCCATATTGATTGGCAGGCAAGGTTTCCGGTTTTCTGAACTTCCCCCTTACTCCACCCCATATCTTTGAAAAAAAAAGCCGGCACAGTATTGTGCCGGCCGGTTAGCATAAATGACCTTTGGATAAAAACTATTTAGAGCGACTGGACCGGGATCTGCCCCCACGCCGTCCGGGAACGTTTACGCCTGTTTTTGTGTCGGGCTGACGCCGGCCCGGCCTTGGAGCCCCGGAATCTCCAGAGGTGTTCGCGCCCGCGGTTTTTCTGGCCCCGGAAGAACGCTGCTTCTGCTGCGGCTTATTACGGGGACCGGGCCTGCTCCGGGGCGGACGGGCAAACTCCTGATTGTTTTTCGGCGCAAGAACAGTGTAATCAAAGTCCTCCACCGCCCTGCTGGGGATGACGGCACCAAGGACCCGTTCAATGGAGCGGACCATGCTGATATCCTCATCGGTGATCAGGGTAAAGGCGTCACCGGTTCGGGCTGCCCGGCCGGTCCTGCCGATCCTGTGAATGTATGCGTCAGGGGTGCTGGGTATATCATAATTGATCACATGGGAGACCCGGGACACATCAATGCCCCGGGCGGCGATATCAGTGGCAACCAGGATCTGGTAGGTGCCGTCACGAAAACCGTCCAGGGCCTCCTGACGCCTGTTCTGGGAAAGATTTCCCTGGATCGATGCGGCGGCAAACCCCTTTTTGATCAGCTGTTCGCCGACCCGCTTGGCCCGGTGTTTGGTGCGGGTAAAAATCAACACCGATTCGGTCGCCGTTTTCTTGAGAAGTTCAAAAAGCAGGGGGGTCTTGAGATGATGCGCCACCGGGTACACCGCGTGGCTGACGGTTTCCGCCGGCGCGGTAATGCCGACCTGAATGGTTACCGGATCAACCAGAATCTCCCGGGCAAGATGACGGATCTCCTGGGGCATGGTGGCAGAGAAAAGAAGGTTCTGGCGCCGGGCCGGGAGCTGCTGGATGATCCGCTTGATGTCAGGGAAGAAACCCATATCAAACATGTGGTCAGCCTCATCAAGGACCAGAACCTCAAGCCTGGAGAGGGAGATGGTTTTCTGGTTAAGATGATCAAGGAGACGGCCCGGGCAGGCGACGATAATCTCAACACCCTTTGCCACCCTGGCGATCTGCGGCTTGATATTGACCCCGCCGTAGATTGAAATGCTGCGGATGGTGGTATTGCGGCCCAGGCTGTTGATATTTTCATTGATCTGCTCGGCCAACTCCCTGGTGGGAGCAACGATCAGGGCCCGGACATAGCCCCGGCCCCCATCAAGCAACCTCTCGAGGATCGGCAGCACAAAGGCCGCGGTCTTGCCGGTTCCGGTCTGGGCCAGACCCATTATGTCCTGCCCTTTCAAGACTGCCGGTATGGCCTTTTTCTGGATCGGGGTAGGAGTTTCATATCCAGCGGCAGAGATTCCGGAAACTATTGAGTGATGAAAATTAAAGGTCTTGAAATCCATATATTCCTTTTCCATTCTGCCTGGCGATCTGCCGGCAGAACTGTTTTGACGGGTGCATTTTCCGCACCTCTGAGAGTAGCGAGGATTGTGTAATCTACGCCATAAAAAAAGCCCCCTGCCGCGGCCACGAAGGCGCGGGAAAAGGCTTTTGCCGGTTCAGCCCATCAGGAGGAGTGGGCAACAAGTCGCGCGGGTGCGATTTTCTTCCGCTGTTCGGCCTTGTAGTCCCTGATAAAAAATGTAAGCGCGGTCCCGCAGACCAGAAGGCCTCCGGCGGTGGCAAAAGCGCCGGAATAACTGTTCGAACTGGCCAGCAGGTACTGCGAGGCCTTGCTCATCACAAAGCCGCCGACTCCCCAGGCGGTGAAGAGAATGCCGTAGTTGACGCCGAAATGTTTAATGCCCCACAGGTCTTTGGTGAATGATGGAAAGAGCGCGAGGTTTGCGCCATAGTTAAAACCGATCATCATTGCCAGTAAAACCAGCAGTAACGCGTTTGCCGAGGCGGACCCGGTAATGGGAATCGCCAGAAACATCAGCACCGCCTGGAATGAAAAGACCATGGCCAGGGTGCGGCTCCGGCCGATTTTATCAGAGAGCGTTCCCGCGACAATCCGTCCTCCGGCGTTGCCTACAGCAAGCAGGGCCACGGCAAGAAAGACATTGGCGCCAAGGCTGGCCTTGGCCATGCCGGCAACACTGCCTATAACCATCAGTCCGGCGCCGGCACCGATAAAATAAAGAAGCCAGAGAAGCCAGAAGTTTCCGGTCTGCATCACCCCCATGGGGCCCATGTTCATATCCACAAACTCCTCCCTGGCCTTAACCCCCTTTTCACAGTTTCGCCGGCGGCAGTCGAAATCCCTGTGCACGTAACCAGGCGGAGGATTGACAAGAAAGAAGCCAAGGGTGCAGACCACCAGCAGAAAGGCGATCCCGAAAAAGAGCATAGCCTCTTGCAGACTGTACCGGTCTACCAGGTATTGGGCCAGGGGAGCGATATAGACCGAGGCCAGGCCAAACCCGGAGACCACAATGCCGGCGATCTTCCCGGTCATGTTGGGCGGAAACCATTTCATGGCCGGCGGGGTTGCCGAGGAATAGCCAAAAGCGATCCCGGCGCCGGTAAGAACCCCGAAACCAAGGACCCATGTCAGGTATGAGGTTGACTGGGAAATCCAGATAAAACCCAGCCCGACCAGGATTCCGCCGATGACCGCGGTTATCCGCGGGCCGAACCGGTCCTGGACCTTGCCGGCGAGAATCATGGTAAAGGCGAAAACCAGGCAACAGACCGCGTAGGGATCGTTCAGGGACGCCAGGTTCCAGTCGAATGCCCCGCCTGTTTCTATGGACTGTTTGATCGCGACCTTGAAGATGCTCCAGGTGTAAAGGACGCCGAGCGCCAGATTGATGCCGGTCCCGGCAGCGACGACAATTTTACCACGATCAACCGTTTGCTGGGCCATGGGTTATCTCCTTCATTTTTTTTCAATGGTCAGACGCACTTCAATGTCAGTGACTCTTTTGTCCTGAAAGGGCAGGCCCTCGGCGCCGATCAGCTTGCATTGCACCGTGGTGCTCTCGGTCAGGCCGGAAATATTGATCGGTGTGGTTGTCAGCTCAGCCAGCGGTTCTTCCGCCTCATTCTGGATCTGAATCACAACAGAAGGTGGTGAAAGCTCAATCTTGTCAAGAACAAACCCCTTGGGAAGTTCACCAATGATCTGGGGCTTGATCGAGATGCTGCGGGTAAGAAGCTGGGTAAACTCAACCTCAAAAACAGAGGGGTCTATCTCTAGGACCTTGACCTTTTTCGGGAAAACGACCTTTTCATGTTCCAGGTTGATCTTGTGCCGCCCGAGCTCCAGCTTTGAAACATCGACCTGGATGCGAAACTGTGACGGGTCCATGGACTGCAGGGCGGCAATGGGGCCCTCGATCAGAAGCTTTGCCTCAGTGACCTTCTCGGTCATCACAATGCTGCGGTCCTTTTTGATATACTCAATGGGTACGGTAAAATGCATCTCCCGCAGTTCTGTCCGCGGCTGTATCAGGGTTGTCCACAGAAGGATGGCAAAAGCGAAACTGGTGGCAAAACCCGCCAGGGCCGGAAGCACGGCTTTCTTTTTCTTGCCCTTGTCGGAGACAACATGCTTCTGCTGGAAATGATCGGCCATCAGTTTCCCGGCATCCCCACGTTGCTTGAGGATGAGGTGATTGCCATCCAGAAAGGCGCTGATCTCGCCGCGCTCCTCGCTGACCGTAAAGACAAGGGCATCGGTTTTCTCGGCAAGCCCCATGGCCGCATTATGCCTGGTCCCGTAAATATTTGAAAGCCGGCCGGACTGGGACAGGGGCAGCCGGACCGCGAATTTATCCACCCGCTCATTCTCGATGACGACCGCCCCGTCATGACCGGGGGAACCGGAATCAAAAATACTGAAAAGAAGATGGAGGCTGACAGCCCCATCCAGCCGGATTCCTTCGGTAATCCACTGCTTGATGGGGACTTTTCCCGGCAGGACGATGAGCGCCCCCCATTTCCTCTCCGCCAGATCAAAGAGGGCCTGGTCGATCACATCGGAAAGTTGTTCACTGCCGTTTTCAGAACGCAACTGACTTAAAAAAAACGACCTCTCAAGAATTCGCCTGATCTCCGGCTGAAATATAATCAGCAGCATGAGCAGGGCGATGGGGCTGAAATTGGAGAATATCCACTCCGTGCCCTGAAGGCCGAGGACCCGGGCAAGGACTGCAAGAATCACCGCAAAGCCTAGTCCTACCGCGATCTTCCAGGTACCAGTGGTCTGCAGGGTTCGGAAAATGGAATAGATGATGATCGTGATGATCAGGATATCAAGGACGATCCGTCCCTCAAAAAAAAGCGTCATAAAACCGTATCAGCCTCTTATTCTCCAAACGTGCGGAGATTTTCCCGACCGGAACGTCCGGCCTCCCATGTGCAGGAACACACCTTATCACCTTTTCATTCATATTAAAACGCGGATTAAAAAGACAACCGCCGCAAAACAGTAAAATTTCCATCCCCGCCCCTTTTTCGCAAAAAGGCCCCATTCATTGTTTTTTTAATGTTGACAGCCTGTTAAGCTCATGAGTATAAAAAAGTCCATACGATTTACAGAGATTCTTTTTTGATTTTTTATCTGAATCTGCGGAGAGGAAAACTCGCCGAAAAAAGGGGGGATAAAATGGCTACCACAGTGTACTGGATACAGGGTGGAGGATGCGGTGGCGATACCATGTCGCTTCTGAGCGTTGAGTTCCCCAACATAATAAATTTGTTCCAGTCCCATGATATCGATCTCCTCTACCACCCTTCCCTCTCAAACATATCTCACCTTGATCACGGAAAAATCATTGAGGAAATCCAGACCGGCGCCCGTCCCCTTGATCTCCTGATTGTCGAAGGCGCGGTTATCTGCGGCCCGGCAGGGACCGGAATGTTTGACGTCAAGGATGGCCGGCCCAAAAAAGAGCTTATTCTCACTCTTGCCAAACAGGCCCGGGTGGTGCTGGCCCTTGGCACCTGCGCATCTTTCGGTGGATTCGGCGCGGATCACGCCATTGAGTCAGTCGGGCTTCAATTCAGAAAACAGGAAAAAGGAGGCCTGCTGGGCCCTGATTTCCTTGCAAAATCAGGACTTCCGGTCATCAACCTTGCCGGCTGCCCCTGTCATCATAATGTAGCGGCCGGCGCTATTTCCGCCATCGCCAGCGGTCTTTCCCTTGAACTTGACGAGTTCCACCGTCCACTGGAGTGGTACGGCACCATGATTCACCAGGGATGCACCCGCAATGAATACCACGAGTACCGGGTAGAGGAGTCTGATTTCGGTGAGATGGGATGTCTCTTTTTCCACATGGGCTGCGCCGGCCCACTGGTGGCCGGCCCCTGCAACAAACTGTTGTGGAACCAACACTCCTCAAAACCCCGGGCCGGGGTCCCCTGTTTTGGCTGCACCGATCCGGAGTTTCCACGGGCAGCGCCGTTTTTCAAGACCCAGAACATCGAGGGCATTCCCCTTTCCCTGCCCCGGGGGGTCAACCGGGCCCATTACATGGTTTACAAAAGCATGGCGGCGGCAGCGGCGCCCGAGCGATTAAAAAACAGATCGGCCAAGGTATGATGGTTTTTTATAAGTCACTGAAAAAAAACAGGAAAGATCATGACGGAAAAAAAATCAAAACGGGTCACTCTCCCCCTTAACCGGGCTGAAGGAGACCTTGAGGTCTATGTTGAGATTACCGACGGCATAATCACCGAGGCGTGGAGCGCAGGGACCATGTTCCGGGGCTTTGAAACCATGATGGTGGGCCGCGGCGCCCTGGATGGGCTGGTCATTACACCCCGGATCTGTGGAATCTGCAGCCTGACCCATCTGACTGCGGCGGTTGAGGCCCTGGATGCGATCACCGCCATCGCCCCCCCTGACAATGCCCGGCGCCTTCGCAATCTGGCATTGATGGTTGAGACGATCCAGAGTGATATCCGCCACGTGGTGCTGATGTTCATGGTCGATTTCGCCAATCAGCAGGCCTATGGCAATCATCCGCTGGGGGATGAAGCGGTTTCCCGGTATGCCCCGCTGGCAGGAAGGGCGACCATTGAAGTGATCCGTGAAACCAAGCGACTGCTTGAGATTGTTGCCATTATCGGCGGCCAGTGGCCACACACCTCGTTCATGGTTCCAGGCGGGGTCACCTCGATTCCCGGTGGAGCGGATCTCCTTCAGTGCCGGTTGATCTCTGATCATTTTCGCTCGTGGTATGAACGCACTATACTCGGATGTTCCATTGAACGCTGGCAGGCTATATCCAGCGCCACGGCCCTTGACGAGTGGCTGGAGGAAAGCCCCGCCCACAGGGAGAGTGAAGTCGGTTTTTTTCTCCGCTTTGCCCGCCAGGCAGGCCTTGATACCATTGGCAGCGGCCACAACCGTTTTCTCTCTTTCGGCAGCCTGAAACTCCCGCATGAGACATCTGTTATCGGTCACGCTGGCCACCTGATTGCCGACGGCTATGTTGACGGCAACCGGATCTATCCCTTTGATCAACATAAAATAAGTGAAGATATCTCCCACTCCTGGTATCAGCAGCAAGGCCATCCGGCACATCCTTTCTCCGGAAAGACCAGTCCCTATGCCTCCGGCCAGGGCGGGGAGATCTATTCCTGGGTCAAGGCGCCCCGCTACGATGGTGAGGCGGTTGAAACCGGTCCCCTTGCCGAGATGATCGTTGGCGACACCCCCCTTTTTCAGGATCTGGTTCGTTGTAACGGGGTCAGTGTACTGGTCCGGGAGCTGGCACGCCTTACCCGTCCGGTACACCTGCTGCCCGCCATGGCCACCTGGCTTGACGAGTTGGTACTCAACCGTTCTGAAATTTTTTATCACAGGGTCGAGTCTGTCCCGGATGGAGAAGGCGCCGGGCTTATTCAGGCGGCCCGTGGCGCCCTGGGCCACTGGGTCAAGATCCATGACGAAAAAATAACCCAGTACCAGATCATTACCCCATCGGCGTGGAACGGATCACCCCGTGACACGGCTGGCACCCGTGGCGCCTGGGAAGAGGCGCTGATCGGAACACCGGTCCGCGATGAATCCAACCCGGTCGAGGCAGGACATGTCATCCGCTCCTTTGACCCGTGCCTGGTCTGCGCGGTCCACACCATTCGCAAGGGGAAAAGACGGGGATCTCTGCGCATCGGTTTTGGGCCGTGAAGCGCCGGATAATCTGTATCGGCAACAGCCTTGTTGCCAGCGATGCAGCTGGCCCCGCTGTACACGAGTATCTGCGCGGAATGACCTTGCCGGATGGAGTCGAGGTGATTGCCGGCGGCCTGGCCGGTCTCTCACTGCTGCCATTTCTCGAGCAGGGCGGACGGATCGTCTTTGTTGACGCGGTCTCCGGCTTCGGCCACCCGCAAACGATTGTGGTGCTTGATCAGCAGGACGTTATCGCCACTCTCGAGGAGAGGCACTACGGCCACAGCGCCGGCCTGCCCTATCTCCTGTCGGTGCTTCCCCTGGTCTGCGAGGGTGAGTTGCCCAGGGAAATTTTCCTGGTCGGGGTGGAGGGAGGATATGATTTGCCTCTCATCAGAAAGGCAGCGGAAAAGAGTCTGCACGTTGCGGTTAACGGCTATCGGGAAACAGAGTGATGGGCAAAGGCAGAGAGGAATTGCTGGCTGAAAACGAGTTGCTGCGACAGGAAATCAGGGTGGCCCGCGAGGCGGCGGACATCACCTCGGAGCTTGTTGTACGGCAGTTTGAACAGACCGAACAGATGCTGCGACGTTTCCAGATCGCTGACGGCGAGCGCCAGGCGGTGCTGGACGGAGCCACCCAGCTCTCAATTATCTCCACCGACCTTTCCGGCACAATCAATATGTTCAGCCAGGGCGCAATCACCCTGCTTGGCTATACCGCCGCTGAGATGATCGGCAGCCGCACCATTCTCTCCCTGCACAGGAAGGAAGAACTGGAAAACTACGGCAGAGAGATCGCCGGTGTTGTTGAATCTACCCTTTCCGGAATGCAGGTTTTTGACCAGTATGTCAAACAGAAAAGGGCCCGGGCCCGGGAATGGACCTACATCCGCAAGGACGGTTCATTTCTGCCGGTCAGTCTTTCCATCACCGGACTCCTTGACGCCGAAGGAAGAATGATCGGCTATCTCTTTACCGCCATGGACATGACCGTCCGCAAGGAACTGGAGGAGAAGCTGATCGAGGCCAAGGAGATGGCTGAATCGGCAAACAACTCCAAAGGGGATTTCCTGGCCCGGATGAGTCATGAAATCCGTACCCCGATGAACGCGGTTATCGGCATGTCCTATCTCCTGCAGAAGACCGAGCTCACCCATAAGCAGGAGGACTATGTTGAAAAAATCCTCAGCTCCGCCAACAACCTTCTCGGGTTGATCAACGACATTCTCGATTTTTCCAAAATAGACGCCGGCAAACTCAAACTGGAGTCGATCTCCTTTGACCTTGAAGATGTACTCGGTCATCTGATCAATGTGGTTGGACTCCATGCGGAGAAGAAGGGACTCGAGTTCCTCTTCCGGGTCGAGCCCGACGTCCCCTGCAACCTTGAGGGCGATCCCCTGCGTCTGGGCCAGGTTCTGATGAATCTGGCCAATAATGCGATCAAGTTCACCGAACGTGGAGAGATTGTCATCGCGGTCTGCAGGGAGAAGTCTTTCACCGATTCCGTTGAGCTTCGCTTTACCGTGCATGACAGCGGCATCGGACTCTCCCCGGCACAGATCGATCAGATTTTCGATGCCTTCACCCAGGCCGATGATTCCATTACCCGCAAATATGGCGGCACCGGACTGGGGCTGGCCATCTGCAGGCAGCTTATCGACATGATGGATGGCCGGATCTGGATCGAGAGTGAGCCGGGCCAGGGAACGGATTTCAATTTTACCGCCCGCTTCGCTCTTTCCTCAGAGAGGTGTAACCGAAACCTTGATGTTGCGGAATCCTTTAAGGGACTCCACGCCCTGGTGGTCGACGATAATGAGATTGCCCGCGATGTACTCAGCTCAATGCTCACATCTCTGCGGATGAAGGTTGACTGCGCCGAGGACGGCAGAGAGGCCCTTGCCAAGCTCAAAAAGTCGGCCGAGGCGGGCTCGCCCTATGACGTGGTGCTGCTCGACTGGATCATGCCGGGCATGGATGGCATAGAAACCGCCCGGAGAATCAAGGAAGATGCGGATCTTGCCAGGGTGCCGGCCATGCTGATGGTCACGGCCAATGGCCGGGAAGAGGCGCGGATTGAAGCGGAAAGGATCGGACTTGACGCCTTTCTCATCAAACCGGTTTACGCCTCGGTCATGTATGACACCCTGTTGCAGCTCCTTGGCATCGAGGCTGCGAGCGCACCTCGGATTTCGAGAAAAAAAATCGACAACACCCTTGGACTTCTGGCTATCCGCGGGGCGCGGATACTCCTGGTTGAGGATAATCCCATCAACCAGCAGGTGGCAACCGAATTCCTAAAAGATGCCGGCATGGTAGTGGAGATTGCCGCCAGCGGGCAGGAGGCGATTGATGCCGTTGCCGCGAAATCATTTGACATGGTTCTCATGGATATCCAGATGCCGGGCATGGACGGCCTGGAGGCGACCAGACGCATCCGAAAAAACAACAAACTGCGAGATCTACCCATTGTCGCCATGACTGCCCACGCCATGGTCGGAGATCGGGAAAAGAGCCTGACCGCCGGGATGAATGACCATGTCAACAAGCCTGTGGAGCCGGCGGTGCTCTACGCGACCCTGCAACGGTGGATCCCTGCCCGGCAGGTCGGGGTCACCCCGGCCCCCGCCTTTCCCGCTGAAGAGGATTCCGAACACTGCGCGGAATTCGAACAGTTACCTGATATGCCAGGAATTGACAAGGTCAAGGGACTCCGGAGCCTGAACAACAAGGCGCGGCTTTTCCTCACAATGCTCCATGATTTTCGAGTTAATTTTTCCGGGACGCCGAAGATCATCCGACAATGGGCAGCAGCCGGAGCCTGGCAGGAGACCCGGGCCAAGGTCCACACCATCCGCGGCGTTGCCGGCTACATAGGCGCCAGTCGACTGCTCGAGTCGGCCGGAGCCCTGGAAGACGCCCTGAAATCAAAAAAAATCGACGAGGCGACCACGTTGCTCCCCTCTTTCCTTGCTGCGCTGGATGAGGCCCTGAACTCACTGGCATCACTTCCGGAAAGAAAAGCAGCGCCCAAAAAGCCACCGGGGTTGGCGCAAAAGGGTTTCGACCCCAGGGGGTGCCGGGAAAAACTTGAGATCCTGATCCGGAAACTCCGGCAGGGGGAACTTGTTCCCGACGAACTGATAACGGAGATCGAGACCGAGCTGTCCGATCAGTACAAGGCCCAGGCGACACGCCTGGTTGAACTGCTTGACGATATTGAGTATGAGGCCGCCGCAGGGGTGGCAGCCGAGATATTGGCAGGTTTGCCGCGCTGACACCTTTCTGCCCGGTTCCTCCATGTCGGGGCGGCTTGAATCCACATTTTTCCCATCAAGTGAGAATGAGATGAGTATCGGAAAAAAGGCCCGTGTCCTGATAGTCGATGACGAGAAGATGAACATCAAGGTGCTTGCGGACCTGCTCAAGGATGACTATTCGCTGGTACTTGCAAAGAGTGGCGAACAGGCCCTGAAACTTGCCCATGAAAACCTGCCGGACCTCATCCTCCTGGATGTAATCATGCCGGAAATGGGCGGATACGAGGTGATCAAACATCTCAAAGAACATGAGGAAACCAGCCATGTTCCGGTCATATTCGTGACTGCGCTCAACTCCGCGGAGGAGGAGGAACATGGGCTGTGCCTCGGGGCGGTGGATTACATCACCAAACCTTTTTCACCACCCATCGTCAAGATGCGGGTCCGCAACCATCTCCGCTTTATCCACCAGTACAAGCTCCTGGAACAGCTGGTCCATCTCGACGGCCTGACCGAGATTCCCAACCGGCGGCGCTTCGAGGAGGTTTACAAAAGAGAGTCAAGCCGGGCGGTACGTAACGTCACCCCCTTTTCCGTGGCAATGGTTGATGTGGATTATTTCAAGCAATACAACGATTTTTACGGCCACGGAATGGGAGACAGCGCCTTGCAGGAGGTGGCGCAGGCTTTACGAAACTCACTGAAACGCCCGGGTGATCTTGCGGCACGCTATGGCGGCGAGGAATTCGTCCTGGTCCTGCCGGAGACGGACCTTGCGGCGGCCTGCGAAGTTGCCGAACGGGCCAGGCAGGCGGTGGCTGCTCTCAACATCCCCCATGGCCATTCACCGGCGGCAGGGCACATATCCGTCTCCATCGGCGTTGCCACCCTGCTTCCCGGCCAGACGGCTCTGCCGGAAAATATGCTCAAGCTGGCTGACCAAAATCTCTATAGGGGAAAACAACAAGGCCGCAACCGGATTGTCGGCACTGTGTATGAGTAACCGGCATGCAGGCAAAAAGCCAACGATGTTCCAGGCCATTACCAGGGAGGTTGTCGCCGGCTCAAACCCCTGACCCTGACTCTTCAAACAGTTCCGGGGAGTGGCGGACGATCTTGGCATCGATCAGGTAGATGACCTCCTCGGCGATATTGGTGGCGTGATCGGCTATTCTTTCCAGTTGCCGGCCCACGGACAAGGCGTGGAGGTAATAATTTATCTGTTCCGGGTTTTGGGGAATCGCCTCCTTGAGGCGCAGATACATCTCCTGGTTCTTGGCATCCACATCATCATCTTCAGAACGCACCCGATAGGCAAGACGCACATCCATGTTGACCAGGGCGTCTATACTCCTGGTCAGCATGCTTTCCGCCATCAGGGCCATGCCGGAGACGTCAAAGGGGATTTCCATGTCGCTCTGGCTGGCCAGGAACAGACTGCGCTCGGCGATGTTTACGGCCAGATCACCGACCCTTTCCAGTTCATTGTTGATTTTCATCACGGTTATGATGAAGCGGAGATCCACGGCAACAGGCTGATACAGGGCAAGAATACGAAGACAGTCCTCCTCGATCTCAACCTCCATGTCATCGATCTCAGAATCATGTTCAAGGACGTCGCGGGCCATGCCCTCGTCATTCTTTATGACCGAAAGGGTTGCCCGATAGACACGATCTTCAACATCTTCACCCATATGGATGATCTTGTTTTTCAGGCTTTCTATATCTTTCTGCAGATGTTTGGACATGTCCTTGCCCCCTGTTGGTTTCCCCTTCCGGGGACTCGGTTCAGTGTTCGCCTGACGCCCTGTGCTCGCTTTCCCGCAAAGGGGAGATCAGCCGAATCGACCGGTTATATAATCTTCGGTCTGTTTTTCCTTGGGTTTGGTAAATATCTTCTGGGTCTGGCTGTACTCGATCAGCTTTCCTTCATAAAAAAAGGCGGTTTCATCGGATACCCTGGCCGCCTGCTGCATGTTGTGGGTAACAATGACAATGGTGTAGTCTGCGCGCAACTCGCCGATAAGATCCTCAATCCTGGTCGTGGACTTGGGATCAAGGGCCGAGGCGGGCTCATCCATCAGCAGAATCTGCGGATCAACGGCCAGGGCCCTGGCAATGCACAGACGCTGCTGCTGTCCGCCGGAAAGGCCCATGGCGTTGTTGGAGAGACGATCCTTTACTTCGTCCCAGAGAGCGGCGCGGCGCAGGCTCTTTTCAACAATATCGGCCAGCGTTTTCCGGTCTTTCACTTTGTGGATCCGCGGGCCGTAGGCAACATTGTCAAAGATCGATTTGGGAAAGGGGTTTGATTTCTGGAAAACCATTCCAACCTGCTTGCGCAAGGCGACAATATTCTCCCTGGCATCATAGATGTCCTGTCCATTGATCAGAACCTGACCGGTGATTCTGGTCTTGGGAATAATGTCGTTCATCCGGTTGAGGCAACGGAGAAAGGTTGATTTTCCGCAACCGGACGGGCCGATCAAGGCGGTAACCCGCTGCGGCGCAATATCCAGGGATATGTTAAAAAGCGCCTGGGCCGGCCCATAGAAAAAATTGACATCCCGGGCGCTGATGATCACCTTTGCTGTCTCTGGAGTCTGTGTTGTCTTTTTAGTTACCATTTGTATTTCTTTCGAAAATGGATGCGTACAATGATGGCCCCGAGATTCATCCCCAGGACCAATATCAGCAGAACCAGGGCTGTCCCGTATTGCAGGGGCAGAACCTTATCCGCTTCCGGATGCTGTGTTGCCAGAATATAGAGATGATACGGCAGGGCCATCACCTGATCAAAGATTGAATCAGGAAGCTTGGGCAGAAAAAAGGCGGCAACGGTCAGAAGAATGGGGGCAGTCTCGCCCGCGGCCCTGCCGATAGCCAGAATCGAACCGGTGATAATCCCGGAAATGGAATAGGGCAGGACGTTGGTGCGGATTGTTTCCCACTTGGTGGCGCCAAGGGCCAGACTTGCCTCCCTGTATCCTCGTGGCACCGCGCGGAGGGCCTCCTCACTGGTCACAATAATAATCGGCAGGACCATGCATGCCAGGGTCAGGGACCCGGCAAGAATGGATGTCCCGAACCGGAAGAATAAAACAAACAAACCGAGACCGAAAAGACCGTAGACAATAGAAGGCACCCCGGCCAGGGTGATGATCGCCAGACGCACCAGTTCGGAAAAACGGTTCTGCTCGGCATACTCCGAAAGATATATGGCGCAGCCGACCCCAAGGGGCAGGGCTACGGCAATCGTGCCGATGGTCAGGTAGGCGGTGCCAAGAATTGCCGGCAGAATCCCGCCCTCGGCCCCGCTCCGCCGGGGAAAGGCGGTGAGGAATTCCCAATTGATCACCGGAATACCATGACGGATAATGTCAAACAGAATATATCCGACGCTGATGACAATCACATAGGTTATCAACCGCAACAGCAGATAGATCAGTTTCTGGCCGAGGTTTCCGCTCATTGCGCCATACCGTACTTTTTCAGAACAATTCGAGAGAGTGTATTGAGGACAAAGGTAATGAGCAGAAGGGCAATGCCGACCCAGAAGAGGGCCTGATAGTGATGGCCGCCAAAGGGAACCTCGCCCATTTCCGCGGCAATGGTCGCGGTCATCGTTCTGACCGAATCAAGGGGGTACAAGGTGATGAGCGCGGAATTTCCGCTGACCATCAGCACGGCCATGGTCTCGCCGATGACCCGGCCGATGCCGAGCATGATGGCGGCAATAATCCCGGGCAGGGCCGCGGGCACCGTTACCCTGAAAATCGTCTGCAGCTCACTGGCGCCAAGGGCAAGAGATGCCTGTTTGAACGAGCGCGGCACGCTGGCCAGGGCGTCCTCGGAAATGGTGATAATGGTCGGCAGGGCCATGAGCGCCAGGAGAAGCGCGGCGGTCAGGGCGTTGAGTCCCGATCCCAGGCCGAAAAAGTTTTTTACCAGAGGGGCAAGGACCACCAGTCCGAAGAAACCGAGAACCACCGAAGGAATGCTGGCGAGAATTTCAATAAAGGGTTTCAGAAATTCCCGCTCCACCGGTTGCGCCACCTCAGAAATGTATATGGCACCGACAACGGAGAGGGGAATGGAAAAGAGCATGGCGAGCAAGGTCACCAGGGAAGAGCCGGCCAGAAGTGGATATATCCCGAAGAGCTCCTCCTGAAATGAAACCGGTATCCACTGCGCGCCAAACAGTTTGCCGAGTCCCGGATCAAAGGCGAAAGGAGCAGCCTCCTTGCCGAGAAAAAGAAAGATCAAGGCCACGATCAGGACGCTGAAAGACGCGGTTCCGGCAAGAACCATCCGCATGAATTTATCCATCCGCATCAGTTCACATCCCTTGCAAAACTTTCTGGGCAAGCACACGCAGATCCAATGGAGAGATCCGGACCTAATTGATCACTGGACCGAGAGGTATCCCGCTTCATGAACAATACCCTGCCCCTGCTCGCTCAAGGCAAAATCGACAAACTCCTTTGCCGTGCCCTGGGGTTCGCCGTTGGTATAGAGGAAAAGGGGTCTGGCAACGGGATAGGAACCATCCTTCACCGTCTGGTCGGAAGGGGCCACGGCCATCTCTGCGCCAGGGCTCCTGACACTGATCGCCTTGACAGTATCTCCGGCCTCCTTGACATAGCCAAGGCCAACGTAGCCGATTGCGCCGGCATCGGCGGAAACTCCCTGTACCAAGGCGGATGTTCCGGGCAGAAGCCTGGCCCGGGGAGTGTAATCCTGCCGGTTCATCACGTGTTCCTGAAAAAAGACAAAGGTCCCGGAGCTGGACTCACGGGAAAAGACCAGTATCGGCAGATCCGCGCCACCCACCTCCTGCCAGTTGGTGATGTTTCCGGTGAAAATACCCTGAAGCTGCTCCATGGAAAGGTCATTAACAGGATTCTCGGGATGAACGATAATCGCTATGCCGTCCAGGGCGACCGCGAATTCCCGCGGATTCAGATTCCGAGCCGCGGCCAGATCCTTCTCACGGTCATTGATCGACCGGGAAGAGGCGCAGATATCGGTGGTGCCGTTGATCAGGCCGGCAATGCCGGTGCCTGACCCGCCGCCGGTAACGGATAGCTCCACGCCCGGTTTCAGCCGCATGTATTCCTCGGCCCAGGCACTGACCAGATGGACCATGGTGTCAGATCCCTTGATGGTAAGATAGCGCGCCTCGGCCCCGGCGCCGGTTTTTTCCTGGTCAGAGGAACCACAGCCGGAAAATCCCAGCAGCAGAATTACAAGAGATATGGCAAGCAAGCTGTTTCGCATGAACGTCTCCTCGCAGGTACACTATTATCTGTTGAAAAAAAATTCACACATCGGCCTCAGGCCAGTAGCTTGGAGGCAGAAGGAAGTCTGGTTGCATTCCTGTCATGATGAATGCCACAACGTAACAGAAAAAGTTTTCCATCTCAACCAGGAAACACACATTTCCAGAAAGCTTTTTTTTCACCACGAACCACCGAAGACCCCTTGCTTTTCCGGGTCACGTCATTGATGCCTCGGGCCCATCCCCGCACACGGGTCTCCCCTCCCGCGGAGACGTGATCCAGGCCGCACACCCCGATCAGCCCCGGCCGCGACCACCCCTTTTCCTGGTGCCGGCCGACCGGCGCGGCTCGCCACCGCCGGGCGGCAGTAGACTCATGCTGTCTGAAGCGACCCAGACAAAACGGGAGTCTGACTTTGCCCCCCTGTGGGCGGGAACCCGGTACCTGCGCACATGAAAGCCGCAATCCATCAGGAGCATTTCAAAGTCCTTGCTCGGCCCGGCCGACCACACTGCCAGGCACCCTTTTTTGCGTAACGCGCGACGGCAGGCCCAGATACCTTGATAATCGTACAACCGGCTGTTCCCGGTGACGGTCATTGCCCCCGGGCCATTATCAACATCAAGCAATATCGCATCGAACATGTTTTCCGATCGCGAGACCAGCTCGACAATATCACCAACCTTGAGGACAACACGCTTGTCGGCCAGGGGATGGCCGTTGAGTTCTCCCAGAAATTCTCGATTCCATTCAACAACCGCATCCATCAGCTCGCCCACCACAACCTGGGCCCCGGGCCCGAGCAGATCAAGGGCCTGGCGCAGGGTATAGCCCATGCCGAGCCCCCCGATGAGTATGCTGGCGTCCCTGCGGCCAGCAAGATGGGCGCACCCGAGACGCGCCAACTCCAGTTCGGATTCATGGTGTCGGCTGAGCATCAGATCCTCGCCGTTAACGGTAATCGTGAAATCCCGATCATGCCGGTACAACGCCATCTCACCGTTATCAGGGGTCTGATTGGTTGCTATTTTTACCCGTGGTTTCATCGGAGAATTCTATTTTTTGGCCGCTTTTTTGGCCTTCTTTGCAACCTTTTTCTCTTTGGGGGTCATGGCTGGCTTTTTCTTTTCCGCCTTGATACTTTTGTGTTCCTTGCCCATCTTTTTCCTCCTTCCACTTGATTTGGCTTGAATATTTCAGGCTGCCCGCTCCAGGGATCAGGCTGTGTTGGTTGATTCGCTGCTGGAATTGAATGAATCCGACCCGGAATACCTCTCGTTGGGAGCCGGTCAATGGATTTCTGGCCTGCCGGAAAATCGGCGATTCCGGATATAATCTATTTCTTTTTCTCCAGCAAGGCCGCAAGGGCGGCGAAGGGACTGTGACCAGATGTGGGGCCACGGTCATCACCGGGCCTGATCTCACCGTAGGCATCGGCCACGCTGTCCCGTTCATGCTCATTGTCATGACAGTAGAGGCAGAGCAATTCCCAGTTGCTGCCGTCGGGCGGATTATTATCATGGTTATGATCCTTGTGGTGCACCGTGAGTTCGTGGAGCTTCTTTCCACTGAACTCACGGGCGCACCCGGCGCATATCCACGGGAACATCTTGAGGGCCTTCTCACGATACCCCATCTCGCGCTGCTGCCGGCTCCGCTGGGCCTCGGCAATGATCCGGGATTTTTTTTCGGAATTATCAGGTGATTTTTTATATGTCATAGAGATACCCGTTCATCAGTGATGAAAATATCGACACACTATACCATGCTGGGAAGAGATTTGTCTTTCTTTCATGACTGACGGTTAGAAATTTCTCAACCTGATTCAAAAGTCGGGCACCGCGAACTGGGCATGGCGTATTCCTTTTTTTCATGCTACATTTTTCACGCTTTCTTTTCATGTGCCATTTCGTGTTAGATAGTGTCCGTCCGGAAAATCTGTTTTTTCCGGATGGCTACACATATCCGTTTTCAACCGGAAACTGACAATTTCGCGCCCTATACGCAGACCACTACCAATAATACTCTCCGATGAAAGTTGTCATTGCAGAAAAACCTTCCGTTGCCCGCGATATTGCCGAAGTTCTCGATATCAAGAGCAAAAAAAAAGGATATATCGAGGGCCGCGGCTGCGCGATCACCTGGGCGTTCGGGCACCTGGTGACCCTTCAGGAGCCGGGTGAATATGATCCCGCGCTTAAACGCTGGTCCCTTGAATCACTGCCCTTTGTGCCGGAACAATTCAAACTCACCCTGATCAAGAACCGTGGCGTGGACGAACAGTTCCGGGTCATTGAAACCCTGTGCCGGGAGGCCGAGGAGATCATCTGCGCAACTGATGCCGGCCGGGAGGGCGAGCTCATTTTTCGTTATATTCTCGCGCACAGCAAGTGCGAGGACAAACCGATCCGCCGCCTCTGGCTCAACTCGCTGACCCCGGATGCGATCCAGGAGGCGTTCAAGGATCTCAAGGATGGACATGACTATGACCCGCTCTATGCCGCGGCCCGCTGCCGCAGCGAATCGGACTGGATTGTCGGACTCAATGCCACCCGGTACTACACGGTCCGCCACGGGCGGATCGGCGGCGGAAACGACCGTGTTCTCTGGAGTATAGGCCGGGTCCAGACCCCGGTACTGTCAATGATCGTTGAACGGGACGACACCATCCTCCAGTTCCGGCCGCAGCCGTTCTGGGAACTCACCACCCGCTACCGCGAGGCAACATTCAACTACAGCGGCAAACGCTTTGAAAAACCTGACAAGGCACAGACCCTGCTTGAAAAGATAACCGCCCAGCCCTTTGAGATAACCTCCATAGACGCAAAGGAAAAAAAAGAGCAGCCCCCGCAGCTCTTTGACCTCACCACCCTGCAGCGGGAAATCAACAAACAGCATGGTCTCTCGGCTGCCGACACCCTGGCTGCGGCCCAGAATCTGTACGACGCCAAGCTCATCACCTATCCGCGGACCGATTCCCGGTACCTGAGCCGTGACATGAAACCGCGCATCCCCAAGATCATGGAACAGCTCAAGGCTGTCCGGCCCGACCAGATCGCCCCGCTCAACCTTGCGAAACTGCCATTCACCAAGCGGATCATTGATGATGCGAAGGTGACCGATCACCACGCGATCATCCCCACCGGGATGAAACCGCGCACCGGTCTCTCCCCCCATGACCAATTGATCTACGATGCGATCACCACCCAGTTCATTGCCGCCTTCTATCCAGTGTGCGTCAAGAATGTCACCACCGTGGACGGGATAAGCGCCGGGGTGAAATTTCAGGCCAAGGGAACCCAGGTTGTCACCCCCGGATGGACCGAACTTTTCCCGCAGAAGGTAAAAAGCCAGGAGGCGGCGGACGAACAGGCCCTGCCGGCTTTTGACAAAGGTGAAACCGGGCCCCATGAACCTGCCCTGCGGGAGGGAAAAACCAAACCGCCCAGCCACTTTACCGAAAATTCGCTGCTCGGCGCCATGGAGGCGGCCGGGAAATTAGTCGAGGATGACACCCTGCGCGAGGCACTCAAGGAACGTGGAATCGGCACGCCGGCCACCCGCGCGGCAATCATCGAGACCCTGCTTCGCCGCAACTATATCCGCCGCGAAAAAAAACAGCTTCACTGCACCGATATGGGCCGCTGCCTAATCGCTCTTATCCGGGATCCGTTGCTCAAATCCCCGGAAATGACCGGCGAGTGGGAAGAGAAACTGAAAAAAATCGAGCGCAGCCAGCTTGACCCCGCAGATTTCATGAGCGGGATTGGCGAGTACATCCGGGGCCTGATCAAAAACAGTTCCACCGGGCACCTTGACAACTCGCGCCTGGGCAGCTGCCCGCTCTGCGGCAGGGAGGTTGCCAGGGGAAAAAGGGCCTTTGGCTGTTCCGGCTGGAAAGAAGGGTGCGCTTTTGTCCTTGACCCGGAATACAAAGGGATTACCCTTGGCCCGCGTCAGGTTCAGGTTCTGCTCCAGCAGCGCATCCTGGCCAATCCGGTCCGGATCAACGACCAACCCCGTATTCTTATCCTTTCCACCCAGGGCATGGTCATGGACCTCAACCCGCCCTCTGCTGACCGGCAGAAAAAGGAAAGGACGTCCTGATTTTTCAGGATACGTGCAATACGGTGAGACGTGAGATGTATGAGGGAAGCCATGAAAGGTGAGAAGTGAGATGTGAGACGTAACGGCAGACCCTTGTTAAAAAACAGACTCCAATGGAGGTATCATTATCCTGGGGCCATCCTCCTTGGATCATTTTCACGCTGAAACCGTTTCCTGTATGTACAGCGGCGGCAGAGAGGATCGACAACCCGTTGCCGGGCAAATCCCTCCCGGATCAAAACAGCCCGCGGCGAGGCGAGGATCTCCTGCAGAGACGCGTAAAAGATATTGCCGAGCGCGATGTCGCCCTCGGCATCGAGACAGCACGGCACCACTGTGCCGTCCACCAGAATGGCGATATGATCCCTCAGTCCCCGGCAGCTCCCCTGTTCGCCGCCATCCGGCGCCGGCGCGTGGGGCCAGGCAAAGCATCTCTCCCTGCTCAGATAGACCCGGGGCGCGAGAACCAAGCCGCGGCCAGAGGAAAAATCCTCGGGGACCGGTACCGGCAGGGAAAAATGTTTTTCCAGCCGTCTCAGGATCATGCTGTTCATCTCGGCCCTGTCCGGAGCTGCCTCCTGCTGCTGGTTCCACATCCGTAAATTTATGATCAGGGGTGAGACCGTCACTGCCGCATCAATAAATTCTAGAATCTCCCCCAGGTAGGAGTTCAGAACGGAATCACGGCCTGTCTGCTCAAAGCTATGCAGGGAGATATTGACCTGGCGCAGGGATCGCTGTTCGAGCAGCATCTGCTGGTTCCGGCGGAGGAGGACCCCGTTTGTGGACAGGTTTACCCGGAGGAGACAGCGGTGGCTTGCCGCGAGGAACTCTTCAAGATCCGGATGAAGCAACGCCTCGCCCAGGACGTGCAGGGAGATATGGTCGGTACTGTTCCTGATTTTCTCCAGGATCTCCGCAAAGGCCTCCGCCCGCATGAACGCTCCGGGCCGCGAGGTAGGCTGACAGAAGCTGCAGGCACGATTGCAGCGGTTGGTAATCTCAATATATATTTTTTTAAACTTTTTCACTTGCTGAGACCGGCCCGCAACCAGGCCCAAAAAACCGCACCCAAGACCCCCGGAATTTCAGGATCTGCCTTTTTTCTTCATCTTGTTTGCAACCGTAACCACGTATAAATTTTCGACCTTGGTTCGGGCCCACGGTGTTCTGCGCAGGAATTTGAGGCTGGAATTGACTGTCGGGTTACTGGTAAAGCACCTGATTTTGATCCACGTGCCGAGCTTTTCCCAGCCATAACAGTCAACCAGATAGATGATGATCTGCTCAAGGGTCACCCCGTGCAGGGGGTCCCTGGCCTGTGACTCACCCATTATCCGGATCCCCCTTTTTTCGTGAAACGTCATTGCCGTGCCCCTGCTGGCCGGCGATCTTTCCGAGGTATGCCGGAGCCTTTGCCCTGGATACTCTCGATACCATGCGGATCAGGTCAAAAGACACCTGGGCTATCCCAAAATCATCCCTGATCCTGTTGATCATCTTTATCCAGAGCCGACCGGTCATCTCCGCGTCGGCCAGGGCCCGGTGAAATGTGCCATTGGTATGAATCCCACAGTAGCGGACCAGGGTGCCGAGTTGATAATTCGGCGCATCGGGATAGACCCTGCGAGCCGCCAGCATCGTACAGGCCATGGGGTTCTCCGCCCGCCTGCCGATAAATCTGAATTCGGATTGGAGAAATTTCCAGTCAAATGAGGCGTTATGGGCAACAAGGGGATACCCCCCGGCAAATTCGGCAAAACGTTCCATCACCTCCTCGCAGGGTGGTGCCGACGCGACCATGGCGTTGGTGATCCCGGTGTATGACTCGATAAAGGAACTGATTCTGAAACCGGGATTCATCACGCTTTGGAAAGAGCTGGTAATCAGGTTGTCTTCAATGAGAACGGCCCCGATTTCAATTGCCCTGTCTCCGCAGTGCGGCGACAGGCCGGTTGTCTCGAAATCAAGAACAATGACAGGTTGGCTCATTACGGATCATGTCTTTTCTTTTACAGGAACGTCCGCACTGTTTGCGGGAATGTATCCGGGCAATTTGAGCTGACGAAGCAATCAATTGCATTTCGATCCTGTTTGTGATTGAGTTTGATACACTCAGGATCGAAAAACTGCAAGAAACATCAACTCACTGGCTCGTCATCAACTGGTATTACTGGCCCGCCCAGGAGGATTGCCACATATCCCCTGGGCCAAACTCTACCGCAGGAGGACAAACCATGGGACGTACTATGCTGATCAAAGGGGTGCTGGCACTTTATTTACTCTCTGCAGTGTCGAGCTGCGCAACGGTCCCCGAGGGGCACACCGGGGCGGCAACCGGCGCCGGAATCGGGGCGGCGGTTGGTGGAACTGCCGGGGCTGTTCTCGGTAAAGATACCAAGAGCACGGTTCTCGGGGCCCTGGCGGGCGCCCTGATAGGCGGCGCCATAGGCCATTATGCCTATGACCAGAAAAAGACCCGGGACGAGACCCAGCAGGCATACAACTACAAGTCCACCTACGGCACGGTTCTGACCCTGGAGCAGGCATCTTCAATACCTGCCAGCGTCCGGCCGGGGGAAACCGTGGAACTCAACATGACCTATGCGATCCTCAACCCGTCATCCGATGTCCAGACCGCCATCACCGAAACCAGGACCATTACCCATAACGGCGCCCTGGTCGGCCGGCCGGAAGTTCAGGTAACCCGGGCCGACGGTACCTACACCTCTTCCGTCCCCTTGCGGATTCCAGTTGACGCGACAAAGGGGACGTATGTTGTTACCAGCGAAATCAAAGGCGAAAACGTCAAGGATACCAAGGAATTCACCTTTACAGTGATCTGACCTTGTCCACGAACCCCGGGGGTGAAGGAGTCGTTCTCCCCCGGGGAGTCTCGGTTCATCTGTTGGCCCTGATCCCCGAGGCATCAATGGTAACAAGCCTTTTCTTGTATAGGGCGCCAATCGCCTTTTTGAAATTTTTCTTGCTTACCCCGAACAGGGCATAGATCTCTTCCGGTTCACTTTTATCGGTAAGCGCGATCCTGCCGCCATGGTCCCTGATCGTCTTCAAGATGGCGCGGGAAATCTGATCGATCCCCCCGTACCCCGGTTTCTGGAGGATCAGATCAATTCTATAATCCTCGCGGATCTTTTTTATATACCCCTTGAGCTGCTGGCCGATAAAAAGTTTCTGAAAAACCTCGTTCTGATAGATCATTCCCCTGTAGGCATGGTTGACGACCGCCTTATACCCCAATTCGCTCTGCTCGTAGACAACCAGATCCACCTCATCGCCCTCGGCAAGGTCAGGCGGCTCCATGCTTAAAAACCTATCCAGCTTTGCCGAGGCGGTGATCCGGTTGGTCTTGTGATCCAGAAAGACAAAGACCACGTACGACCTGCCAGCCTTCATGGTTTCAATCTGTTCACTTTTCGGCACAAAGAGGTCTTTTTCCAGCCCCCAGTCCAGGTAGGCGCCCGAGGGGGTAATCGCCTTTACCCGCAACCCGGCCATCTGGCCCACGGTCACCCGCGGCCTCCTGGTGGTTGCCCGCAGATGATCTTCCTTGTTTACATAGACAAAGACCTCGACCTCATCACCCTGGCGGCATCCTTCGGGAACATCACTTATGGGCATGAGAATGTCACCGGAATCACCACCGTCAAGATGGACGCCGTAATCCCGCATTCTTTTGATGACCAGTGTATTAATCCTGCCGATCTGGACCATTTTCCTTCCTGTGTCTACTTCTTGATGGTGGTACAGTCTCCACCCCTGATATCCGGAAAACTGCTCAGGCTGAAGCTTGACCCGCAGCCGCAGGTGGTTTTTGTATTGACATTGGCGAATTTGAGGCCGCCGTTGAACAGGTCATCGGAATAATCAATCTCCAGTCCTTCCAGGAATTGTATGCTGCGAGGATCACTGACCACCCTGATACCCTCCTGTTCCGCAACCACGGTGTCATTCTGCTCCATGGCGCGGCCCACCTCGGCGGCATAGGTCAGGCCGGCGCAGCCGCCTTCAGTCACGGATACGCGCAAAAACTCCCCAGCCCCGAGCTTGTTTTTCAGCGCTTCTACCGCGTTTTTCTTGATGACGATCTTCATCTGAACTCCTCCATTGGCAAGCGTTTTGAAACAACCATACTTCACACTGTGAGATCGGGGATGATAAATGTCAAGGAGATGAAAGGTAATTCAATGGCCTCCCCCTTGTGTTACTCCACTGTGACAGAGAATGCCTGAACCCAGGAAAAGGTGTTTTTTTGCTGACCGTTTTTTTTATAAGGAATAGAGATACTGCGTGCGAATCTCCTCCACGCGGCGGCGGTTTTTTCCAAAATCCCAATACCCGGATCTGGACGCCGACCGGATATGGATGACCCTGTTTTCTGGATCAAGCACAAAAAGCGCGTCATCGACAAAACCGAGAGTGGTTGTAAATTCCACCTGAATCAATCTGTCGTCAGCGGCGATAACAGAGGTATCGCGCCGCTGCCCAAGAATATCCCGCAACAGGGCAAAGGCGATAGCAGGATCACCACTTATGGTCAAAGGGGCGATAAAGTGGTCGTCCGGGGCCTGGCTGGAAACGCAGTTCGGCGACGAGGGACAGGGCTGGAGGGGATTGGTGGTGACTGAGACCATTACGAGTACAAGGGCTAACAGGGTTGGCATGGCTGGCACCTGAATAGTTTTCATCCGGAACAAAAAACTTTCCAGACGGCTACACTTGGTTGTTTTCAATCCGGAAACAGATAATTTTGAAAAAGATCAAGGAGATCAAGGAAGTATGCGCAGGCGTACTGAAGTACGTCGAGCACATACTTCCGCAGATCAACTACCGAGATTTTTTAATAGTGGCGTCTCCGGATGATAACTATATAGCACATTATAGCACATTGCCCCTCAACTCAACCCAACCACATGGCTCAAAACAGGAAAAAAAACGCGCTACAGGGGGCTCATCCGCAAAACCGGAACAAAACCGCTCCATCAACGCATCGAACCCGTAAAAAACAAGGATTATCCGTGGCCCATAAAAATTACGTCAATACAAGAAAATAATTAACCTTACCTCTGAAAAGGCGTACCCCCTCTCAGCGAGAAAATTCGTATTTCCGGAAAATTCCGAAAAACCGGACACGTCACGGTACACACCAGTACAAAAAAACAATCAATCACCAGCTAACTTGCTTGTTTTTATATATTTTATCAATCTCAAAAAAATGGCGCGAATTTTGCAAATATTTTGCTAATACATTACGGGATGAGGATTGAAGATCATGTCAAACTATACGGTTAAAAATAAAAAGAGCAAACTGCTGATCAAGGAGGTCGTTATGGGGAAAAAGTTAACTGCACTGCTGGCAACAGGAGTTTTGATGTTTGCCATAACCGGGATGGCACATTCCGCGGTCATTACCAATGAAGATTTTGAAGGTGGGGCCACGGGATGGAGTAACAACACTACCACAATTGGGGGATCTCCCTTTACCACCTTTCTCGGTCGATTCGCTGGATCATCAACCGGAGCACAAATGACATCCAAGTCATACACCCTTTCAGGCACCCAGACTCAGGTGACCATTCAGTTTGATTTTTATGAAATCGACTCCTGGGACAGAGAGTATTTCAAGGTCTATGTCAATGACATGGCAGTAATCAGCGACATGTTCAATCATAATGTATTAGAAGGCGGTTATACCTCCGGCCAAACCACACGAGCACTGCTCTTTCCAGACGTCAATAAAAATTTGGGCTTTAGCGGATATCAAGATCAGGGATACCGCTACACATACACCTTTGACACAACATCGACCACCTTGAAACTGGGTTTTGGCGCGACCCTTGACTCCGATATAGGCGATGAGTCATGGGGGGTTGACAATATCAATATCACCGACAATTCCTCTGCAGTCCCTCTTCCCGGGGCACTCTGGCTGCTGGGCACCGGCCTGTTCGGGCTTGCCGGCATGAGGAGAAAAAAATCGAACCAGGCCTGATGACAAGAGGGCACGAACACTGTGCCCTCCTCACCAGTTGCCCGTACAGTGTTTCAGACAGTACAGTAACAAGACGCAAAAAGGACCCGCATTTCTGACCAGCAGCAAATCACGCGGCAGAAATGCGGGCTCAAGCGCGCTCCGACCGACCGGCCCGCTCCACGATACTTCGGGAGAGATCACTGAACACCAATCCGTGCAGGGGCAGCACCGTGGGACATGGGGACGTTCGTGTTTTTATGCATTTCTCGCGTCCTTCAGGCTGTATCCTTTGTCCTGCGCCAACTTTTCACCACGTACTACCGCCCGACTTACCGCTGGTTGTCCTATACCAAGTTTTTCTGCTACTTCTGTATTTTTCAGCCCGAGTTCACGCACAGCCCAGTAGCATAAAAGACTTCTGGCGTGGACCCGGCGAGGCTGTTTCCCGGATGCAAGAATATCATTGGCAGAAATTTCAAAGAGTTCTGCTGCGATTTCCGCAGCCTTATTAAAATCGATTCCCTGGCTCCTGATCTGTTCACGTTTTTCAAGTGCTTCTTCTGCTTCTCTGAGAACGGAGGCAACAAAATCACTGTCTCCGAGAATACGTTCATCACTATGCACCCTGATCTTCATATCACGCAATGCCTTCAGCTCCTTCCATCCGCCAATGCTTCGAAGCAGACCGCCGCCCATCAGATCCGTGCGCTTTCCCTGGGAAATTCCTTGCTCAACAAAAAAAGCATATTTCTTTCTTGCCGAAGCCAGCTGTTTTCCAAAACAAAGAAGTACAGGTCCGGTTGTCTGCCACTTGCTGTCAAAACAGCCCATCAATCTGCCATGACCGCAGTACGGATATTTTTCAAGGCTGTTTATATCAGAGACAACCCTGGCGCGGATGGGGTTGAGGTGAATATATCTGACCAGTTCAAGAAGATAATTTTCTTCCTGGCAGAGGATGGAGTTGTAGCGATTCTGAAAGAGGTGGCCGTGTCTTCGATGGCGGCGATTGAAGTAGGAGGCATGCCCGGTGAGCAGACGCCGCATGACTATACTGATAGGTGTTTTACCGGTCTTGAGCAGAAGGTGAAAGTGGTTGGGGATTAATGACCAGGCATAGCAGGTGGTGGAGGTTTCTTCAATAATCTTGCCGAACCGGTCAACAAAGCTGTTTCTATCCTGATCATCACGGAAGATCTTGCCCCGCTCGATTCCCCGGCAGATAATGTGATGGAGCGCCCCTGGCGCGTCTACCCGTGCTTTTCTTGGCATGGCTGATACTATAGCATATTACCGAATCAGATAAAAGCATAAAAGCACGAACGTCCCCTGCTGCTCCACGCGTCCCCTGCTGCCCCAAGAATAACCAGCAACCTGCCAAAAGCCGCCTTTTCTTCACCAATTATGACCAATGGCTCAACAAAGTGATTATCAGTTTCCTGGCTGGAAACACAGTTCGGTGACGAGGGACAGGGCTGAAGGGAATTGGTGGTGACTGAAACCATAACGAGCAAAAGGACTAACAGGGCTGGCATGGCTGGCACCTTATATTTTTATTCCCTTATGGCATACCGAAAACTCCCATCTGATATCCCTTAAATTAGTGTCCATCCTGAAAGTCTATTTTTTCCCAGATGGCTACACGTGGTCGTCTGTAAGCCGGAAACAGAGAATTTTAAAAAGGACGTTTTCAGATGTAAACTAAAGTCTATATTACTCTGATTTCGCTGAATCTTAATCAAGAAAAATATTTCCTGAAATGCACTGGGCCGCCCCACTGCCGGTTGGTTATACTATCATTGACAGTCAACACTCCGGAAGATATTCCAAAAAAACGGAAAAATTGCCTGTCATACCTGTTCACTAATTTCAAAAAAACAACCTTCACCTGATAGTAAAAAAAAATTAATAACAGGATGTTACGACTGTCAGACCAAAGATTCCCTTCTCCTTCACATTAAAGAACATCCGCTTTTTCGGAAAATTCCGTTTTTACGGATAGTTTTTCGGTCTCAAATTCCAAGAAAAAATCATGAATACATTTAACCATCTGATATTATTTTATTTTATTTTTTTATCCACAAAGGCGCGTTTTTTGCAAAATACATTCAGGTGACATCGGGAAAACAACACGATACCTGGCACCCTCTTCCATTACTGGCAAACAAACTGGAAAGTCTCTCTCCGCTGTAATTTGTCAGAAAGATTCTGATAGAGTTTGATTTTCATGAAATGACTCATTGGACCAAGAGATGTTCAACGTTTACTTCAATGAACTCAGTAGTCACGTGGGCGTAGCTCAAAAGGAGGATAATTATTTATGAAAAAGCAATTTATGGCAGTTTTTTGTGTAGGCGTATTTAGCATGGTCGCAGAAGCAGCTAATGCTTCTACTTTTGTTCCTGTTGATCTTTCAGGAGTCGCTAACAGCACATATTCTATGGGAGGAATGATTAACGGTCATACCTATCCTACTGGCAACCTTACGTTCGCTGGGATACCGTTTTCCATAAACAGTTCAGGAAATAATATCTGGCATAGTTCCACAGCTGCAGGCGGTAATACAGGAATTGTTTCTGTTGATATACCCGTGAATATTTATGGTGTTGACTTGGTTTACACCCTCATCAGCACATGGTGGGGAGAGAACTCTACAGGAGAGTATGCCTCTATTGAGTTTTTCGGATCAGATAATGGGTATTTCAAGGTTGAACTTGACGGCAACAAACACATTCGCGACTATAACTATAATCCGAGCTATACAACGAATTTTGATCCAAATTGGACAAAGGAAGTTTGGAATAACGGCAGAGGCCAGCATCTTGATATGCAGACCTTTGACCTCCCTGACACTTTCAACAATAAGTTCCTCCTGTCAATCAAACTCACAGATAGCGGCGCCCCTAGCTTCCAGCGATCCTTTATCGGGGGGGTTACAGTTGCGCCTGTTCCTTTGCCTGGCGCTTTCTGGCTTCTGGGGTCGGGACTTGCCGGGTTGATCGGTGCTGGAATGAAAAGAAGGAAAAAGATATAAGTAGTGTCCATCCGGAAAGTCTGTTTTTTTCCGGATGGCTACACATGGTTGTTTTCAATCCGGAAACAGACAATTTTGAAAAA
>JBFHXP010000019.1:0-29688 GCA_041598875.1 Desulfobulbales bacterium
AACCTTTTTTTTTTGCCCACCCTTCCCCCACTTCATGACCCACCACTCCCTGCCCCATGTCCGGTATCCACCCCACCCGCCTCTCTGCTGCCGGCTTCCTCCATGTTTTTGCTCCATGTGCTCCGCTGCTGTTTGCCTTTTGCCCACTCTAGCGAAGATAATTTCGATCGCCTTTTCCCATAAGTGCAGCCATTTTTGTTTTTTTTGCGGCAAGACTTTCCAAATTTCCTGGAAAGAGATACACTCTGCCGTCTATAATTAGTTTTCATCCGCAAAAAACAGACTGATCCGGACGGCTACACGTGGTTGTTTTCAATCCGGAAACAGACAATTTTGAAAAAGATCTAGGAGATCAAGGAAGTATGCGCAGGCGTACTGGAGTACGGCGAGCACATACTTCTGCGGATCGACACCGAGATTTTTAAAAAGTGGCGTTTCCGGATGGACACTAATTAATACATACCAAGAAACATAGAGGCGGAAAGGTTTATGATGACCACCCCGAAGACAGCATGCCTCATCCTGGCCGCGGGCAAGGGCACACGGATGAAATCGGAAAAGGCAAAGGTCCTCCATGAAATTTTTTTTGCACCGATGATTCACCATGTCCTTGAAGCAGTGGGATCTCTTTCCATAGGACCGCTCCTTGTGGTTGTCGGACATCAGAGGGAAAATGTCCTCGCCCGGTTGAGTGGATACACTTTTACACCGGTTATCCAGGAAAAACAGCAGGGTACAGGTCATGCGGTTCTCTGTGCCGAACCCTACTTGACAGTGGGACAAAGCGACACCCTTCTCATCCTCTGTGGCGACATTCCTCTTATCCGCCCTGAGACCCTCTCTGCCATGCTTTCCGCCCACAGGGCAAGCGGCGCTAAAATCACGGTCATGACGACCCTGCTTGAAAACCCCACCGGGTATGGACGGATTATCCGCAATACTGCTGGGGTATTTGAAAAAATTGTCGAGGAAAAGGATGCCTCCACAGATGAAAGATCGGTGTGCGAAATAAATGCCGGCATCTATTGCGCAGACATCCCGTTTCTCTTTGCCGCCCTAACCAGGGTAGGCACCGCGAACCGGCAAGGGGAGATGTATCTTACCGATATCGTTTCTATTGCCCGCGAGATGGACCAACAGGTCAACACCTATACATGCCCTGATTTTCTCGAAGTCCTTGGAGTAAACTCCCGCCTGGAACTGGCGCAGGCGCACCGCGAACTGCAGCGCAGACGCAACGAGGAATTGATGCAATCCGGGGTTACTCTGCTGGGCGAAGAGAGCATTTATATCGAGAACAGTGTCTCCATTGGCGCGGATACCTCTATCCACCCCAATGTCCGGATTACCGGCAAGACATCAATCGGTGGAAGCTGTACCATACTTTCCAACAGCGTCATTCATGACTGCGCCATCGGAGATCAGGTAACCATCAACTATTTTGCCAATCTCAACGGAAAAAATATTCCTCGATAACAGCCAGGGAGAACAGAGAGTGATCCGCATCAACGAAAAAAAGGCAGATCCCCCGGCAGGGACCCGTATCGGTGATCTGGCTGTCACGTTCAAGCCTGGGGCTGATCTTTTTATTGTCAACGGGTTTCCCGTCCCAGCGGATACACTTCTAAAAGACGGGGATGTCTGCTGTGTCATCGCCAAAGGTGAGACACCTTGCGCTGATGAAATGGAATCGCTGCTTATAGCCCGTCACACCCCGGGAGTTCATGAAAAAATAAAAACAGCCGCTGTCGGAATCATGGGCCTGGGAGGACTCGGCTCCCAGGTTGCAGTGGCTCTGGCTCGCATTGGTGTGGGCCGCCTGCTGCTTGTGGACTACGATGTAGTGGAACCAAGCAATCTCAACCGGCAGCAGTATTTTATCGACCAGATCGGTATGAAAAAGACCGCGGCCTTAAAGGAAAATCTCCTCCGGATAAATCCGTATGTGGAGTATCTCACTGTTGATGCGTATCTTTCCGAAGAAACAATCCCCCAGGTATTCAAGGACGTTGATGTAGTGGTTGAATGTTTCGACAACCCGGAAACCAAGGCCTCGGCCCTGCGCGCCAGGCTTGTCAGCATGCCGGATACAGGGTACGTGGCCTCCTCCGGACTTGCCGGCTTTGCAGATAACAATTCCATACGAACAAGAAAGATTTTTCCAAAGGTTTTTATTGTTGGCGATGGTGAAACAGCAGCTTCCCCAGGCCAGGGCCTGATGGCTCCCCGGGTTGGTATCGCGGCCCATCACCAGGCAAATCAGACCCTTCGGGTTCTACTGGGATTAGATGAATAAGGCAATCAGATACCTCCGATAACCGGCAGGTCAGTCCAACCATATTTTTTAGCGGGTAATATACGGTGAACACAAACCACAGCCAGAATATTCTGCTTGAAAGCGGCACCAATGAAATGGAGATCATCGAGTTTTACCTGGATGACTCCTCCTTTGGAATAAACGTGCTTAAAACCCGCGAAATTATTGTCTTTAACCCGGACGCAGTCACAACCCTTCCCGGCATGCCTCCTGCGATTCCCGGCACCCTTCTTCTGCGTGGCAAATCCATCATGCTCATTGATCTCAAGACGTGCCTGGGCAAAGAAAAAAATCCCCACCCGCAACAAGACTCGCGCCAGATTGTCCTGGTCTGCGAACTGAACGAGCGCATGTTCGGTCTCGTGGTTGACGGGGTGAACAAGATCCACCGGACATCATGGGAGTCAATCAGCCCGATTCCTGAGGGACTCTCCTTCTACAAACCTCGTTTTACCGGCAGTCTGACGGTTAAGGAGACAATCATTCTCCTGATTGACATTGAGTCAATACTTGCGGAATATGATCCCTCGATGAAAATGGAAAGTCACGGGTCGCAAAGTGTCACAACCAGCCACCATGAGGCACATCTCATGCTGGCGGAAGACTCCTCCTTTATCCGGAACAACATCCGCAACGTCCTGGAGGAGGCGGGATATGATCAGATTCGACACTTTGCCGACGGCGAAGAATGTTATCACGAGATCATACGCCTCAAAAAACAGGCCGATAAGACCGGCAAGAAAATAACCGATTTCCTCAATCTGTTGATTACAGATATTGAGATGCCAAAGATGGACGGCCTGACCCTGTGTCGGAAAATAAAACAAGAACTGGGACTCTCCCAGGTCAAGGTGGTCATCTTCTCCTCTATGATCAACTCCCAGATGGCGAGCAGGTGCGAGCAGGTCGGGGCAGACGCCTTTGTCACCAAACCGGAACTCCCCAGGCTTCTTGAGCTGATTGACGGTTTACTGTCCACTCGGGGCCAATAGCCCCGCGGGTCATTCTTTCCCGTTGAAAAAACTCTTCGCCCGGTATCATTTTTTCCTCGCCTGAACGGGAAACAGTATTTTTAAGACCACACCCTTACAGCCGATAGATATTGCGTCTTTTTCCCCAAGGGGTTAAATAGACTGTTCCCGACACGGTATATGCCCATGAAAATAATCTGCAACGGCAAAGAAAAAGTAACGCGCCCCGGTATCAGCCTCAACGATTTCATAATCGATCTCGGGCTCAGGCCGGAAAACGTGGTGGCGGAATGCAACGGCACCATAGTCAAACGCGAGGAATATAACACCTATCTGCTCAAGGACGACTCCATGCTCGAACTGATCCGCTTTGTGGGAGGTGGCTGAAAATGCTCACCATAGCCGGCCATACTTTCCGGTCCCGTCTCTTTCTCGGCACCGGCAAATTTCCCTCCGCTGAAATATTACAGCGCTCGATCGAGGCATCGGGCAGTGAAATGATCACCGTTGCCCTGCGGCGCGTTGACCTTGGAGATCCTGCCGACGATATCATGGCGGTTCTTGATCGGAACAAATATGTCCTTCTGCCAAACACTTCCGGAGCGCGGGACGCGGCCGAGGCGATACGCATCGCCCGTCTTGCCCGGGCCGCCGGAAGTGGTGACTGGCTCAAACTGGAAGTTACCCCAGACCCCCGGACATTGCTCCCCGATCCGGTTGAAACCCTTGCTGCAGCCAAAGAACTGGTCAGGGAGGGGTTCAAGGTGCTGCCCTATATCAACGCGGACCCGATTCTCGCCCTCAAACTGCAGGACGCAGGCGTGGCGGCGGTGATGCCTCTGGGTTCGCCGATCGGTACCAATATGGGACTGCAGACCCGGATGCAGGTGGAGATTATCATTGCTCAGGCCCAGGTACCGGTAGTGGTTGACGCCGGCCTCGGCGCGCCATCCCATGCCGCAGAGGCCATGGAGATCGGCGCCGACGCGGTCCTGGTCAATACCGCAATTTCCGTGGCCGGGGATCCGGTACGCATGGCCCGTGCATTCGCCCTGGCGGTGGAAGCTGGCCGCGAGGCCTATGAAGCCGGGCTCGGCCCCCAGGGAAAGGAAGCAGCTGCCTCGTCGCCGACCACCGGCCTTGATTTCATCAAATGAGCGCCATGTTCGAGATACCGGATTTCACCGAACTGCAAAGAAGAATTAACGCGGCTGGCGATGAAGATGTACGCACTGCCCTGAAGAGCGCCCAGCCCGGCATATCGGGCCTGGCGGCACTGCTCTCGCCGGCAGCGGATGCCATGCTTGGAGAAATGGCGCATCGCTCTTCCGCGGTAACAGTACAGCGTTTCGGGCGGGTCACCCAGCTCTATGCCCCTCTTTATCTCTCCAACTATTGTACCAACCGCTGCGCCTATTGCGGATTTTCCGCGGAAAACCGAATCAACCGCCGGGTTCTTACCCTTGAAGAGGCCGAGGCCGAGGCCTCGATCCTCTTAAGTCGGGGATTCAACCATATCCTTCTTGTTTCCGGGGAATCGCCAAAAATTCTCGGCGTCGATTATCTGGAAAAACTGGCCCTGCGTCTGCGGGAAAAATTCGCCGCGGTCTCCATTGAAGTACAACCCATGGAGGAAGAAGAGTACGCCAGGCTGTTTGCCGCCGGGATTACCGCTGTGGCCATCTACCAGGAGACCTATGACCGCACCACCTATGATGAGGTCCATCTTTCCGGGAAAAAATGCGATTTTGAATACCGCCTGGCCACTCCGGCCCGGGCTGCTGCCGCCGGCATGCGGGAGGTCGGAATCGGTACCCTGCTCGGGCTTGCCGACTGGCGGGCCGAAGGATTGGCCCTGGGAATGCATCTGGCCTGGCTGCGCAAACACTTCTGGCGAACCGGGCTTACCGTTTCCTTTCCCCGCCTCCGCCCGGCGGCAGGGGATTTTGAACCACTGCTGACGGTCAGCGAACGGAACCTTACCCAACTCATCTGTGCCCTGCGGATCTTTGACCCTGATGTGGGGATCGTCCTCTCCACCCGGGAAGAGGCCCGTTACCGGGACGGAATGATCGGACTGGGACCGACCAGATATTCAGCCGGCTCCTGCACCGCGCCGGGCGGGTATGCCGACCCGGATCTTGACGGTGAACAGTTTGCCATAGGCGACCATCGCTCCCTGGAGGAAGTCTCCCTGGCCCTGCGCCATAAGGGGCATGACCCGGTGCGCAAGGACTGGGACATTTCCTTTCAGCTGATACCCTGAAGCCCCCTCGACGCATCTCCCGACCAGGCAATCATGGCCGGCAGCCGTACGAATCAGGGGTATCTAGCGTGAAATTGAGTAATGCCTGCATAGCCTTGATCGTGGAGTCCCGCAGACCCGCGTACCTCCGTGGAGATCCCTGCCAGCAGTAGACGGCGAGACGTTTGGGCTTGCGGATTGCGGTGCAAACGGGTAAATAAAAGACCTCGGCTGGCCGATATCTGGCCGGCTTTTTCTGAAGACAGCACAGACGTCCTTTCCAAACCTGAAAGAGAGCAGTGTGAATCGATCACACGCGAAGGAGTTGAGGCATGACCGACCTGAAAAAGATGTACACAACCATTCTTGGCGATCATTTTCCCATGGATATGACCATCACCTTTGGCGACCAGAAACTGGTCTACCGCAAAAAGACCTGGAAGATTGTCATGGAAGATGGCTCAACTGACGAACGCGGTGTACGGTACGGCGAGAATCCGGACCAGGAAGCTGCCCTCTATGAACTGGTAAATGGCAATCTGGTCCTCGGTGACTGCAAATTCATAGAACCGGGCAAGGGGCTGGTAAGCGGCATTGATGTCGAAGATATGCTCCAGGTTGGCAAACACCCCGGAAAAATCAATCTCACCGATGTGGACAATGGCCTCAACATCATTAAATATCTGATGGACCGGCCGGCCGCGGTCATCCTCAAGCACAACAACCCCTGCGGCGCCGCCTACGGGTCGACCATAGCCGAGGCCTATAACCGGGCCAACCGGGCCGACCGCATCGCCGCATTCGGTGGGGCCCTGATCATGAACCGGGCCTGCGACCAGGAAACCGCCGCCCTCATCAGCGCAAACTATCTTGAGGTGGTTGCGGCCCCCGATTTTTCCGGGTCTGCCCTGGAAACCCTCAAATCCCGGAAGAATCTGCGGATCATCAAAATGGACCGCATAGACCGGCTTGCAGAATTCGAAAAATATCGATTTGTTGATTTCAAGAGCCTGATCGACGGAGGAATCATCATCCAGCAATCCGCAGTCAACTCCATCCGTACCCCGGCTGATCTCAAACCCGCCGTCACCACTGCAAAGGGCGTTGAGTACCGGGTCGAGCGCGAACCCACTGACCGCGAAATCAGCGACATGCTTTTCGGCTGGGCCGTGGAGCACGGGGTGACTTCAAATTCGGTCCTGTATATCAAGGATGGCTGCACCGTGGGCATCGGCACCGGAGAACAGGATCGGGTAGGGGTTGCGGAAATCGCGGTGCACAAGGCATACATCAAATACGCTGACATTCTCTGCTTTGACACCTATGGCATTCCCTATGCGGACATGCTGCTTGAGATTGAGAAAGGCGAACGCAATAAAGGTGATAAAGAGGCAATAGACGCCAGGGCCAGGGAAGACCGCGCGGGACTGCCCGGCTCGGTGATGATCTCCGACGCATTCTTCCCCTTTCGCGACGGCGCCGATGTCGGCATCCGCCAGGGGGTATCCGCCATTCTCCAGGCCGGCGGTTCAGCCCGGGATTATGAGACCATCCAGGCCTGCAACGAGGCCGATCCCCAGGTAGCCATGAAGTACACCGGGCAGCGTTCCTTTAAACATTAAACCGCTGTCCGCAACCAAAGCTGACTCTCGCAAGTTGTAAAAATTTAAGGCATACGCAAAAAAAAAGGGGGGCGGTTTCTTGTCGAAACCGCCCCCTTTTATACACTCTTTCGAGCAACTGCTTATTTCGGCGCTTCAACCGGTACGATTTCGGACACGGCCTCTTTCACTTCCTCAACCTTCTCTACAACCGCTTCGCCCATCGCCTCAGCCTTTTCTACGATCTCGGCAGCGGCCTCAGCAGGAGCGGCAGCCTCCTCAGTCGGAGCGGCAGCCTCCTCGGTTACAGCAGCAGGCGCTCCATAACCACCACCGGCAGGCGCTGCAGCAGGCGCTCCATAACCAGCAGCAGGCGCTGCGGCAGGTGCTGCGGCCTCGGTCGCGGCAGGGGCTTTGGTTTCAGCTTTTTCTCCGGATCCACATCCAACGACCAGGGCCATAATTGCCAGTGATGCTACAGCGGTGCTCATAAAAATTTTTTTCATCGCAACGTCCTCCAATAACAAAGTGTTCTAACTATCAGCCACCGGACCATTGTAATTCCACGGCAGCCTCTCGTATTCCTGCTCCCGAAATGAGAGCCCAGCTTTTCCTCGGGTAACATACCAGTTTTTGCGGAAGAATCAATAAAATCATACAGTCCGGGCACAATTCGCGCCAGCAAATAAATTCTTTTATTCCAGCCAGTTACACTGACAAACAGTCAGCCCCCGAAAAAAGAACTCCTTGAGAAGATCAGGAAAAACGGTGGGTTGCGCTGATGCGCGCGCAAGCAGCCCGCGCAGCCACCGAACCCGGAGGCTTCCGCCGCTAACCGAGAAAAATGATGTTTGTTGATGAAATCCGTCAAATTCTGCTCTTTGCAGGTTCACCCCATTCAAAACATGCAATTTAATTGACTCCGAGGCAAGTCCCTGCTATGAAAAGTATAAAGATCCCGTACCGTTCTGCTCCAGACAGCCGTGAAGATACCCCGGTGTCCGGGAGATAAGGTGAGATCACCGAGAATTTTACTGAGTGTCGGTCCGGAAAGTCTGTTTTTTCCGGGTGGCTACACTTAGTTGTTTTCAAACCAGAATCACCCCTGTCCGCCCGGTTACCGAGCCGCATGATCTCAACAAAGGGCCAGTCCATGCCTGACACGACTCATCTTGCCACACTGACCGCCACCATCGATAATCTTCCCCTGATCAACGATCAGACCATGGCGCTTCTCAAGCTTATCGACGACCCGGACTCGAACTTCAAGATTCTTATCACCCGACTCCCGCCCGAAGTAACCATCCGCTTCCTCAAGATGGCAAACTCGTCAGTCTATGGACGGCAGGTCAACGACATCAATCACGCACTGCGGATCCTCGGATTCAACGCCATGCGCCAGAGCCTTGTTTCCTCATTGATCATGGACCAGTTCGAGAAAAAACTTGCCACATCGCAATTCAATCTGGACAAATTTCATCGCCATGCCTCCTTCAGCGCGTCCATTGCCACCATGCTCGCCAGGGCGTTGGATTATGAAAAAACAGCCGAACTGTTTACCGCGGCAATGATGCACAATGTCGGCAAACTTGTCATAGCAGCCTATCTCCCTGATATATCCAGACAAATATCAGATCTTAAACGCAGTGAAAAGCTAAACGCCCTGACCGCGGAACGCCGGGTTCTCGGGTACACCCATGCGGAACTGGGGGCTGCGGTGCTTGCCCGATTCAATATCCCCGAAGAACTCTGCCGCGCTGTTCGCCGCCACGAAATGGACATGGAAATCGAGACCCCGGCAGATGAAGAACATCAGCTGGAGCTCATACTCCGGGCCGCCGTTCATCTGGCCGACCGCTTAACCCTGCCGCAGGGGATTGAGGATCCATTGGAGCTGGTTGCCATTTTTGAAGAACCACTTGATGTAATCCGGGGAAATATCCGGGAGAGGCGGAGGCTCGATATACTTGATCATGGGTATGAAAAAATATTTTCCGGCCTGCTGGCCGAGAGTTGTGACCGGATTGAGGCAATGCTCACCCGCTCTCCCGAAGAAAACACCCACCCCGATCCGGTAAGCCGGGACCGCACATGAAGTGCTGCCGTGGTATTTGTTGGTGACAGGTCCAGGCCCTGCTAAGGATTTCCCGGGATGATTATACTGGTTTTCCTGATACCAATTCCACGGTTTTGCGGCTAGTATGGGCCTGCTTACAGGAGGGGTCTTCAGAGAAAAAAAACAGGGAGTGGCGCTGTCCCACTCCCTGTTCAAGATCTTCTGGTGGGCGATACGGGATTCGAACCTGTGACTTCCACCGTGTGAAGGTGGCACTCTAACCACTGAGTTAATCGCCCAATTTCCAAGCAAAAATACTTCGACAGAGAGGAAAACACAAGCCAATAATGATCAGTAACGCTGCGTGGCCGGGTTTGATTCCGCTTACCGTCCCAGAAAAAGATTGCCCCATCACAAAGGTTCGGGTATTTTTTTCATCTCTTCTGGCACTTTTTTTGTATAAAAACAGAGAGAAAAGAACGTATCACCGACCCAGGCGGCCCCCCCCGCAGGAACACTCTGAAAAATGTGCACTAATGAAAATCAGTAAAGGAGTTGAGGGATGATCTGGAACCAGGAGTACGAAACCATGCCGCGCGAGGATCTTGAAAAGCTACAACTGCGGCGCCTGCAGGATCTTACCACGAGAATGTACGCCCGGGTGGCTCCATACCGCGTCAAGATGGACGCGGCCGGGGTAAAACCCGGCGACATACAATCTCTTGCCGACATAAAAAAACTGCCATTCACCACCAAGAATGACCTGCGGGACAACTATCCCTTCGGGCTCTTCACCGTACCCATGGAACAGGTGGTCAGGGTGCACGCCTCTTCCGGCACCACCGGCAAACCCACCGTGGTCGGGTATACCAAGCGCGATATTTCTACCTGGGCCGAATTGATGGCCAGAGCCCTCTCCTGCGGCGGGGTTCGTCCGGGCGACATGGTTCACAACGCCTATGGCTACGGCTTATTTACCGGTGGCCTCGGCGCCCATTACGGCGCGGAGAATTTAGGGGCCACTGTGATCCCGATTTCCGGCGGCAACACCAAACGACAAATCCTCATCATGCAGGATTTCGGTTCCACGGTCTTGCTCGCCACCCCCTCCTATGCCCTGAATCTTGCCGACACCATGGCCGACATGGGTATAGACCCGGCGACGATCAAGCTCCGGGTGGGCATCTTCGGGGCAGAACCCTGGAGTGAAAACATGCGCGAAGAGGTTGAGAAAAAACTCGGCCTCAAGGCCATTGATATCTACGGGCTTTCCGAAGTCATGGGTCCGGGGGTCTCCATGGAGTGCATCGAGGCCCAGAACGGGATGCATATCTTTGAAGATCATTTCCTTCCTGAGATCATCGATCCTGATACCGGAGAGCCACTGCCTTTCGGAGAAACCGGCGAACTGGTCTTCACCACCCTGACCAAGGAGGCTTTCCCCTTGCTCCGTTACCGGACCAAAGACATTACCCGGCTTAATGCGGAACCATGCATATGCGGCCGGAATTTCGTCCGCATGGACAAGGTCACCGGCCGCACCGACGATATGCTGATCATCCGCGGGGTCAATGTCTTCCCCTCCCAGGTGGAACACGTGCTCATGGGAATTGAGGGTGTAGAGCCCCATTATCAGATTATCGTCAGCCGCGAGGGTTCCCTTGACACCATGGAGGTTCAGGTTGAGGTGAGCGACGCCCTGTTTTCTGACGAGGTAAAGAATCTGGAAAAATTGACCAGAAGAATCCAGGCGGAGATTAAGGATCTGATCGGCTCCACCTGCAAGATCACCCTGGTAGAACCCAAGACTATCCAGCGCAGTGAAGGCAAGGCAAAACGGGTAATCGACAACCGCAAGATATAGGGGTATCCTCAAAATCAGGATTTCCATGACAGGGAGAGAGGCAATGAAGGTCGAACAGATCGCGGTATTCCTGGAGAATAAATCCGGCCGGTTGGCAGAGGTCGCCGCCGTCCTTTCCGAAAAAGGGCTCAATATCCGCGCCCTTTCCCTGGCCGACACCGCTGATTTCGGCATCCTCCGCCTGATCGTTGACAACACGACCAGGGCGGTTGAGGTCCTCAAGGAGAAAGGGTTCACGGTGAGCCGGGCCTCCGTGGTCGCAGTGGAGGTGGCTGACAGGCCCGGCGGACTCGCGGACGTGCTTAACACCTTGAACGAGGCAGCAATCAATGTGGAATACATGTACGCCTTTGTTGAGAAAAGTGGTCAGAATGCGGTAATCATCTTCCGTTTTGACGACCCCGACGCGGCAATCGCAGTCCTGCTTGAATCCGGGCTCCGGGTTCTGTCCAGTGAACAGGTCTGTAGTCTCTAGCCTGCCCGGATTTCCGGCACATTAAGGGATATCCGGCGGGAAACAAAAAAAATATTCATAAGGGGATTAAGGAAATGAAAAAATTAGTAGCAGGAGTACTGGGAGTGCTTGGCTCCCTGGCCGTTGTTGCGGCCGGGCCGGTTTCCAGCCACGCGGAAACGATCAAGGTCGGTGCCATTCTGGCGGTTACCGGGCCGGCCTCCTTTCTGGGGGGACCCGAGGCCAGGACCCTTGAGATGATGGTGGAAGAGATCAATGCCGCCGGCGGCATCAACGGCACCAAAATCGATCTGAAAATCGACGACTCAGGCGGCAACCCGGAAAAGGCGATTTCCTTTGCCAAGAAATTTATCGAGGAAGATCAGGTTTTTGCCATTATCGGACCATCCACCAGCGGCGAGACCATGAAGATCAAGGGCATTGCCGAGGAAGGAAAGACCATCCTCCTTTCCGCCGCTGCCGCTGAGGTCATTGTCAACCCTGTGGCCAAATACGTCTTCAAAACCCCACAGAAAGACAGCTACGCCGTACAGAAAATCTATGCCACCATGAAAGATAGCGGCATTTCCAAGATCGCAATACTGACCGACAACACCGGTTTCGGCAGTGCGGGCAAGGAGCAGCTGGAAAAAATCGCCCCGGAATTCGGCATAGAAATTCTTGCCAACGAGGTCTATGACAAGGGGGCCACGGATCTCACCGCGGTGGTGACAAAAATTCGGTCCAACGCAGATATCCAGGCGGTGGTGAACTGGTCCATCGTCCCGGCCCAGGCCATTGTTGCCAAAAACATGCGCCAGTCCGGCTGGGAAGCCCCGCTTTTCCAGAGCCACGGATTTGGCAACATCAAATATGTAGAGGCGGCCGGTGCCGCGGCTGAAGGGATAATCTTCCCGGCAGGCCGGTTACTGGTGGCTGATGTCCTGCCCGCCGACCATCCCCAGAAGGAACTCCTGCTCAAGTACAAGAAAGACTACGAGAGCCGGTTCAAGGAAGATGCCTCCACCTTTGGCGGTCATGCCTACGACGCCCTGCTCATTCTTACCAAGGCCGTTGAGCAGGCTGGCACCGACCGGGAAAAGGTTCGGGACGCCATTGAAAACATGAAAAATGTTCCGGGAACCGGCGGGGTTTTCAACTTCTCGCCCGAAGACCACAATGGACTGGCCCTGGACTCCTTTGAAATGCTGACCGTTAAAGATGGTAAATTCGCCGTCTACACCAAGTAAACTGAAGTCAAACCTGAGATATTCTGAGACGGGCGGGCCGCTTGACGATCCGCCCGTCTCTGCCTTCTCCACCCACAGTTATCATCCATGAGCTTTGAACTCCTTACCCAGTATCTTTTTGCCGGCATAACCTACGGCATTATTTACGCCATTGTTGCCATCGGCTTCAACATCATCTACAACACCACCGGCATCATCAACTTTGCCCAGGGCGAATTTGTCATGCTGGGCGGCATGATCTCCATAACTCTCAACACCTTCATGCCGATCATTCCGGCCATTGCACTTGCCGTCATCGCCACCATGATTGTCGGGGCCCTGATCGAGACCATCTTTATCCGCTGGCTCGACACCCACTCGGTGCTGCGGATGATCATCATCACCATCGGTCTCTCGATTCTGACCCGGGAAGCGGCCCTGCATATCTGGGGTGAAAATGTTCGATCCCTGCCCTATTTCATCGGCAACGAGACCTCTTCAATTTCCATCCTCGGGGCCAGGGTTTCGCCCCAGGTATTATGGGTTATAGGGGTCTGTTCGCTGCTGGTGCTCGGCCTGAGCGCATTTTTCCGCTACACTTCACTGGGACGTGAGATGCGGGCCTGCGCCGCCAACCGGCGGGCCGCGACCCTCTGCGGAATCAACGCCAAAAACATGGTAACGCTCTCCTTTGTTCTCAGCGCGGGACTTGGCGCAGTGGCCGGCTGCGTGATGTCGCCGATCACCTATACCGAATATGACATGGGCCCGGGACTGGCAATAAAGGGCTTCACCGTGGCGATAATCGGGGGGTTGGGCAACAGCATGGCCGCGGTGGCTGCCGGTCTTCTGCTGGGAATCATCGAGGCCCTGAGCATCATCGTGGTCCCCCTGGCCTTTCAGGACGCCATTGCCACGACCATCCTGCTCATAATCCTCTTTGTCCGGCCGCACGGCATCTTTGGCAGCAGTGAAGTCGCCAGCCTCAAGGAGTTCTGAGAGAGATGATGAGCAGGCACTACATCCCCGTTGGAATCTTCCTTGTTCTGGTCATTGTTGTCCAGTTCGCCACCCAGGTAACGGCCACCGGTTTCTACCTGACCCAGCTGACCATGGTGGCCTATTACTCACTGGTGGTTATCGGGCTCTGTCTCCTCATGGGATACGCGGGACAGATCTCGCTGGGGCATGCCGGTTTTTTTGCCATTGGCGGCTACATCTCAGGCGCACTGACCACCCATAACCTCATCGGAATTAAAGACCATCCAGCCGTCTCCCTTCTCGAACGGGCCGGTTTACTTCTGGAGCGCCAGGACCTTTACGGCTCCGCACTGCTCACCGTCGAGCCATGGGTGGCATTTGCCGCAGCTATTGTCACCGCTGCCATCATTGCCTTTGCCATTGGCGGGCCGGTACTGAAACTGAAAGGGCATTACCTGGCCATGGCCACCCTTGGTTTCGGAATCATCATCTACCGCATCGTCCTCGCCTCTTATTTCTTCGGCGCCGCAGACGGCATCTCCGATGTGCCGGCGTTTGAACTTTTTCCAGGCCTTGCGGTTTCCGGAAAAAAGGATGTCAGGGTATCCAACTACTATATCGCCTGGGGCCTGGTGATATTCGGGACGATCCTGCTCCAGAACCTGATTCATTCCCGGATCGGCCGGGCCCTGCGATCTATCCACGGTTCCGAGGAGGCGGCAAACGCCATGGGTGTCAACACCGCCCGCCTCAAACTCCATACCTTTGTCCTGAGCGCGGTATTTGCTGCCGTGGCCGGGGTTTTTCTCACCCACTACAATGGCGGCATCGGTCCCTCCGAGGCCGGAGTGATGAAGTCGGTCCGCTATGTGGCCATTGTCGCGGTGGGTGGCATGGCCCACCTCTGGGGCGCCCTGATCATGGGAGTTATCCTCAACTTCCTCTCTCTGCGGGGAGTTTTCGGATCCTTTGACGATGCGGTCTTTGGCACGATTCTTATCCTGATCATGCTTTTTGCCCCCAACGGGATCCTCCGGTTGGGGTTGGGCCAGAAGATCAGGAATCTGCTGAAAAAGGATACTGCCGGGGACTAGGCAAAGTGGCAAAGTGGCAAAGTGGCAAAGTGGCAAAGTGGCAAAGTGGCAAAGTGGCAAAGTGGCAAAGTGGCAAAGTGGCAAAGTAATGATACTGATGACCAGGGTTAATTTTCACGGAAAAAAATAACGGACAGGAACTGTGCCTCTTCTTGAACTCAACAACGTAAACCGCTTTTTCGGCGGCCTCCATGCGGTTAACAATGTCAGCTTCGGCGTTGACCGGGGGGTGATCAAATCGGTTATCGGCCCCAACGGTGCCGGCAAAACCACCCTGTTCAACCTCATTGCCGGCAACCTGCCTCTCTCAAGCGGAAATGTCCTGTTCAACAACACCGTCATCCAGGGGAAAAAGCCTTTTCAGGTTGCCGAAATGGGGATATCCCGCACCTACCAGAACATAAAACTCTTTGTCGGAATGAGCGCCCTCGAGAACGTGATGGTCGGTCGTCACGTACAAAGCCGCTCCGGATATCTCGCCGGAATGTTTAATCTCCCCTGGACCTGGAAAGAGGAAAAGGAGATCCGGCAGCGGGCCATGGGGTATCTCGATCTCATGGGTATCAGCGGTATTGCCGACACAGAGGTGACCAACCTCTCCTTTGGCCAGCAACGGGCCGTGGAATTCGCCAGGGCCCTGGCGGCCGAGCCCACCCTGCTCCTGCTTGACGAGCCGGCAGCCGGCCTCAATATCTATGAGACCGCCGAGGTTGGTGAATTAATCACCAAAATCAGAGATCAAGGCATCACCGTATTACTGGTTGAACATGACATGTCGCTGGTCATGGAAATATCCGACGAGATCGTGGTATTGAACTTCGGAGAAAAGATAACCGAGGGAACTCCCCCGGAGATCCAGCAGAACGAAGAGGTCATCCGTATCTATCTGGGAGAAGAGGATGCTTAGGGTCAGGAATCTTGAGGCCGGCTACGGCAAACTGCGGGTGCTGAAACGGATCTCAATGCACGTTGACCCCGGCGAGATCGTGACCATAATCGGCGCCAATGGTGCGGGCAAGACAACCCTTCTGCACACCATTGCCGGACTGGTGGGGATCACCTCCGGGGAAATTCTTTTTAAAGAAAAAAACCTGCGCACGCTCTCTGCCGAGAAAACAGTTGCCATGGGCTGCTCCCTTGTTCCCGAGGGCCGCCAGGTTTTTGCGACCATGACCGTACGCGACAATCTCATTCTCGGCGGCTATGTCCGCAAGATGGATCGCACGACCACTGATCGTGAACTTTCCAGGATCTATGAACTTTTTCCTGTGCTCAAGAAAAGGGAAACCCAACTCGCCGGTACCCTGTCCGGGGGCGAACAGCAGATGCTGGCCATGGGCCGGGCGCTGATGGCCGGGCCATCCCTGGTAATGATGGACGAACCTTCCACCGGACTGGCCCCACTCATTGTCCGCGATATCTTTCAGGTGATCATCCGGTTGCGCGAGGCAGGGAGCACCGTACTCCTGATTGAACAGAACGCCAATGCCGCGCTCAAGATCGCCGACCGGGGCTATGTCCTTGAGACCGGCAAGATAATCGTCCAAGGCCCGGCCGAGGATCTGCTGGCGAACAAGGATGTCCAGAGGGCCTATCTTGGCCGCGATGTGGCTGAATAATGTAACGAGTGTCCGTCCGGAAAGTCTTTTGTTCCGGATGAAAACTAACTCAATCAAGCTGGAGGCATGGCAATGTACTGGGAAGAGAAAAAAGAGTGCATGACACGGGAGGATCTGGAACAGCTCCAGCTGGAACGCCTTCAGTCCACCCTGTTCCGGGTGGCGACCCATGTCCCTTTTTATCGCAACCGGTTCAAGGAGATGAAGCTCAATCCCGATGGGTTTAAATCTCTTGAAGAGTTGCAGAAACTCCCCTTTACGACCAAGGATGACCTCCGCCGGAACTACCCCTACGGGATGTTCGCCGTCCCCCTGCGGGAGGTGGTCCGGGTCCATTCCTCCTCCGGCACCACCGGCACTGCCACTGTGGTCGGATATACCAGCAACGACATCAAGAACTGGTCACACCTTGTGGCGAGGATCCTCACCGCCGCAGGACTGACCAATGATGATGTGGTGCAGATCGCGTTCGGCTACGGTCTTTTTACCGGCGGTTTCGGTCTTCATTACGGCGCGGAACGGATCGGCGCATCGGTTATCCCGATATCAAGCGGCAACACCAAGCGACAGATCCAGATCATGCAGGATTTCAAGACAACCGCCCTGGTCTGCACCCCCAGTTATGCCCTGGTCCTGGCCGACACCATGCTCGATATGGGGATCAATATAAACGCACTCTCCCTGAAATTCGGACTGTTCGGTGCCGAACCATGGTCCGAGGCGATGCGCCAGGAGATCCACAACAAACTGCGGATCACCGCCACTGACAATTACGGGCTTTCGGAAATTATGGGACCGGGCGTGGCCGGAGAATGCCGGGAATGTAACGGACTCCACATGAACGAAGATCATTTTCTCATGGAAATTATCCACCCGGAGACCCTTGAACCGGTGGCCCCGGGAGAAGTGGGCGAGCTGGTAATCACCACCCTGACCAAAGAGGCCTTCCCGGTAATCCGCTACCGGACCCGGGACCTGACCAGGATGCTGCCCGAGCCATGCCCCTGCGGCCGGACATTCTCCAGAATTCACCGGATTCTCGGCAGGACCGATGACATGCTGATCATCAAGGGAGTCAATGTCTTTCCCCTCCAGATTGAAAACGTACTCTTTGAAATCGAGGGCACCGAACCCCATTATCAGATCATTGTTGAGCGGGAAGATCATCAGGACCGGGCCACGGTTCTGGTGGAGGTAACGGAGTCGATCTTTTTTGATGAGATGAAAAAACAACGGCAGATGGTCGATCTGATCAAGAAACGGCTCAGCTCGGAACTGGGCGTTTCCATGGAGATCAAACTGGTTGAGGAAAAGAGCCTGCAACGATTCGAGGGCAAGAGCCAGAGGGTGGTGGACAAGCGGAAACTGTAGCGGAAATAAAAAAACCCGCATCGCCTCCTTGGGCGACTACGGGTTTTCATTTATCCTGTCGGCACAATCCTGGGGCTAGGCCCCGGAAGTCTCCTTCTTGAACACATTGAGGTCTTCCTTGATCTTGCCCGCCTCTTCCTTGACCGCGGCAATCTCCTGGACCCCTGGCACATTTTCCTTGGCAGCCTCCTCTACATCCCGCAGTCCTTTCTTAAACGAACTGATCCCCTTGCCGAGTCCCGCTCCCAGTTCCGGCAGCTTCTTGCCGCCGAAAACAAGGAAGGCAATGCCAAGGATCACAACCAACTCCGGAGTTCCCAGTCCAAACATATTTCCTCCCCATGGTCCCGGTTCAGCCCGGTGGCCATTCAGGTCTTATCCGAGCGAGTTCAGGCGTCGGAATCTTTTTTGTCATCAATCTTTGCGGATTCGTCTTCGTCGTGGGTCGCTTTCTTGAAATTCTTTATTCCCTTGCCCAGGCCTGCGCCAATCTCCGGCAGTTTACCTGCGCCAAAGATGATCACCACTATGACCAGAATGACGATCAGTTCCGGCATGCCGAGTCCGAACATGTGTACTTCCCCTTAAAAAAATTTTTACTCCATTTATCCAATACACTATATCTACATCAAATCCATGGACAAGGAAACTTCTTTTTCCGCGACCATTTGACGCATCGGGTGCCATTGACCACTCTCCCCGACGTGTCAGGAAACAACTTTCACCCAGTCTGGCCAGAACCGGGAACCTTATCCCTTGACCTGTAGATGTAAAGTATTTTATATCTTTACGGGTAGTTTTGACACCTCATGGCCGGAAAAAAATAACACTTTCAGGACCTGATTTTTTTTTTGCTCCCTGGTATTCGTTTCCGCTCACCAGAGACCCACGGTATCCGAAATCCAGAGACAAAAAATCGATCAGCACACAACAGTCACCGGAAAAAGGAAGAAAATTCATGAAAATTGCAATCATCGGCGGCTCGGGTTTAGACGACCCCAAACTCATGGAAGAGATGAGGGAGGTGCATGTCGAAACCCCTTACGGCCCGCCATCCTCGCCGCTTATTACCGGCACCATCAATGGGGTTGCCGCCGTTATCCTGGCCCGCCACGGCAGAGACCACTCGATTTCACCCACCATGGTCAATTTCCGGGCAAATATCCATGCCCTCAAAGAGGCCGGGTGCACCCATATTCTCGCAACCACCGCCGTGGGATCTCTCCGGGAGGAAATCAGGCCAGGGGATCTGGTATTCGTCGACCAGTTCATTGACTTCACCAAACAGAGAAAGCTGACCTTTCACGAGGACCGGGTTGTCCACACCCCCATGGCCGAGCCCTTCTGTGCCAGGCTCTCCACCCTGCTCATTGATTCGGCAAAAGAGATGGGGCTCCGCCACCATGAACGGGGGACCGTGGTGACCATTGAGGGGCCCCGCTTCTCCACCAGAGCAGAATCCCACATGTTCAGGATTCTGGGCGCGGATATCATCAACATGTCCACCGTACCCGAGGTTGTCCTTGCGCGGGAGGCGGGCATCTGTTACCAGTCCATTGCCATGAGTACTGACTACGACTGCTGGAAGGAAGACGAGGAACCGGTAACCTGGGAGATGATCCTGGCAACGATGAAAAAAAACGGTGACAACGTCAGGGGCCTCCTACTCAGGACCCTGCCCAGGATACAGGATGAAAAATGCCCCTGCCGGGGATAGCCATAGTGTGCCCCGGGAGGGCAGAGTTGCCTTCCCCAGATAAATAAAGGAGATAAAATGACCATCAAATCAAAGATCCGCACCGTTCCCGATTACCCGAAAAAAGGAATCATGTTCCGGGATATCACCACCCTGGTCAGCGACCCGGTGGGGTTCCGCCTGGTGATCGACAATTTCACCCAGCGCTATATCAAGGGCGACATTGCCTTTGACGTTATCGTTGGTATCGAGTCGCGGGGATTCATCATCGGCGGCGCCCTGGCCTATACCCTGGGCAAGGGATTTATCCCGATCAGGAAAAAGGGCAAACTGCCGGCAGAGATCATCTTCCAGGAATACGCCCTGGAATACGGCACCGACCGGATAGAGATCCACAAGGACTCCTTTCCCTCAGGCACCAGGGTTCTTCTGATTGACGACCTGCTCGCCACCGGCGGCACCGCCCTTGCCGCGGCGGCACTGGTGGAAAAACTGGGCGGGATCGTGGTTGAGATGTGTTTTATCGTCAACCTGCCGGACGTTGGGGGAGAGAAGAAGTTGCGCGATAAAAAATACCAGATATTCAGCCTGACTGAGTTTGAGGGTGATTAGAAAAAAATCAGGCAGGGGGTAGAATCAGCGGATAGCACGGATATGGAAGTATACGGGACGCGTCTTACATCGCCGCAAGCACCTCCTGGATCAGCCTGTGAAGATGAGGCTCCGCGTCCCGCGATGCCCTGATAACCTCATCAATGAGAATGGGCTTGAAATTGTCCGGGTCATTGACATTGGCGATCACTGACAGGGCGAGAACCCGCATTCCGGCATGACGGGCAACGATCACCTCCGGCACCGTTGACATGCCCACGGCGTCAGCCCCGCTCCTTCGCAGAAAGCGCGTTTCCGCCGGGGTTTCAAGGCTCGGGCCGGGCACGGCGGCGTAGATCCCACTGCGCACCGGACCCAGTGCCAACCGCCTGGCGCATTCATGGGTTTTCTCTATGAGCCCGGGATCATAGACTGCGGACATGTCGGGGAAACGCACCCCCCAGCCATCAACGTTCGGGCCGCGCAGGGGGTTGTCCGGAATAAAATTGAGATGGTCGCGGATGACCATCACCGTGCCCGGTGCGTATGCGGGATCAAGCCCGCCCGCGGCATTGGTCACAACAAGGGTCTCTGCGCCCAGCAGCGAAAGAACCCGGACCGGCAATGTCAGTTCCCGGGCGGAATAGCCCTCATAATAATGAAACCGGCCCTGAAGCACAGCAACAGGCCGGCCGGCGAACATTCCCGCAACCAGGTTTCCCTGGTGGCTTTCAACCGTTGCCCGGGGGAAATGGGGAATCGTGCAAAATGGAATCACCACCGCCTGCTCGATCAGAGCAGCCAGTTCACCCAGGCCGGTGCCAAGCACGATCCCTGTCTGTGGAAGAACCGGAAGCCTGTCCCGTAAAAAGGAAACCACCTCTTCGACCTGGCCCCGGAAGGATTCCATCTCAGCACTTAACCCCATTGCCACCTCGCCTCCTGTTCTTCACCCCATGGGCAGAGTAAAGGTAAAGGTCGTCTCCTCTCCCGGAATCGAGGTAAAACCAAGGGAGCCGCCATGCCGTTCTTCAATGATCTGGCGGCAGGATGACAGACCCAACCCATTGCCCTGCTCTTTGGTGGTAAACTGAAAGGCAAATATTTTTTCCGAAAGCTCCGGCGCTATCCCCTCGCCGTGATCCCGGACCCGGACTACCGCCTCTTTCTCTCCATGATCCACCTCGACCTCAATATCCCCTCCGGCCATGCTCGCCTGGGCGGCATTGAGGATGAGATTGGTCAGGACTCTCCTGATATCAAACTGGTGGAAGAGAAATTCAGGTATCTCGCGGACAGATACCACCCGCATCGTTTTACCGTCCAGATCAGGATGTTCCGGCAGCTCATTTTCCACCACATCACAGACCAGCCCGAGCAGTGATGCGCTCTCCAGTGTATATGCCCTTTTCTGTTTTTTTATCAATGCCATGGCCTCTTCGGTCATGGCCAGGAGGTGACGGCGGCACTCGCGCATCATGTGGATAAATTTCGCGTGCGGCCCCCCGGAAAGGGGCTCGACAAGCAGGTCAAGATACATGAAGGGAGTCAACCGGTTCTTCATGTCGTGGAGCAGAATATTGGCCCTTTCACAGTCCCGGGCGATCATTTCGGTATCCCGGCGGATCTTGCGGCACAGGCTTCTGGTGATCGAAAGCTGGGAGACAGGATGCCCCTGAAGATAGCGTTCAAAAAGTGGCCTGCTGACCACGAGCAGCACTGAAGGTTTGACAGCTGTCACGGTGGCGGACCGGGGCAGATCCTCAAGCAGGGCCATTTCGCCGATATAATCAACCGGTTCAACCTGGGTTATCGGGCGATTGTTTTTTGTGACAGAGAGGGCCCCTTTCACCAGAACATAGAGCGAATCGGCCGGGTCCCCGTCCCGAAAGAGAATGTCGCCGGGGTTGAGTTGCTTCTCAGCCAGCGCCCCGATGAATTCCCGGTGTTTTTCCTCGGAAAGATCCTGGAAAAGGTCCAGGGCCTGCATATGCCTGATCCGTTCGGAAACATCCATCGCCGTCTCCCCTCTGATAACCCCATTGATCCGGAAAGGGAACCGATCTCCTTTCCGCCACGCTGGACAACGGAAAAAATCACAATCGGCAGGCTGGGCCGGAAAAAAGACTCCGTGCCGCCGGAGTTTCTCTAACAGGCGTGTTCAACAACGAACTGCTTCACCACCGCCGCATCCGCGGCAACGACCCTGCAGCGTCGCTCCTTTTCTGACAGGCCGACAAGTTCCACCGGCAGGGCGAGGGAAACGCCGATCGCCTCTTCCACCACCTCGCCGAACTTGGCAGGATGCGCGGTGGCCAGACAGACCAGTGGCACATCGTCCTTTCTAAAGGAGTGGGCGGCGCAGACTCCAACCGCGGTGTGCGGGTCGAGGATATATCCGCATTTTCGGTAAAAATCACCAATGGTCTTTGTGGTTTCCCCTTCGCTCACCTTGCGGGCGGCAAAAATCCCGCGGATCTTCTGCTGCTGGCTGGAGTCAAAACAGAGCGCGCCTGTTTCGGCAAACTCCTCCATCTTCCTCCTGGTCAGATCAGGATTCTCATCAAGCAGATAGTAGAGATAGCGCTCGAAATTACTGGCCACCTGGATATCCATGGAAGGACTCACGGTCGGCACCACCGTGCCCAGGGAATAATCTCCACGGGTGACAAAACGGGAGAGAAGATCATTTTCATTGGTGGCCAGAATAAGGGCCCGGATCCGGCCCGGACCGAGCATCTTCCTGGCGACAAAACCTGCGAATATATCGCCGAAATTTCCAGTGGGCACGGAGAAATCAACTGCCTGTTGTTCCGGCCCCCTGCCCACATCGAGCCAGGCGTTGATATAATAGACCACCTGGGCAAGGATCCTGGCCCAGTTAATGGAGTTTATCGCCCCGAGATGAAATTTTTCTTTAAATTCAATATCATTGAACAGTTGCTTGACAATCGCCTGTCCATGGTCAAAGGTCCCCTGAATCGCCAGATTGAAGACATTCTCATCCAGGACCGTGGTCATCTGCAGTTCCTGGATCGGGCTCACCCGTTGGTGGGGATGAAGGATAAAGATGCTGATCCGCTCCTTGCCCCGCACCCCGTAGATCGCCGCGCTGCCGGTGTCGCCGGAGGTGGCGCCGATGATGTTCATCTTGCCGCCGGATTCCCGGAGAATATATTCAAAAACATTGCCGAGAAACTGGAGGGCAACATCCTTGAATGCCAGGGTCGGGCCATGAAAAAGCTCCAGGATGTACAGATCATCCTGCCGGGTTATCGGTGTGACCGCCGGATGGCGGAACCCGGCATAGGAGCGGTCGATCAGCTCCCGCAGCTTTCCTGCCGGAATATCCGTTATAAAAAGGCTGAGAACATCAAAGGCGAGCTGCTGGTAGGAAAGGGCATTGCGGGACCGCGCCTCCAGCCAGCCGTTCACCGTGTCGTCTGCCAGAAGGGGTATGGATTCGGGCAGGAGCAGGCCGCCATCGGTGGCCAACCCCATCATCACGGCCTTTTTAAATGATATCGGGGCAATGCCCCCGCGGGTACTGATATATTTCATGGCTCGTTGCATCCGGAGATAAGGGTGGCGCCATCCATGGCCTCGGGAATTTCGATCCCGAAGAGATCGAGGATAGTCGGGGCGATATCCCGCAGTGATCCCCCCTCCCGCAACCGGCAGTGACGGTGGCGATCGCTGACCAGGTAAAGCGGCACCGGGTTGGAGGTATGGGCGGTAAAGGGGCCTTTGGTCTCAGGGTCATACATGATATCGGCATTGCCATGATCCGCGGTGATCAGAGTCACCCCGCCCAATGACAAAACCCGGTCAACCAGCCGTCCGAGGCAGGTGTCAACTGTTTCACACGCCTTGATCGCCGCTGCCAGCACCCCGGTATGGCCGACCATGTCGCCATTGGCAAAGTTGAGAACAATCAGGCTGTAGGGATTATTCTCCAGCCGGGCCAGTAATTCCTCGGTCACTTCCGGCGCGCTCATCTCCGGTTTGAGATCATAGGTGGCAACTTCCTTGGGAGAGGGCACCAGGACCCGCTCTTCCCCGGAAAAGGGCTCCTCCCTGCCGCCATTGAAAAAATAGGTGACATGGGCATACTTTTCCGTTTCAGCGATCCGCAGCTGGCGCAGGCCATGGGCGCTTATTTCCTCACCAAGAATCCGGGTCAGTTCCGTGGGCGCAAAGACCACCGGCAGGGTAAAATCCTTTTCATAGCTGGTAAAGGTAATGAATCTGGCAAGATCCGGCCGGCGGGCGCAGGGAAATCCGGAAAAGTCCTGGTCAGTAAAGGCATGGGTCAACTCCCGGGCGCGGTCGGCCCGGAAATTGAAAAAAAGCACCGTATCTCCATCTGCAACCGTGCCCAGGGGGCGGCCGCTCCCATCAACCCGGACAACGGGTTTTATAAATTCATCGGTTTCTCCCCGACGATACGCCTCCTCCACTATATCCTCTGGCAGAGCCCCGCTGAGCACCCCCCTGCCGTCAACCAGGGCCTGCCAGGCCAGACTGACACGATCCCAGCGGTTGTCCCGGTCCATGGCATAGTATCGTCCGCAGATGGTGGCCACCAGAGCACCCTTGATTCCGGCAAGGGCCGTGGCCAGATCCCGCAAATACCCGGCCCCGCTTTCAGGCGGGGTATCCCGGCCATCCATGAAGGCGTGAATGCAGATCCTCTTGACCCCATTGTCGTCAGCCATGCGAACCAGGGCCTTGAGATGTTCGATGTGGCTGTGCACCCCGCCGTCCGATACCAGGCCGAGCAGATGCAGGGTGGCACCCTCATCCTTTATCCGGGCAAAGGAACTGACCAGAACCTCATTGGTGTAAAAACTCCCGGTGTCAATGGCCCGGTTGATCCGGGTAAAATCCTGGTACACTATCCGCCCGGCGCCGATATTGAGGTGGCCGACCTCGGAGTTCCCCATCTGCCCATCGGGCAACCCGACGGCCCCGTTATGGGCGATGAGGGTGGTGCAGGGGTACTCGCTGCGCCACTGGTCCATGCGCGGGGTATGCGCCATGAAAACGGCATTTGTTTCCACGGGCGCGCCGTGCCCCCAGCCATCAAGAATAGCAAGTAATACCGGAGAGACTCTTCCCATTTGGTCTCCTTAGTGCCTTGGGCTGCCTGGAGCGGCCGGCTGGGGTTCAGCCGCGGGGATCACCCGGGGCGCATCGTGCCACAACCCTTCGAGATCGTAAAACTTTCTCATCTCCTTGTAGAAAACGTGGACCACAACGTCTGAATAATCAAGCAGGATCCAGTGCCCCTCGCTCAACCCTTCGGCCTTGCCGGTATTGATCCGTTTGTTGGCAAGTTCACCCTCCACCGCGGTGGCAATCCCCTGGGTATGCCGGGTGGAATTGCCGCTCATGATCACGAAATAATCGGCAAAGGAGGAGATCCCCCGCACATCAAGGACAACCAGATCCTCCGCCTTTTTATCCAACGCGGCCTCGACAACTTTCTTCACAATATCCAGGCCACTCTTGCCACGCAATTTCTTCTTTATTTTCTGCATTGTTAATCCTTGTCACCCTCATCGTCAAAAGGTTCGGAAAATTTGCAGTTCTGGTCAACACAGACAAGCTGTCGTCCGGACTTTTTCGATTCCTTCTCCACCCGGAAGGTGGCCTTGCATTTCGGGCACGGCCGGTCCACCGGTTTGTCCCACAGGGCATACCGGCACTTGGGAAAGCGGCTGCAGCTGTAAAACGGTTTTCCCCGTTTGGAAACCTTCTGGACCAACTCGCCGGTGCATGAGGCTTCCGGACAGGAGACACCGGTGGTCTGGGCCCGGACATGTTTGCAGGCAGGATACCCCGAACAGGCCAGGAAACGGCCGAACCGGCCGCTGCGATAGACCATCTGCTTGCCGCATTTTTCACACAGATCCTCAGAGACCTCGGGCTGCTCACGCTCCACCGCACGGATTTTCCCTTCGGAATCCTTGGTGAAATTCTGGGTATGCTTGCAGGCGGGATATTTCTCGCAGGCGAGGAATTCCCCCATCCGCCCCCATTTAATGACCAGCATGCCGTCACAGTCAGGCTGGGGGCAGGAGATGTCCGTGGGCACCACCTGGAGCTTGATCGATTTCATCTCCTTTCGGGCCTCGGCCAGGCTGTCATGAAAAGGACCGTAGAAGTCCCGGAGCAACTCCCGCCAATTCACCTTGCCCTCTTCCACCCGGTCGAGATCCGCCTCCATCGAAGCGGTGAACTCCACATTCATGATTGCCGGGAAATGGGCCACCAGCAGATCATTCACCAGCCGCCCGAGATCCGTGGGATAAAACCGGCGCTGCTGGAGCAGGACATACTCCTTGTCAACAATGGTCGAGATGATTGCCGCATAGGTCGAAGGCCGCCCGACCCCGTTTTCCTCAAGGGCCTTGACAAGGGTCGCCTCGTTATATCGGGGAGGGGGCTGGGTGAAGTGCTGCTTCGGATCCACCCCGAGCACCTTCAGAACATCACCGGCAGCGATATCCGGCAGGGTGACGTCGGAATCCGCCTGAGCAGCGTCATCGGTTGCGGCCACATAAAGGGTCATGAACCCCGGAAAACGGATTATCGACCCGGTGGCCTTCAGGCCATAGCGGTCGGCGTCAATCAGAATCGAGGTCTGATCATAAACCGCGGGCCGCATCTGCGAGGCGACAAACCGTTTCCAGATAAGGGTGTAGAGATTAAGCAGATCCTTTTCCAGGAAAGGGGCAACCGTTTCCGGGCTCAGGGAGACATCGGTGGGCCGGATCGCCTCATGGGCCTCCTGGGCCGCTTTGGCACTCTTGTAGATATTCGGTTTGGGCGGCAGAAACTCCTTTCCCCAGGACCGGTTGATATACTCGCGCACCTCGGACAGGGCCTCGTCATTGATCCTGGTGGAATCGGTACGCATATAGGTGATCAGACCGGTGGGACCACGGTCGCCCAACTCGAGTCCCTCATAGAGGCGCTGGGCAAGGGTCATGGTTTTTTTCGCGGAAAAATGCAGCTTGCGGTTGGCATCCTGCTGCATGGTGCTGGTGATAAAAGGAGGCTGCGGCCGGCGATTTTTCTTCTTCTTTTCAACGGAACGCACGACCGGTTTCGCCTTCCGCAGAACAGCGGTTGCGGCCGAGGCATCCTTCTCGGTGCCGATCTTCACCTTTTCTCCGTCAGCCGTGTCTATCTGCGCGGTGAAAGCGGGCGGAGACTGACCCTCAAGCTGCACCGCCACGGACCAGTACTCCTCGGAAACAAAGGCCTCGACCTCTGCCTCACGCTCGCAGACCATCCGGACCGCCACCGACTGGACCCGGCCGGCGGAAAGACCACGCCGCACCTTTTCCCAGAGAAGTGGTGAGATCTGATACCCGACCAGGCGGTCAAGAATACGGCGGGCCTGCTGGGCCTCGAACCTCGGCTGGTTGATTTCCGTGGCGTTTTCTATGGCCGCGACAATCGCCTTTTTGGTCAACTCGTGGAACAGGGCGCGGTGAATCGGTTTTCTGGCCGCCTTGAGACTCTCGGCAATATGCCAGGCGATAGCCTCCCCTTCCCGGTCAGGGTCCGGGGCAAGGAATATTTCGTCAACGTCTTTTGCGGCCTTTTTCAGGTCGTTGATAATCTTTGATTTACCCTTAATGGTCACATACTGCGGGGCAAAATCATTCTCAATATCAACACCAAGTTTGCTCACCGGCAGGTCGCGGACATGGCCGACCGAGGCCTTGACCTCATACTCCCTGCCAAGATATTTTTTCAGAGTCCTTGCCTTGGCAGGTGACTCAACAATGATCAACGCCTTTGCCATACCTTCCTTAAGTACTGTAAAATTAATTTTCCGCGCTGTGCGGACAGTGACCCATCCTGAAACAGAAGGCCGGTCAGCCTTGTTTTCGGAGTGGGGTTTTGCTTCTCTTCCCGAACGGACAAACTAAAAAATAGTCCGGACACCTTTACCTTGTCACGGGGTGGATAACAATCTTTTTTTATAGATTCTCCAGCGGCAATGGGTAAAAACTATCACAGATACACATGAAAAAACAAGATCATCTTGGCCCGGCCTTCCCGGCTCTTGCGGAAAACAGCCCTGCCATCTAAGATACCATTCATGCGACTGGCAATTACCTCCGATATCCACGGGAATCTCGAGGCGCTCATGGCGGTGCTCGATGACATCGACACTTCCAGAGTGGACGAAACCGTTAACCTCGGCGATATGGTTGGCTACGGTCCTGACCCGGAAAAGGTTGTCACCATTCTTTCCGGGCGCAAGACACCCTCGGTGCTCGGAAACCATGAGCAGGCCATCTTCTCCCGGACACATCGGCTGCGGCTCAACCCGCCCACCCGCAAATCCATTGAGATCACCGCGACTCTCCTGAGCGATTCCACCCTTAAGACAATAGAAGATCTTCCCCGGACAAGAGTACTCTCCCACGGCTGCCGGCTGGTGCACGGCTGTCCGCCGGACTCGGTCAATGCCTATCTCCTGAATCCCAGCCCAGGGATGCTGGAAAAACTCTTTGCCTCTTTTCCCGAGCGCATCTGCTTCATAGGCCATACCCACAATCTGGCTCTGTTCGGGCACTCCGCAGGCCGGCAGCCCTTCTCCCTGCGACCCGGACGCGCCACCATCTCCCTAGACCCTGCTTCACGATACATTATAAACGTCGGCAGTGTGGGCCAGCCCCGCGACCCATACGGCAAGGATGCCAAATACGTGATCTGGGATACCGGTTCCCAGACCCTTGAAGTGCGATTCGTTCCCTATGACAGCACGATCACGGCCGGAAAAATCGTCGAACTCGGCTTCCCGAAACAGAACGCCAGCCGCCTCCTCTGACACGGTGCGCCTCATGCTTTCCCCAAAAATTTCCAGATCCCCAGACAGCGGCCCCCGGAAATCCACAGCCCGTCCGGCCGCACCCGGCACAGAAAAGGGAGTTTCACCATGCGGATGATCGGCCGATACAGGGTCCACGGTCTTCTCGGCCGGGGCGGGATGAGCGTTGTCTACAAGGTATCCATGCCGGTACTGGGCAGGATTGTTGCCCTGAAACTCCTCTCTCCTCCGGAACTGCTCCGGGAGTTGATCAGCGTTGGTGACCTGAAAAAAATATTCACCACCGAGGCGATGACCATGGCCAGCCTCAGGCACGAAAATATTGCTGATATCCGTGATTTTGACAGCGATGAACAGGGCAACCCCTTTTATATCATGGAATATTACTGTAATAATCTCGGGGTGATGATCGGAGAACACTACCGGGTCGAGGAAACATCCCGCATCCTGGATCCGGAAAAGATTTTTCAGTACGGCAGTGAAATCCTGGACGGGCTCGGCTGCCTGCATCATGCGGGGATCGTTCACCGGGACATCAAACCCTATAATATCCTGATCACCGATCAGGACACCCCGAAGATCTGCGATTTCGGGCTGTCCCGGGTCCGCGGCGAAACCTTTCCATCTGCCCACGTGCTGAATGTCGGCTCTCCGTACTATGCCGCTCCCGAACAGATAGCTGACCCGGAATCCGCGGACCAGCGGGCAGACCTCTTTTCGGTGGGGGTGATGCTCTTTCGGA
>JBFHXP010000020.1:0-29499 GCA_041598875.1 Desulfobulbales bacterium
GCCATGGGCTGCGCGGTGCTGGCCTCCGCGGTGGGTGGTATCCCCGATGTGCTGGTGGATGGTGAAAACGGGTATCTGGCAGCACCCAGGGATATGGCCGCCTTTAAGGTGAAACTGCGCTCCATGATATTGAGCCGGGATATCCGGATCCGCCTTGCAGAAAATGGCCGGAAAACCGTTCGTGCCCGGTACAGCGTGGAGGCGGCCTGTCGGGAGTATGAGGCGCTGTACCGGGCGGTTGTCGGCAACTCCCGCAGGGAAGGGGAGGGACGGTGAACACTCTTCCCCTTGTGCGGACTGCAGCGGCCGGAATTTTTTTCCCTTTTGCCCTGATCTACGGGTATATGCGTCCGGGGATCAGGATTCTCATGTATCACCGGGTTTCCGATCTTCCAGAGAATGATCAACTGACCGTGGGGACAGATCTGTTTGACAGCCACATGGCCTGCCTGAGCGCCGATCATCGGGTGATCTCCCTGGCTGATGCGCTATCGGAGCTGCAGCGCCCGGTGACCTCTCCCGGTGTGGTTATCACCTTTGATGACGGATATCGCGACAATTTCACCCACGCCCTTCCGGTCCTCCGGAAATACGGTCTGCCGGCCACCATTTTCGTCACCAGTGATTTCTGCGATCAGTCAGTGCGCCATCCGCGTTATGGCCGGGAACAGGGCCGCCTTCATCTTGACTGGGATGAGGTCCGGGCCCTGGCCGCGGAACCCGGGATCACAATAGGCTCCCATACCCTGAGCCATCCCTTCCTGACCTCCTGCACGGAAGAACAGGCCAGGGAGGAAATTGTGGAGAGTCGTGCGCGGATCAGCGGCAAGGTCGGCCGGGATATTGATTTTTTCTGTTATCCCGCCGGGGATTACGGTCCCCGGGAGGTGGATTTTGTCCGTGCGGCAGGCTATCTTGCCGCTGTAACCGTTGCCCCGGGGCAAAACCGCAAATCGGCAGCATACTGGGAGCTTCTGCGCACGGAAATAACCTACAAGGACAGGATGCCCGAGTTCAGGGCAAAACTTGCCGGCGCCTTTGACCCGGTCCATGCATTTTTGTACCAACGGCGCCGATCCGGAAAAAAACAGCAGGATGGTGGCGTGTGAAGATACTCTATCTGATGACCGAACCGTTCGGCCTGGGTGGCGTCCAGTCTGATATCCTTGCCCTGAGTGGATATCTTGCCGGAAGAAGGCATGAGGTCTTTGTTGCCACCCGGCCAGGGATTCTTCTGGATGAACTGCTGGCAAAAGGGGCCACTTTTGTCCAGGGAGATTTTCATTTCCATGGGCTGGCCGGCCTGTACCGCGGCGCGGTTTCCATCCGCCGTCTCGTCCGGGAGCATGGCATAGAACTGGTGGCTCCCCAGTCGGTCCGGACATCCATTCTCTGTTATCTCGCTCTCAGGATCCTGCCTTTTTCCCCGAGGCTGGCCGGGAGCAACAGCTGTCCGCCGATTGTCACCACAGTTCATAATATTCATAATCCCGTTCATTTCCGGTACGCCGGCCATATTCTCAACCAGTGCAGTGATTATGTGATTTTTGAGTCCCATTATGAACGGGATCGGCTGCTCGCCAGCGGCCTTTCCCCGGAGAGGAGCAGGGTGGTTCACAGCGGCATAGACACGGATCGTTTTCAGGTGCGTGATCCTTCGCCCCGGTTGCTGGAAGAGTTTGATATCGACAAGGAAACTCAGGTTGTTTTTGCCATTGTTGCCAGGCTTTCCGAGGAAAAAGGACACCGCTATCTTCTTGAGGCCTTTGCCCGGGTTTGTCTTGCCATGCCACACGCCAGGCTGCTGGTTGTCGGCGACGGCCCGCTTCTTGAGCAGGTTATGGCGCAGGCCCGTGGACTGGGGCTTGAAAAGAATGTCTTGTTTACCGGGCCCAGGCGTGATATCCCTGAAATCCTGTCGGTGATTGATGTCTTTGTCCTTGCCTCGGATCGGGAGTCCTTTCCCCTGGCCGCCCGTGAAGCCATGGCCGCCGGCCGTCCGGTCATCGCCCCGGATATAGGCGGGTGTCCCGAGGTGGTTGCCCATGGAGAGACAGGGTTGCTTTTCCCTGCGGCCGATGTGGCGCAACTGGCCTTTTCGATGCTGGACATTGTTAAAGAAAAGAAATATATACGCTATGGAATGGCCGCCCGTCGCCGGGTTGAGGAGCGTTTCTCCACTGCCCAGTGGTTTGCCGGCAATGAAGAGATCTACTCTTCATATTTACGAAAAGCAGGGGTGGATCGAGAACAGGAAGCAGATGACCGACCATGAAAAGGATTCTCTGGCAGCCACTATTGCCAGGTATTCCTCAAGCCATATCTACCGGTATTTCCTCGGTGCGTTCACGGCATTTATCAAGCCAAAACTCCTTTCACCGCAGCTCTTCGGGTTGTGGAACCTTCTGAGCATCATCCCCAATTATTCCGAATATCTTCATCTCGGCGCCAATGATGTAATGAAGTACCGGGTGCCATTTCATCTTGCCCGCAAGGAAGATGATGCGGTCGCGCATATAGAGGTCAATTCCTATTACGGCGCCCTGTTCATGAACCTGCTGGTGGTGGCTGGACTTCTAGTCTTCCTGGTTGTGTATGATGGGGATCTGGCCAGCCGGGCCGGAATCCTGGTCATGGCGGTTCTCGTCCTCCAGATATGGTATTACGACTTTCATATCGACAACCTGAAGGCGCGTCAGAATTTCAGGTTGGTCAGTTCAGCCAACTACCTCCGCACGACCATAGGTTTTATCACCACCGTCACCCTGATCTATTTTTTTGGAATTTACGGGCTCTATGCCGCGATGTTGCTGACCTTTTTCGCGACGATTTTCTATGTCCGTTCCCGCTACCGGGTTGTGTTTCGTGCTGAGTTTCGGTTTTCGTCCTTTTTTTCCCTGGTCAGGACAGGGTTTCCCATCATGTCTTTTGGAATTATCACTGACCTGATCATCAGTTGCGACCAGATCATTATTTCCTATTTTCTCGGGTTGCAGCAGCTTGGTTATTACGGTATTACAAAGATGTTTGTTGAATTCCTGATGCAGATTCCCCAATCGTCCAGGGAGGTGGTCGAGCCCAAACTGATGGAAAAACTTTCTGGAGAGTCCGGAAAGACCATTCTGGAGGATTTTCTCTTCAAACCACTCTACAACACCGCGTACTATATGCCCCTGATCATCGGTCCGGTCATTTTTTTACTGCCGGTGGTCATTCCGCTGATCCTGCCCAAGTACACAGCAGGTGTCGAGCCAACCCAGATCATAGCCATCGGCTGTTACTTTCTCGGGCTGGCCTTTGTCACCCGGGGAATCATTGTGGCCCATAAATGGCATGTGGAGGCCGCGGTGCTGATGGTGCCTGTTCTTCTTGTCAACCTCCTGCTGAGCACCGCCCTGATCAAGGCTGGTTACGGCATTAACGGTGTCGCCGTTGCCAGCAGTTTTTCTTATTTTATCCTTTTTGTCGCTCTTCTTTCTTATATCCGGAGGAGAAACGAAATAGATTTTTCAGGGTGGGGAAGGATGATTCTCGGTTTCTGCTTGCCTTTTCCCGTCATGTGCCTGCTGGTGGTCGCGCTTCCGGTGATTACCGATACAATGTCGGTAAATAAATATGTCCAATCACTGATTAACGTTGTTCTGTATGGTATTTTTGTTTTCGTATTTATAGTGATCGCACAAAAGGTCTATCCCATTCTTGCCCGTCTGCCGATGGCAAGAAGGAACAGGAATCGATGACATATTTAGTTTTCATACGGAAACGCCACTTTTAAAAAATCTCGGTGTCGATCCGCAGAAATATGTGCTCGCCGTACTCCAGTACGCCTGCGCATACTTCCTTGATCTCCTGGATATTTTTCAAAATTGTCTGTTTCCGGTTTGAAAACGGATAGGTGTTGCCGTCCGGAACAAAAGACTTTCCGGACGGACACTATTTAAAAAAACGGCGGAAGGAGCACCTGCATGACAGCAACCGGCAACACTGCCCAGGCGAATAAAGTAAACCGAACACGTATTTTCATCTTGCTGGGAGTAGTCGTTATTCTCGTGGCATTGGCCATATTCGCCGGGATATTTCTGTCCGACTATGAGGTCCTCAAAAAGGGGAAACTGTTGCCCTACACCGATGGCATCATCTATAAGGTACGGTTTCATGATACCTTTACCCTCTTTCTGGAGCCGGAAGAACTTTCTTTTTCGGATCTTCTGAACATTTTTGTCATGACCGGCATAGGCTTCACAGCCTTTACCTTCAGCATTGTAATAGATTCCCTGGCAACGGAAACGAATCAGGAGCGCTTCTGGTTCTTTATTCTCATGTTTGTGGGCATGTCTTTTCTCACCGCGGACGAGGCCCTGGGACTTCATGAATCCCTTGGGCATAACCTGCAGTTTCTTGGCAGGTTGCCTTTTATCAAGCATCCGGATGATGCCATTATTCTTTCATATGGTATACCTGCTGCTGCTTTTCTCTTTCTTTTCAGGCATTTTATCCTTGCTGAACGCCGGGCGCTGCTCTTTTTTGGCCTGGGATTTTGCCTATTTCTGGTCAGTGGAATGTCCGATGCCCTGGCAATTCCCTTTGAAGAGTTACTGGAGCCACTGGCCTCGGTTTTTATTTATAGTGGAGTCGTTTCGCTCGGCCTCCATCACGTTCATTCCGCCATGAACAATCGTTGAGAGGGGGGAAGACCGAAACGATCTGCCGTAAGTGGTCTTGAACTCAAGATCCAAAGATTTTTCATTCTTATCGAGGCATTGCATGAAAGCGAGCACAGGGTCTCTTCCGGCCTTTCTCATTACCATTGATACCGAGGGCGACAATCTCTGGGAAAAGCCCGAAACGCTCTCCACTGAGAATGTCCTCTCTCTCCCCCGTTTCCAGCAACTCTGTGAAAAATACGGGTTCAAGCCCTGTTATCTGACCAACTATGAGATGGCAAGTGATCCACGATTTCGCGAGTTCGGCCAGGACCTTCTCCGGCGGGGCACCGGCGAGATCGGGATGCATCTCCATGCCTGGAATATGCCGCCGGCCTTTTCTCTGACCGATAATGATGCCGCGCGCCAACCCTGTCTCATTCAGTATCCGTCCCATGTGATGCGGGACAAGATCGCGTACATGACGGATCTTCTGGAGGATATGTTTAATGAAAAAATGGTAAGCCATCGCGCCGGACGATGGGGTTTCAATGAAGAATATGCACGGTTGCTTGTCGAAAGAGGCTATACGGTGGACTGTTCTGTGACCCCTCTGGAAAACTGGCGGAAGAATGCCGGGGGGGAGCTTGCGGCGGCGGACGTGGATTATACGGATTTTCCTGATTTTGCGTATTTCATTGATCTCGACGATATCAGCAGGCCCGGGGATTCCACCCTTCTCGAACTGCCGATGACAATCGCCACAACCTCCGGGCCGTTTATCACAAAAGCCAGGGCCGTGGCCCAGGGGAATTACCTCCTGGAAAAAGTCATTAATCATTTCTGGCAGCCTGTTACCTGGCTGCGCCCTAATGGCAGGAACCGCAGGGCGCTCCTCCGGCTGCTTGAGCAGGCAATAGCCGAGAAACGGGAGTATGTAGAATTTATGCTCCACTCATCGGAATTGATGGCCGGCAAAAGCCCCTATTTCCCGAAGAGCAGAGATATCGATGCCCTCTATGAGGTGCTGGAAGAGTTGTTTGCCGCTGCAGGCGGTTTTTTTACGGGGATGACTCTAAAAGGATTTCATGATGATCTCCTTTCTCGCCGCCAGGCCCGTTAGCATCACCCAGAGTGGGTCCGGAATCCTGTTGGGCATAGCGGAGGGCGAGTTGGGAAAGCGCCAGGGTCATCAGAAAGTACTTGTCATAGGGAATGCTGAGAAAGAGAAAGAATAAGAGCAGTGTGAATAATGACAGACGGTAGGCCTGAGTCAGGCTGGCAAACTCCGCATTACCTTTTGCCATGTACATTTTCCGGGCCTTTGTGAAGTTTTTCCACGACACCCAGATAAGAAGCACGTAGAAGAGCAAGCCCAGAAGGCCTTGACCGATCAGAATCTCAAGATAGGCGTTATGCGCCGCCTCCCGTCCCTGTTTGTTTTCATCATATCCGAACTGGGGCGCATAAACCGTTTCCGCGTATTTATCCCGGTAGGTGCCTGGACCGGCACCGATAAAGGGATTTTGCGGAAACACGTCCCTTGCTGCCAGGATAAATGAGAGCCGCCCTGCCAGGGAGCCGTCTTCAATGTAGGATCCGGAATAAAAAACCGTTTTCTGTCTCTCCCAGTACGTGCCAGGTGTCAGAATGACGGTCCCGGCCAGGATTCCGGCTGCAAGGGTCAGCCCGAAACCGATCTGGGAGGCTCGGAGATTGCGGACTTTTCGAGCCAGAATAACGGCAAACATGATTGCCATGATCAGGCCGGCGCTTCTTGAGTAGGTCAGAATGACCGCGGCAACATTCGTTACGAGCAGGATGCTCAGGAAAATTTTATGTGAACCTTTTTCTGCCCGAGAAATCATATGGATGAGCAGGGGCAGTAAAAAAACAATCATCGAGGCCATCTCGTTGGGGTCTTCACTGGTGCCGGAGATCCTGTTGTCCTCGGGAAGAGCGGCACCGATGTAGAAGTAGGAGATTTCGAATATCGAGCCGATGGTCAGCAGGACCGAGCTGATGGTTATGCTGATGGTGAGTATGGCGGGCAGTGTCCTGCTCATTCCCCGCGAAGATATAAGGGTCAGGGTGAAAGCAATGATGGTGAATGCTATCAGGATGTTTTTAAGGTTTCCGTACGAGGTCTCTTTATAGTGGGATAAGTATGCGGAAAAAAAACTTATAACCAGGAAAAAAAATGCCCACTTCCATAAGTTTGCGCCGAGTTTTTCGATGGGTATGCGATTGAGGATTATTTTTGCCGCAAGTATCAGAATCAGGACACCGCCGAAAATCTGCGTTACGGTGAAGTATTCACTGATGGCGCTGTAGGAGGAATAGGGAAGCGAGAAGACTATCCCGTAAAGCGCGGCCTGGGGCCAGCGCCACAGGATATAGATCAGTATTACGCCCAGTCCCGGAACTATGGACAGGGCGTAATATGGTGTTGTCAGAAAATAGACCGAAGCGAGGATTACAAGGGCACTAATTACGAGCTCGTGCAATTTCCATGTAGCGGAAACGCGCGTGTGGTCCATGTCAGTTCCATTTGTTGATGGAGAAAATCAGCGGCAGGTCGGTATTTGCTTTTACGTCGCTGGCTCTCTTGAAGGTATGGTCAAGGAATTCCATTATAAATCCCAGGCAGCATCCGGTTATGAATCCTACGATGAGTCCAAAGGGGACGACTACTCTCTTCTGTGGAAAGACCGGGCCGTTTGATGGGAACGCGCTGTGCAGCATGGAGATCGGTGAGGTCGCATCACCGGATGAATCAGATATGCTTGATTCTTCACGTCTCATGGCAAAGGTCTCGTAAGAGGTAGAGATAAGGGCCGCATCCTGCTCAAGACGTTTCATCTCTATGAGCTGCTTTTTCATGATTGCATTTGTCTCGTCAATTGAAGCGAGCTTGTCTCTCAATTTCTCTATGGTGTTATTGATGATGTCAAGCTCGTTCTGTTTTGTATCACGGTAACCGCTTATCTCATTCTTCAGTGCCTTGAAAGTATCGGCAATCTGTATGTCGGTTCCTTTTATTTTGTTGCTGGTCTCAAGGTAATTCCGGAGGTAATTTCCTCTTTCGACATACAGGGTCTCAAGCTGCTTGCGCAGTTCAACAAAGGAAGGGAGATCTATGAAGGCGAAGAATTGCACTTCCTCTGAAGCCAGAGCTTCATCCAGCCGCTTGATGTAGAGCTCTTTGCCTATTGCTTCCTGCTCGAGTTGTCCAAGCGTCTGAGAGTACTGATTTTTAAGGAGCAGGTTGCTCTCAATTTCCCTGGCCGGATCAGTAACGCCGGTGGAACGAACCATTGAGATTATTGAATTGTCTATCTGGTCAAGGTCGTTACTGAATTTCTGGGCCTGCTTCTCATAGAAGGACACCTGGGCAGGATTAAGTACCCGGGCGCGAAATAGCGTATACTGGCTTAACAGCGTGTTGAGCACGGTGACGGCGTCGGTGGGGTCCTTGCTGTAATAGGTTACCTTGATCACGTTTGAGGCGGGTATGATCTTGGTGCTGATCTTGCTTTTTATGCGTAATACCTCAGATGCGATTTCCGGGTCCTTTATGGAGGAGGAACTTATTTTTTTTCGGCCTATCGAGTCGAATATTTTATCGAGGAATCCGGGGGCGTCTTTGCGCAGTTGATTGTTTTCTTTCAGCTGGACTACGGTTTTTTCGATGAGATCTGGAGAAAGCATGATCTCCATTTCCGAAAGGAGGTCTTCGTTGGTTACGGGAAAAGCTCGAATCTGGCTCCGTACTTCTTCGATTGCCTGCGGGCTGATATCGGCATTTTTCCGTCGTACCAGGACGGATCCGGTGGCGGAATAGGTCGGCGGCCAGAGAAAGGCGATCAACAGGGCGAGCACGAAGAGTATGATTGTCGTGGACCATATGATCTTGCTCTGGGCAAAGAAGATTTCCAGTATTTCTCTTTTTAGATTTTCTGTATTCGTTTGCATCTATCGTACCTTGATAAGGGGCTTTAAGAGATTAACCGGCTGTTAGTCTTCGGTGTGCAATTCCCATCCAAAACCGATGCCATATCCGTTAAAGAACGAAATATCTCGTATGTATTGCGCGATCTGCGCGGCGTTGGCCAGGCGGCTCTTGGGGACGATGACTATGTCGTCTGCCTGCAGGAACATGAATTTGCTGTGCTTTTTAACGGCAAGGAGCTTGTCGACATCAAGCCGGGTGGCGACTACCCTGTTCTCGTGGCGCCTGGCGACAATCACACTGTCGAGGTTGGCGCTTGGCAGCGGGCCGCCGGCAAGGGCCAGGGCCTCGAGAATTGTAGTGGGTTTTACGATATTGAACCCTCCGGGGTTTTTGAGCTCGCCAACAAGATATATCTGGGTGCCCGCTGTTTTCTCGAGAAAAAGATCGCAGTGCAGTCCCTGGACTACCCTATCAAAGAGCTTGTTCAGCTCAGTGTTGACCTCGCGGATGGTGCGGTAGCCGACAAAGATGTCGCCGACCATCGGGAAGGTGGCATATCCGTCCGGGCGGACGGTGACCAGGCGGCTCAATCCGCGCGGGGCTGTATGCAGATCCTTTTTCAATTCGTTTATTGCCGACTGGAACTCAGGAACAAGTATGTAGATTTCCGGGGTCCGGATAGTCTCGCTGAACTTTTTCTCAAGCTCCTCGGTGAGCTCGTCAATTGTCTTTCCAGTTACATGGGTCTTGCCGATATAGGGCAGGGTGATTGTCCCGTCGGGGCGTATCTTCTGCTCCAGGGTGTCCAGTTCGGGAGTGTTCGGGAATTTTACCGATATGGTATGGTCGACATTGAGCCGAAATTCCGATCTCTCAATCCAGGTGCTGAACTGGAAGAGAACGTCCAGGAGATCACCGGGCTGGATCTTGTATTCGGTGAAAAGATCAAACGGGTAGGGATTGTCCGACACGCTCAGGGAGTGTCTTTCCAGCTCAGACTCTTCGCCGACCTTTAAATCAGTCCGTGACATGCAGCCACTCAGCGATATGAGAATGAGAAGTAAGGCTGGGATCGAGTGTATCAGCCTACGGACAGGGGCAGGGGTGTCGTGTAAGTACCGTATCATAGTCATATGAGGCCGTAGAAGGATTTGGGAATATAAAATTTGCGTTTGTTGAGAACCAGGCCCAGAACATTACCGCCGATGTCGCGGAGTTTTTTCAGGGCAACATCCACAACTTCCTTTTTCGTGCTCTCGCATTCAACCACCAGCACTATTCCGTCAAAATAGTTGGCTATGATGGCGGAGTCTGAAGAACCCATTACGGAGTTGCCGTCAAACAGTATGTAATCGAATTGCTCGCGCAACTGAATCATCCTGGATTTATGCTCGTCATCATTAAAGAGGCTGAGCCGTTTACCCTTTGCTGTGCCAAAAGTCATTATTGACAGGTTGTCATGGGCCGTGGCCCTGACGACGCTGTCCCTGTCCGCATCATCGAAGAAAAATTCAGCAAGACCCGGGGATATGGATGTGGAAAAGAGTTTGTGCAACGCGGGGGTTCGGGGATTGCCGTCAACCAGAAGAACTTTTTTGTTACCATTCATAGTAAGGGCCATCGCCATGTTGACAGCGGCGGTGCTTTTCCCCTCGGAATGAAAACAGCTGGTCAGGTATATGGTTTTGACGTTTTTGTTGACACCGAGAATGTTGCCTTCGACCATTGAAAGCTCACCCAGGTTTCTTCTGACCCTTTCACTGTCTTCCGTGGATAACCGGGGCGTTCCTGTTGCTATGCCGGTTTGGCCCAGGAAAGGGGCTTCGGATTTTGATAATGCTTCGTACGTTTTTGCCATAGATCAGTCAGACCTCTTGTTGGATGGAAAATCAATTGGCCGGGCGCGGGGTTGCTGCTCTTCTACACGGTGTGCGGCCGGCTCACGTTTTTTCTGACTGGAACAGTGTCAACAGTGCGTCCAGTTGAATTTTCAGGACGTTAGGCAGGCCGCAACGTATTCTTTTGTCCAGCTTTTTCAGATACTTTTGATTATGTTTATTATGAAGTACTATAAATTAAAAACAAAATAAAGGAATTTAAATAGATAACCCCAAAAAAATCTGAATTGATCCTTCGATGCCACCGTACGGCAGCCCCCACCGGGGTTGTTTGAGCTCCACTTTTTTTGATAAGCCCAGTCCCGGATTTCATCCGGCGCAATGGTGTCTTATGATGTGCAGGGGTATCCATGACATCAATTCCGAGCGATTTGTCCGGTTCAGGCAAGGAGTTTGAGCCTGTGGATTCCCTCAAGTGTCGCAAAAAGGGTTTTTTCGTTGTGGGGCTCCAGGGTAATGAGCGGTTCGATATGCTGAGACCTGAGATAGTCGAAGAGCCCGGCAAAATCGAATTTTCCGGACCCCACGGCAAGGTGGGAGTCTCTGTCGCCGTGATTGTCGTGGAGGTGTAACTGGCCCAGCCATGGGGTCAGATGCGGCAGCCAGTCCTGCCATGAATTTCCAGCAAAGGCCATGGTATGGCCCACGTCAAGGCAGAAACGCGCATAAGGGGAGTTCAGCGCGCCGAGAACCTGTTCATGCATTAAGGGGGTTTTTTCGTAGGTGTTTTCCAGCATTAACGGAGTTTCTCCGGCCTGCGCGAGCTCAAGGAGTTCCCCCCAGCTGGCAAGTGAGTTTTTAAGCCATTCCTCCTGGCTGTACTCATGCTGGTCCGGTACGTAGTTGAGATGGCAGACGACTGAGACAGGAGTGAACAGGGGAATAAGCCCGAGGGCCTTCTTGAGCTTGTTGACGCTTGCCTCGCGAATGTACGGGTCCGACGCCCCGGGACTCAGGTCGGAAAAGGGGGCATGGAGCGTGCATCTGCGGCCGGCTTTTTTCAGGGCGGCGGCAACCGAGGCGAATTCTTGCGGCGGTGTTGCGTATAAGGTGTCACCGTCAAGCCCGATCTCGGGATGGATATTGTTGGCGAGAACTCTTTCCAGTTCGTTTTGCAGCCGCGGAAAGGGTACATTGATGTAACACCGTTCGGCAATCTCGGGAAATATATGTTCCATGTTTTATTCGATGCGTGGGAATATTTTCTCAGCCGCCAAGTAGTGTGTCAAGTTCCCTGGCAAGTCTTTTCAGGTGAGCCTTTTCTTCGTCGGCAAGCTGCAGGAAAAGATCCCTCGTCTCCGCTACCGAGCTCTGATCAGCCAGGCGGCCATAGAGGTCCAGGGCCTGGGTTTCCAGCATCATGGCCAGATCAAAAATTTCTGAGGGGGTGGTGACTTCATCTTTGACCGTTTGCAGCAGGGATGCGATCGGGTATCCGCCTTCCATGGTGTCACTGCCAGGAGTACTGTTTTTCGGCGCGGCGGCCGGGGCAAGCCCTTTGTCCGGGAGTTTGGCCAGCAGTCGCTTTTTATGATTTTCCTCTATTTCGCCCAGAAGGGCAAAGATTTTTTGCATATCTTTATTGCCGGTTGCAACGGCTGATGCCAGATAGAACCGCTGGAGTCCGTCTTCCATGGCGTATGCCAAAGTCAGGGCATCGGGAAAATCGGTCTCCGGATCGAGCAGGTTCAGCCCTGACTCCCGGGGTCCGGTGGCTGTCCTGTCCTCCCATGCCTTGATGCCCCCTCCAAGGTTGAAGACCCTGGAAAATCCCTGGGCCGCAAGAAGCTGGCTTGCCGCACGACTGCGTCCGCCGATCGCGCAATAGGCTATGGTGGGCAGGGACGGGTTCAGTTCCTTGATCCGGCCGGGCAGCTCGGCCAGGGGAATGAGTGTGGCCCCTGGTATGTGTTTCTTTTCGTATTCAGCGGGCTGGCGGACATCGACCAGCTGGAAGGTGCCGCTGGCGTGCGAGTCGATATAGTCTCTGGCCTCGGCACTGTTCATGGTGGCGACTGGCGTGAAAAGGTTTTTCCAGTTCATTTGCGGCCCCTTTATGAAATGAATTATCTGCTTTGCCTGGTGAAGGGCATGAGCATGAGGTCCCAGAATCCCAGTCTGGCGAAATCACGGTGCGAGCCGATCCCGATACGTATGGAATCCTGATCGTCTCTCCAGGTCATGGTGCCGAGAAAGCGGTCCCAGATGGAGAAGATGACCCCGTAGTTTGAATCCCGTTCCTTTATCTTCACTGAATGGTGAAACCGGTGCAAAGATGGCGGGGTAAAGAGGAGGACCCATATTTTTTCAAATGCATACGGCACGGTGATGCTGCTGTGATGGAACTGGATGGAGATATTGACAAGAATTTCAAAGAGGACATAGGACATAAGAGGAATTCCAACGGCATGTATCGTTGCCAGGCGAAGAAGGCCGGAGAGCAGGATTTCGCCCATGTGAAAGCGGTTGGCCGTGGAGGCGTCCATGTTCATGTCGGAGTGATGGACCCGGTGGAAGCGCCAGAAGAGCGGGACCTCGTGATTAAGAAGATGCCAGATGTAGATGACAAAATCGAGAATGATGATGCTCACGAGGGTTTTGAGCCAGAAAGGAAGAGGTGCAACATTGAGCAGTCCTGTCTGGTTTGTTTCGTTTGCAAGGAGCAGGGAGGTTATGGTTGTTGCAAAGACAAGATGGTAGGCGATGCCGTTGATTACCGACAGGGGCAGGTTGGTTAGCCAGCGGCGGAGTTTTGACACGCTGGGCGCGCGATAAGAGCGGTGGAGTTCAAGGAGAAGAAAGAAAAAAAGTCCGCCCCAGTAGAGTAGGATTCTCAGGTTTTCGTTTTGCATTGTGCGGATCCTTTTTCAGAGATGAAACATGGGGGAATTATCTTGAACTATACGGAGGTCCGCAGCGAGGTTCAAGTCTTATATTTTTCTGAATCGGTGCGCGTTCATTGGTTCCGAGGCGATAGATCCTGACGGTGAATCCTGGTTTCCTCAATTCTTTGCCGTGAAGGCAAGCTGATGGAGTGGGGCGGCGCGGTTGTTTCGGGCAGGTCTTCATCTGGAAACGCCATTAAAAAAATCTCGGTGTCGCTCAACAGCTCTATGTGCTCGACGTGCTCGAGAGCGCCGGCGCATACTTTTTTATTCTCCTTGATCTTTTCCAAGGATCATGAACAAGGTGAGATTCCGAAACTGTCTGCTTCCAGCGTGAAAACAGATGGGGTGTAGCCATCCGGGAAAGGGACTTGCCCGACGGACAAGAACTGGCATCATGAATTGTGCAGGATATCAAATTCCCCCTCCCGGACTCCGACTTTTTCACCGGAGTACGGAAGGGGGTGGAAATATGAACTGTCCTTGTGCAGGCTTTCGGCCCGGGGGGAGCACAAAAACAACACCAGGATGAGTTATATAATCTATATCATGGGAGATGGGCGGCTGGAAATGTGGTAAATTGTCGCATCCTGAAAATGTGCTGTTCCAGGCGTTGGCATCGGTGCCGGCGCTGTGCTATGGTGCTTGGGGTGCATGCAGAGGATAGTGGCGGATGCCAGTGGTACCATGGTTTCCATTGGGATCTCCGCTTTTTTCACACTCTTTGGCCGTTGCCCCGCTGAAGTCTGGCCGGAGGTATTTGAACGCCTGCGCCTCTGATCTCCCTGAGAGCGTGCTGTAAATGTCTTTTTGTTTTTGAAAACGGATCAGTGTGGCCGGCAGGGAGAAAAGCCGGGCAAACACCATTAGGTGAGGAGTGTGAGGATTGCGGCACCTTGAGACACCTGCAAAACTGTGGGCCTGGCATACCCTTCCCAGGGACGTGGCCTTTTCCTGGCTGCTTATACTGCGATGGGGTGCGGTTGCCTGCCAGGGGGTTCTCTTCATTATAGCCGCTGTTGGCCTGGGCATTGAGCTGCCGGTGGCCGTGGTTTCATCTATTATCATCTTTGAGGGGGTGAGCAACCTCTTTTTTTCATTCCTCCTGTTGCGCCAGTCGGTACCCGACTGGCTTATCGCCCTGGTGATGTTTCTGGACAGCATGCTCCTCACCCTTCTGCTCATGAAGACAGGCGGGGCGATGAACCCCTTTACTTTTCTTTATCTGGTCCATATCGCCCTGGGCGCGATTCTCATGCGACCTTCCTGGGCGTGGTCGCTGCTTCTCTTTACCATCCTCTGCTACGGAGTTCTGTTTATTCCCGGAATCGGTCATTTGGCGGAGATCGGCACGGATATCAATGAAGCTGCCCTTTCCGCGGGGCAGGGCGGGGAGATATGTCACCACACTCCGGGCGGGGAAACGGATACCCATCTTGCCCTTCACCTCCAGGGGATGTGGGTTGCCTTTGCGGTTACCGCGATTTTCATTGTTTTTTTTCTCGGAAGGATCCAGAAGGCCCTGGAGGTGCATCAGGAGGTGCGGGCCAGCCTGAAGGAGGAACGGGTGCGCAGTGAGAAACTTGCCTCCCTGGCAACCCTGGCGGCCGGTGCAGCCCATGAATTCTCAACACCCCTTTCAACCATTGCCGTGGCAGCTGGCGAGATGTGTCACGCCTTGAAAGAAAAGGGAGGGGATCCTTTCTTGATGGAGGATGCCCTCCTTATCAGACGCCAGGTTGATCGGTGCAAGGAGATTATTTTTCAGATGGCGGCTGATGCAGGGGAACACCTTGGGGAGGCGGTTGAGGAGTTCATGGTGTCTGATCTGGTCGAACGGATCATCGAGTCCTGTTCTCCCGAGTGCCGGAGCAAAATCGTGGTGGCCGACAGCCCGGAAAAACTTCGTATCTCCATGCCCTACCGGACCTTTAAACGAATTGTCCGGGGATTGATCAAAAACGGCTGCGATGCCACTCCCCCTGATGGCAGGGTTGAGGTCGGTTACAGTGTAGATGGCAGCTATTTCACCCTCACTGTTACTGATAACGGTGTCGGCATGAACATTGATGAATTGGAAAAGGCGTGTGAGCCGTTTTTTACAACCAAGGAACCAGGAAAGGGCCTCGGGCTGGGACTTTATCTTGCCCGAACCGTTGCTGAGCGATATGATGGGGATCTTTCCCTGGAATCCTTCCCAGGAGGGGGGACGCGGGCACGGCTGCGCCTGGACATGGCGCGGATTGCCGTTTTGGGGCCATCACGAGACATGGAGGTGAAATCATGAATGGCGATACCAAGTTATCGATACTTATTGTCGATGACGAGGATTTCTTCCGGGACCGACTGGCGCGGGCCTTTGTCAGAAGGGGGTTCTGCGTGTTCCCGGCAGCGGATTATGATGAGGCCGTTCAGATGATCAAAGAGAACAGGCCGTTGATGGCGATTGTTGACTTGAAGATGCCCGGCAGGAGCGGGTTGGATCTCCTGAAGACCGCGGCCGACATTCATCCGGCAATGAAGACGGTGGTTCTGACAGGCTACGGCAGTATCGCCACCGCGACCGAGGCCGTGCGCCTGGGGGCTTTTTCATATCTTTCCAAGCCGGCGGATGTGGATGATATACTAAACGCCTTTGCCCGTGATCCCGAGTTGTCGGTCGAGCCGCCCCCGGAGGATTTTGAACCGCCGTCCCTGGCGCGGATGGAGTGGGAACACATAAATCGGGTCCTTTCCGACTGTAACGGCAATATTTCCCTGGCTGCCAAAAAGCTCGGTCTGCACCGGCGGACCCTGCAGAGAAAACTCTATAAGTATGCCCCGAACGAGTAGGGCTGGTGCCGGATGAAAGCCAAACTGAAAATAGTCATCGGCGATGAATCCGTTTCCGCTTCAGAGTTGCTGGCCGGTCGATCGGGCCTGTCCCGGTCGAGGATCAAGGATGCCATGAAAAAAGGCGCTGTTCTCATCACCCGGAAACGAATGGGGAGACAGCGACTGCGCAGGGCCTCTTTTCTGTGCCGGCGAGGGGAGGTCCTCGAGCTTTTTTATGACCCGGAACTCCTTGCCCGTACCCCGCCAGTTGCCGTCTGCCATGCTGATAACGTGAGCTATTCCCTGTGGGATAAACCGGCCGGGCTCTTGTCCCAGGGCACAGAGTATGGCGATCACTGCGCCCTTACGCGCCAGGCCGAGCTGTTTTTCAAGCCTCCCCGTAAAATCCATCTTGTCCATCGTCTCGATCGGGAGGCATCGGGACTGATGATTCTCGCCCATGACCCGGTGGCGGCAGCGTTTTTTTCACAGGCATTCAAGAGTGGAGAGGTGGAGAAAAAATACCAGGTGATGGTATCGGGAAACTTTTTCGCAAGAGGTGACTGCGGGGTAATTGATCTCCCTCTTGACGGGAAAGATGCCCTGACCGAATACCGGGTGCTTGGCTATGATCCTTTATTGAATGCGTCCCTGGTCGAAGCCCGGATTCGTACCGGTCGACTCCATCAGATCAGGCGGCACTTTTTCTCTCTGGGTTTTCCGGTTCTGGGTGACCCGCGGTACGGCACTGGTAATAAGCATCCCGGGGGGTTGCATCTCAGGGCGGTATCCCTTGCCTTTGTCTGCCCGGTGACTGGACACAGGGTGTGTCATGAAAGACCGGGTCTTGATTTTGTGGGGGAATGACAGATGACTCTCGTCAACCGATAAAATATATAACCGGAAATGTTCCTGTGTTATAACTATCTATTTTTGTAGGAATATTTACTGTTTTTCGGTGACGGTGTACCAGGTGGGCACTACGGAAAACCTGGCATTTTTTTATCATTGTGCATTGGGGGTGAGTCGGTATAGTGCCATGTACATCCCCTGATAACCCTCGTGCGAGACAGAATGGCGCTTTGCGCTCCTCCCCCTGGCTGCGCGAGGGTTATCTTCAGCGTACCCACTTTTCATGCCACAGATTCTTTGATTACATTTTTTTGTGATTTCACTTTAGTTGGTGTCCGTCCGGAAAGTCTGTTTTTTCCGGATGAAAACTAGTTGGTATGTCAGATCACAGATGCGACATTTTGTCGCATCTGCCTGGGTGTTCATTAATGGTATACTGCAATTTTGTGGCGCATGAGTCTATGCGAATATTCACCTGAACCGATGGAGATGGGAGCATGCAGAGATGTAAGGAGAGCAGGATGAAATCATGGGGGATCAAGATAGTGTTGTTCTTTGTGTACGCCGGACTGGTTGTCGGGTGTGTGACAACCGCAAAGACCGATGGGAGCGGCGTGGCTGCCGGCTCCGCAGTGACCTCTCCCCGGGAAATTGCCCCGGATGCGAGCTGCGGAAAGTGCGGGATGTTTCCTGCCCGGTATCCGCAATGGCACTCCCAGATACTTTACACTGATGGGACGATGGTACCTTTTGATGGGTGCAAGTGTATGTTCAATTATCTCTTTGCCGGTTCGGACAAGGGAAAAGAAGTGGCAGCTCTCTGGGTCAAGGATTTTTCAACAGGTGCCTGGATAAATGGAAAGAGTGCCCATTATGTTATCGGCAGTTCTATCATGGGTCCAATGGGAAAAGAATTGATACCCTTTGCCGATTCCGGCTCGGCAATGGCCTTCCAGAAAGAGCATGGTGGCCAATTGGCCACGTTTGATTCGATTACTCCGGAAACAATGAAACCTCTGATGGGACATTCTAAAATGGGCGGGCATGAGCCGATGATGGGAGGAAAACACAGGATGTAGATCAGCCCCATAAGAAGGTTATCATATCGCCGGGCAAGAAAAGGCCGCAGCAAGTGCTGCGGCCTTTGTTGTTGGCTCCTAGGAGCCTGTCGGAGAATTCCCAACCTACTCCAAAAGCGAGATAATCGGCCCATATGTCCCGGGCTTTTCGTTAAATAGCGCTGCTATTCTCCTCAAATCCCAGAAAATCTGGCCTCGATTCCTCGCTTTTTCGTTACGGTTATAATTCTCCGTCAGGCTCCTAGTGGATTTCTTGCTTTTTGCAAATATTTTTGCTATCCACAATAAAAGATAAGAAAATCAACAGGTAGTTGCCGGTGTTTTATATGGCATGTTTTCCTGATTGGTTTTCATCCAGGGTGTTCTTAAGGTTAAGGAAGTTGACTTCATGATTGCTACGTGCCCGAAGTGCCGAGGCAGAATGAGAGTACCGGTGGACAAGATGTCGAGTGACATCGTCCAATTCCTGTGCCCCGCTTGCGGTGCCCGTCTTCAGGCCCGCAGGCCTGCCCCTGAAAAGAAATCTGCAGCTGTTGCGGATAAAAAAAAGAACGCACGGACACCTGCCGATGATTCCCCGCTGACCAGTCCCCCCCCTTCCTTCAGAACGCCCCCCGCTTCTCCCGCGGGTGCCACCGCAGACAAAAAAAAACAGGCAGTCGCGACCGTAGCTGGCCCTGGGCCCGGTCCGGTCAAGGAGTGCGGGCCTCCCCAGGATGGGGCGAGGAAGAGGGGGTTTACCCGGTATCCTTTCAAGAAAAAAATTCTCGTTGACCGGTCAATCATGATCGAGGGGATTGATATCAGCGAAGGTGGGCTTTTTGTCCATACCGGACGTTCGTTCAAGGTCGGCAGCGTGGTTTCCGTTGCCTTGCCCCTGCCCAGTGGCGAGTTGATGGTTGATGCAACTGTACAACACAATACCCCTGGTATCGGCATGGGCCTGCAGTTCTGCACTATGCCCGCGAACGACAGGAAAAGACTTCAGGATTTTTTTAAGTCCGAGATGACCGATGCAGAAGCCGCTGCCCAGGAAAACAAGAAAAGAGTCCTCTTGGTCGGTGGTAACGAGACTGGCCGCCGGATAGCCAAGAGCAAGCTGGTTCTTGAGGGGTTCCTGGTGCTTGAAGCATCAACACTTGCCGAAACACTGAAGAAGATCATCGACCCGCCGGTGGATGTGGTCATCATCGACTGGCAGGACAAGGCTATAGACGGTCTGGAATTGCTCGCTAAGATTAAAGAGGATCCCCGCTGCTGCAACATCATAAAAATCGTCCTTACCGCGGTTTCCAATCAGGCCATGCGGGAGAAGATCAGCAAGGGCGGGGCCGACGAGTGCCTGGCCAAGATGGATACACCTCCGGTTAAACTGGCGGAACGGATCAAGGAGATTGTTGCCTCTCGGGGGTAGCCGGCAGAAAACGAAGAGTGCTTGACCTCGCCTTCTGGGATATCTGGAGGGTTCGGGGCGGTGGTTCCCTCCTTTCATATTTCTGGATCAGCTTGATGTTTTCGATCTCTATCTTTGAGAGCATGGCGCTTACGCTGCTGTGTTTTTTTCTGTACCATGGCTGTTTCTCGAAATAGCGGGATACGGCCGGGATCTTGAAAATATAAGAATGGCGGGCGAATATTTCATTTCGCATCAGGTGCAGTTCTTCATTGGTCCTAGAGGCGAGTTCTTCTTTGCGCAGGATCCGTGTGGAGGCGTCGGGATACGTTCCTGGAACCACTTTTATCCCGGGTTCAGGCACCGCTCCCTTGATCCCTGCCGTTGCCGCGGGCCGAGGGGGGGAGGGGAGGACATTCTCCTGGTCCGGTGCTGGGGAGAACGGGCGGGGCCGCTCGCCTTCAATTGTCTCGGGATCCTTTTCGTTTACGGCTGCTGGCCGTGAGTTCTCCGTGATGAGCGACGCGTCTTCCTTGTGATCAGGGCGGTTGACAAGTTTGATGGCAAGGACAATTGCCAGGGCGAGTGCGATGCCAGTCAGAGCCCCAGACATAATATCATTTGCAGCCTTGCCACGATCGGACTTTTCAGCGTTTTTGTCTTCAGATTTCAATTTGTTATCCATGGTTGTTATCTTGATGGGCTTAGTGTGGTCAGGAGTATGTGACAGTAGTGATGGCCGGAAGTGTGATGGTGATACCGGTGAACTCCCCCTCGCTGCTTTCTATATTGAGCCTTCCTTTGTGGTCGGTGATAATTCCGTGACTGATCGCCAATCCCAGGCCGGTTCCCCGGCCGGCTGGCTTGGTCGTGAAAAATGGGTTCATAACTTTGGCCTGGAGATTTTCTGGGATCCCGATGCCGTAGTCAAGGAAAAGAATTTCGATCTCAGGTTGGTTGTTGATTAATTTTTTCCTGGCACGGATGATAAGGTATTTATCAGGATGGGCAGTGGAGAATTTACTGTTCAACGCATAGCGCGCATTGTTGATGATATTCAGGAAAACCTGCTGGAGTTGCTGGAAATTTCCGTATATGCTGGGCAGTTCTTCCGGAAAATCGACCTCCAGCAGAATCGCGTCCCGCAGGATCTGGGTTTCGGTCAGGGATAACACCTCGTTCATGATATCGTTCACCCTGATCTCCGCTTTCTCCTTTTCCGTCTCCCGGGCAAAGAAAAGGAGGCTGCGGACAATTGTCGCAATCCGGTCCCCTTCCTTGATTATGCGGAGAGGAATTTCCGTGGTCAGCGCCTCTTTGTTTTCAATATCATCGGCAAGGATCTGGGCGAGATTAATAATACCATTGATCGGGTTGTTTATCTCGTGGGCAACCCCGGCGGCCATCTCTCCCAGTGACGCCAGGTGGCTGGCGCGAATCGCTTCAGTCTGGATGGTGATGTCCTGAGCGACACAGACCGCGCCGGCAAATGAGGACTCCTCCCCATGTATGATGGAGCTTGCAAAGAGCACTGGGATCTTCCGTCCGTCTTTGTCAAGATATGTCGTTTCAACGTTCCGGGAGCCTTCCTCAAAAATAGAGCCTGACTCATTTTTTCCTTTAATTATTTCGTCACTGATGAAAATAGAGGCGTGTCTGCCGACAAGCTCCGCTTCCGAATACCCGAGGAGGTCGCAGGTCGCCTTGTTGACCCGCCGGATGCTGCCGTCCCTGCCGACAACGACCAGAGAGTTTGTCATCGATGAGATGATATCATCGGTGTATGTCTTTGCGGCAAGAAGTTCCAGTTGCGATCTCCTGAGCACTTCGGCCATGGCGTTGAAGGAGTTGGCAAGTTGACCGAACTCGTCATTTGTGTTTGCCCGGACACGGTGGGAGAGATCGCCGGCCGAGAGTTTAAGCGTCCCCTCAACCAGCTCCTTGACAGGCTTTTCCAGTGCGTATGCCATGAAGAAGGCCGCAAAAATCGTGGCTGCGATGGCAAACATCATCACCGTGGCCAGTGTTTTCTGGGAGAATGCGGCAGTTTTCAGGATCGCCTTGTTTTCTTCCTCGATCTTGAGGCTGACATAGGCTGCGGCATTGCGTCCGAGCCCGACTATGCGGTCCGCGGTGTGGACCGCGATTTCTTCCATTTCCTTGGCCGCGGACCCTCCCTGGTAGCCGTCCTTTACCTCGATTCCATAGGCGTAAATCGCCTGCCGGAGTCGTTTTGCCGTTTTCACGATCTGTTCGATGGTGGCTTTTTCATCGGCATCGGCTGGCATCGCCTGAATTGCTTCAATCTCTTTTAAAGCCCTGTTTATAAGAAGGTCTACCGGGGCAATGAGCTCGGATTTTCCCATCCGGAAGTCGTAGAGCTTATCCTTGGCCTCTGCGATGATTTCCGCGACATCATACCAGCTCCGTAACTTCACCTCGTCATTGGCGATGATTCCCGAAAGCTTTTTTGAGTTGGACGCCATGATCCCATAGGAAAAAAAACCCTGCAGAATAATAATGATAAGCAGAATTGTCAGTCCCAGGTTACGGGCTATGCGGAAGGACATTACCATAATTGTCTGTCGGCAGTCGGTATTGAAGTGGAGTTGCTCATGTCAGTGATCAAGCCCTTCGGACGTATAGGTCTTCAGGTCAATGCCAAGCTCCTCGATCATCTGGTGCAGCGGGTAATAGTCTTCATCCTTTGTGGCAATGAATTTCTGGGCACCGAATTTGCGCAAAACCTCTTTTCCTTCCTCGCATTTGTCCATGTTGAGAAAAATGGAGCGGAGGAATATCTTAAGGGCAGGCCGCATGTTCTTATTTACCGCAAGCCCATTGGATGGTACCTCGGGTGAGCTGGCAAGGACCACCATTTTTTCACCGAAATCGGGGTATTCTTCGCTGAGAGACTTGAAGATTCTGTCCTTGGCCGCGCCGATGTCGGCCTCACCGATATAAACGGCCCACGCCGCTGCGTCATGGGTTCCGGCATAGTAAATGCGAGAGAAATATTCTGACATGTCCGTGATGCCGAATTTTCTAAGATAGAAGAGTTGAAAGATATAGCCCGCGGTCGTTTCCCGATCGACAAGGACCAGTGTTTTGCCCTTCATGTCGTTTATATTCGATATCCGGCTGTCTTTTCGGACAAAAAGATACCCGCTGTATGTTGAGCTGCCGTCAAGCCACACCGGCCTGGCAATCGGTTCTATTTCAGCACTGGCATGGCTGAGAACATAACTGAAGCTGCCAAAGAAACCGGCATCGGCACGTCCTTCGAGGAAGGCTTCTTTCATCATGCTGTATTTGGAGACAATTTCAAGGTGAACGGGTACCCCGATCTTTCTGGAGAGATAGTCTGTGAGATATTTGTACCGTTTTCTCTGTTCGAATATGTTTTTTTCCGGAACCAGAACAATGTTCAGGCCGGTCTCCCTCATTTTTTTCAGGGTAATCGGAGAGAGCGGCGGCGGATCCTCATTACAATGGGCTATCCGCCCGTAAGCGGGCAGCAGCAGAAGGTTGGCGATGAGAAATGCTATGGTAAACCGTGAGTAAATCATTTTGAACTGGGCCTGACCGGGGCGAACTTCAGGAAAAGAGTTTCAGACACATCGCCCTGGCCGTAGAGGGGCTGGGTGAGCATCTGGTTTGCGGGCCTTCCGGCTATCTCGTATCGAGACAGACCGAATTGATAGATCTTTTCCGTGTTGAACTGAACGTCGTCATCATTCCCGGTGATCAGGTCCCTGGCGAACTCAATGGTCCAGGTCCCATTGTTCCATACCCCTTTTGCCTCGACATCGGCACGACTTCCCGCTGGGGTGGTGATTATATATCGCGGGACGGTATAGTCCTGGAAATCAACTATGAAGTTTATTGAATATGATCCCTTGCCCCTGTCTTCGTAGCGAAGAAGGTACATTGTTTTTTCTGATTTGCTGATCACCCGCATTGCCTGTGGGGTTACGGTCTGGCCGAGAGTATGCGTTTTGTCGTCGGCATAACCGACCGGGTCGGTACGGCAGGCCTTCCAGAACCAGATATCCGCCATATATGGGGTGTCTGAATAGATACTTAAATCCACAGGGGCTTCATTCATGTTCCATTTGAAAACAAAGACGTCTTCCCGGTCTAAGCCAACGCTGTACAACCCCCTGCCGTGGTCCCATGTCCAGCTTTTATGGGTCCTTGACTCATCCGGGTCAGGGAAAGAGACCTTGAAAAAAATTTCCTTGTCCGTATATACGGCGGTCAGGGTTATATCGATGTCCGCAACCTTGTCATGTGTGATTATGGGGGTCGCCTTGCTCCAAGTCCGGTCGTTTCCCGAGCCGTCAATCACCGGGGCATTTGATACCGGTATTGCTGTGATGGTCTGTTCCGCAAAGGAGGTGGCCGGAAGCATGAGAACAAAAAACAGCAGGAATTTTGGGGGAATTGAGACTGTTAGCGGCGCGTGCTTATATGAAGGGACATGATATTTCCGGATATGTGGGGAACATCGGTTCACGGTGGTCATGGCAGCACGCGTAGTATTTTTGGGGAGCGACCCCTTATCTGATTATGCGTTTTTTGCACTTCCTGAGTTGGAAATCACATTGCTGACTATACCAAAAATATCCTTCCGGAAAAGACATATTTTCAGGGAACGGGAAAGATCTATGCGCATATAACTCTCTGGTCATGTTCGATATTTCTTTTTGAAGAGACAGAAAACAGTACTGGCGTCCATTCGGGCATTCAGCGGGGCGGGGGGGGATTGAGCGAGATCAGCCAGGCGGTATCACCCGCCTGGCTGTTTTTGATATGTGTACTGCGGACTTATGACGTCTCTACAGAGTCAGCAACCTTGTTGAGGGATGAATAGAAAATCGGGAACCCCACCAGAAACATGACCGCGACAATATATTCCACGCCCTTGATGTGGGTGTAGAAATCGGTCATGGTATGAAATTCCTGGATCAGGCCAACGGCCAAGAGATATTGCCGGATGAGCTCGGACACCTGCCAGTTCACCTGTGCCAGTCCGCTTAAGACCGCGGCAGATGACCAGAGGGCGAACATTGCTCCCAGGAAAATCGTCGCATGCCGGAAGAGGTTGGTGCCGCTTTGTTGTTTGCTGTCAGCCATAGTTTATCTCCTAAGTAATGGTTTGTCTGGGAATAGAGTCGTGGCCATATTTATAGTGTGTTTCTTTTCAATGTGTTTCTTTCACAATGAAGACCCTATCCGATCATTTGAAATTTCCCAGTGCGGTGTCTGCACGTCTATTTCGTTAGTCTCGCGTCAAGGTTGAAACCTCCGTCTTCAGATGGTCAGCTTTCAGTTAGTGGTATATTCGTTGTTCAGGCACAAAGTGGCAAAGGCACAGAGTGGTAAAGTTTTTAAAGATTTCGTCTCACATCTCACTTTCTCTGTCCCTCTGTAACTATGGTGCCTCAAGCTATCGACTTTCAGTCGATAGTCGTTGACTTTGATAGCGGCTCATCAAGGGAGTTTTTTTTTAAATTCCGGTCAGGGCGGTTATCAGTGAGCTTCCCATCTCACGTACACTTGCCGCATGGCTCAGGCCGCTGATCAGGCAGGTGAATCCCCAGGCGCCAATAAAGGCAACCACAGTCAAGATGATCCCGAGCCCCAGGATGGATTCTCCCAGTTCATGGTGGCGTTCGGCCGTGTTCGTCTCTGTTGCGCTGATCCCTTTTTCTAAAATTTCTGATTCATACATGGTGGTTTCCTCAGTGTATGGTTGGGTGACAAAGGTTGCGCAGATTTAAAATTTATATTGCATATATGGTGCCAGAATTGAAAATGCCTGGTTCGGAATATGCTGCTTGTTCGTTTTTTGTTTGTATTTTCAGGTTGTTGAGTGGAGTAAAAATTGCCCTGTATTCCTCCTTTCTTGCGGGAGTTGGAGCTTGGAACCTTTTTGCGCTTCAATTTTTCTTCTGGAAACAGCCATGCTCGTGAATCTCTGCGGCAAAAAAAATCGGGTTTTTTGCGCGCGGCTCACCTGGGGCAGTTTCGGTGCAACTTATTGTTTGCATGGAGTTAATTCCATTTGTTCGAATCTCGGTTGAAAGGAGCCATAGCCTCTTTGGCCGGAATATGGCGTGATTCCGTGCGGCCGTCAGTTCCATCGTGCAGGTGTGGTTTTTTGTGTCGCATGCCACAGAACTGACGCATCATTTGTGTGGTTCCCGATGATTTTTTACTCTGGCAGGTGTCTTGTTGATTTTCATGAAATAGGCTGATACGGAAAGCTATTGCGACATGGTGGTCTTGTCCTGTCGGCATCCCCCTGCCTTCCCCTTCTGCATGCACGCCCCATTGGACTTGCTGCATTGATATATGTACCGTGTACACTGACAGGTGGAGTTCAGGATACCTTTTTGCTGAGTTCAGGAAAAAAATTGGCAAGAGTGGAAAATTTCCGCTCTTGCCTATGGTTGTGGGGTATGCACTGTGAATTTAAAAGAACTCCATTCGGTTTCGATCTTTTTCGCGAATCCGGGTGTTACTCTTCGGGGATGATTGAGATGGGATGAGTGGACCCATCCGGAACAGAGGAGTTCCGGACGGGTTTTAGCTGGGTATTAGCCGATAAAGTAGGAGATCAGGAGAGAAACAGCACCCCAGATACCGGCGATTGCGGCGATGGCCATAAGTGCGCCGAAGCACACTTCCGCCATGCTGGTTTCAGCCTTCTGGACATTTACTTGCTCGATGGTAGCGACATTTTCGTTAGCGGTGTTTACTGAATTCGTCATGGTGGCACCTCCAGGGGTTGGCTTTGCTTCGTCTATGCGTGTTTTCTTCACAGGAAGAGTATCGCCGTTTTTACTCTGTGATTTGCATAAAGAGTGCCAGAGAGTAAATATTTTTTGCACATCACCTGAAAAAGGAGGGTGTGAGAATATGTTCTTTTTTTCTTGTGGCTAACATGTTGTTTTGAAAGTATTTTTATTAGACTCCAGCGTTTTTTTGCTAAGAGGTCCCGGCAGCTGGAATTTCCCGGGACGGCCTTACATGTGTCGCTGGTCATGGCCCGAAGTGTTGCATGCGACACTTCTGCCGCAACACTTTTCAGTGTGCGCACCATTTGTGTGGTTCAGGCAAGGGGGAGATCGACGCTGAACGTGGTTTTGCTTTCAGGGACACTTTCAACAGTGATTGCTCCGCCAATTTCCTCAATAAATGCCCGGGCTATGCAGAGTCCCAGGCCGGTGGACTCTCCGGATGGCTTGGTGGAGAAAAAAGGGTCGAATATTTTGGGCAGGTTTTCTTTGGAAATTCCCTGGCCCCAGTCCGTGCAGCATAGACGTAAAAAGCCTTTTTCTCCCTGGTTGAAGGGTTCACCGGTAATTTCCAGGCGCTTGCTGGCATGGACGCCGGTGTAGTGGCTGTTAAGGGCATACCGGGCATTGCTGATCAGGGTGAGTAGCACATGTCGCATGTTGTGGACATTTATCTTTACCGGGGGAAGGGTTGGAGGAAGGGTGATGGTCGCGTGGATGCCGTCGTTTTTAAAGAGATGGCGTGAGATCTCCAGTGCGTCAGCTATTACCGGTCCGATCTGAACGGTTTCGAGCATATGTTTTCTGTTGGAGTTGAAGAGAAGAAGCTGCTGTACGGTATATGCTATCCTTTCTCCTTCCTGGATGACCTTGTCCAGGATTTCGTTCAGATAACGTGAGTTGTCGCCTCCCGCCGGTCCTATTTCTTCACTCAGAATTTGAGTGTAATTGATCAAGCCGTTGCTGAGGTTATTGATTTCATGGGCAATGCCGATGGCAAGTTCCCCCATGGCAGCAAGCTTTGCCGCCTTGATCATATCATCCTGCAGTTGGGTCTGATGGGAAATATTCTCGGCATGGAAAAGCAGGTATTCCTCACCTGTGTCGACCAGGGTGATGGGGGCAACCACAACGTTATAGTCGTTTGCTGGTTCGCCGAATCTGGCGGTTGTCTCGCCTGATTTATTGTCCAGTACCTCCTTGAGCCCTGCAGGGACGGGTGTATCCTTGAAAAGTGTCTCTGAAAGGGTGAGGCTGATCGCTTTATCCCGGGGAATTCCCAGGTAATCCGAAACCGCAGGGTTACAGTCAATAATTTTTCCGTCTCCTGAAAGAGTCATGATAAGGGCGCGAGATGTGGAAAACAGCGTGTCGCAGATCGCCCTCATCCGTGCCTGGGATCTGCTTATCCAGGCAGGGGCACTGATATCCGTGCCAACCCAGAACAATCCGGTTGTGGCGTTGATGGGTGAACTCTGAACGTAGCGGTAGCGGATCGCATGATTTTTCCCGTGCGCGTCGGTCAGGGTCATTTCTTCCGGGTTCAGTGTGCCTGTCTCCCTCTGCACTGCTTTTTCTAGAATCCTTTCCTGCTTTTCCTGTTCTTCAGGCGGAAGCAGTGAAATCCACTGAATACCTTGAAGATCGTGGTCAGGAGGGATGGCAAGGATTTTTCGCGCCTCGGGGGAGCATGAAGAGACAGTGCCGTCCGGCCTGATCTGAACAACCAGGAGTTGGAGCGTCTCGCTGACCAGCCTTCCCATGTTTTTTTCGTTTTCCAGGGCCCTGTTAAAGGCCAGGACGTGCAGAGCCAAGGATATTTCTGAGGCCATTGCCGAAAGCAGGCTGATTTCGGCGTCGGTGAAACTCTGGGAATGGGTGGAGTAGATATTGAGGACTCCATAAACTGTTGCCCCGATATTCAACGGTAATGCGCACCACCTCGCGGTCTCAGCGGAAAACGGGGTGTTCTTGAACGGTCCCCTGGGCTGAGTTGAAAGGAAGTTGTCAAGGACAACCGGTTCCCTGCTTCGCAGTGCTGTGAGTGCGGCGTTCTGCTCATTGTTTCCGGATTGGGCAGCTTTTTGCAGGGCATTCATGCATTCATCGCACTCCCTTTGACTCATGGTGGTGGAGGCATCAATGGTAATGGGATCAATCTGGTTAGCGCGTGATTCCGTGCCGAACCAGACGAGACAGTAATCTTTGTTCTGCAGTAAAAGGTTGCTGGCGGAGGCAAAGATCTCCTCGGATGTGGTGGCGGTTTCGGAAAGTTTTCCTGCATCCCGGGTTATGGTGACAAGACGTTTGTGCCGGACCGTCATTTCCGAGATTTGATCCTGCTGCCGGCGGAAATTCTGGAATGAGAGGGCCAGGTCGGCTACCTCTCCTGATTTGCGAAGTGGTCGAATTTCGGATCTACGCCCCTGGATAACCTCCTTGATCTGTCTGTTCAGATCGAGAAGCGGCACTGTAACCTGTCGATGCCAGAATACCAGAATGTTGACAATGGCAAAGAGGATGAGTGCCAGGGTTCCGATAATCACGCTCTGAAAAGAGACCAGTGTGCGTTTGAGATGGTTGGCAATAACCCTGTCGAAAAGTATGAGCCTGTCGCCCAGGGTGCGGATCTCCTGATTCAGGTTGCGTATTTTTGCCGGATCGGTGTCTCCGCTTCCTATAGTGCGGAGCAGCAGGGTTATCCCCCCGAGATCTACCTGTCCGGCAAATGCAAGCTTGTATTCAGCTGGAATCAACGGCTCCTGAAGGATGTGGGATATGTTGCTGTTCAGCTGTTCAACCTCGGTCGTTATGCCTTTGAGCTGCTGAAGATTCCCCTCAAGGAGAGATTCTGTGATGTGTTCGCGGATTGTGGCAAATTGGAAAACGATTCTTTCGTTATGTTCAATGATACTTTCGAAATCTTTTTGGGATCGGTATTGCCGTGATCCGAGCAACAGGAGAAACCCAAGTATCAGTGCGACAATGAGGGCCACAGTGTAGCTGGTCGTTTTCAGGGAAAAATTCATGTGGCCATCCTGCTGTTGAGATGTCTGGCGACGTCCTGCTGACGGGCCCGTGGGCCGGTGTGAGAGATGGCAGGGGGCCGCTCTTGAATCTGGTGATGCTCTCGTTGGCCCTGAAGGTGTCGATTTTCTTTCAGTTTTTTTGAGC
>JBFHXP010000021.1:0-27853 GCA_041598875.1 Desulfobulbales bacterium
CGGGAGGCCCTGGCCGTATTTCGACAATACGGTCAATATCTGCTTCAGCGGGAGGTGCACTCCTGGGGGGCGCTGACCTCTCTGGCAGAGTAGACTCCAGGGGTCGCCTGCTTATTTCCTTCGTGTTCGCCGTGTTTGTACGGCTACATCCAGCCGTTTTCAATCCGCACACAGACAGTTATTGAAAAGGTAGAGTTTCCGGAAGAAAACTAGTCCAGATAGATCAGCTCGCCGCTGACCTCGGAGACAATATGACCGTCCGGGAGTTTGAGAAGAAGGCTGCCGTCATCGGCGATACCCATGACCCTGGCTTCAAAAAGGGGGTTTTTCTGGACATCATGGCCGAAAAGAACCAGGCGGCCGGTCATGTCGGTAAATTCACGCCAACGACCGATGAGAGGATGAACCGGATCCTGGTCCTCCCCGTGCATCCGTTGCTGTTCAACAAAATGAAGCAGGCCGATATTCCAGGCCAGTTTCGCAAGCAGCCCGGCCGCCAGCATGGTGGTATCGGCCTCGACAGAAAGACTGCCTTTCAGGGAGATCGCGGTCTCCTGAAGTTCGGGGGGAAATTCGGTGTTGTTGACGTTTATTCCGGTGCCGATCAGGATATACTCCTCACCGGACCGTGAACCTCGCAGGGTTTCCACAAGAGTTCCGGATATTTTTCGGCCATCCACCAGGACATCATTGACCCATTTCAGGCTCGCCGGCAGACCATGAGCGGTCAACAGCTCGCAGACCGCCACCCCGGCGGCCAGCGGGAGAAGACGGCTTGTCTCCGGCAGCAGGGTGTTGACCAGCACCAGGGTCATCCAGACCCCTCCTGCCGGGGCATGCCAGGGGCGATGAAAACGGCCCTGGCCATCGTGAAGCTGGTCGGCCAGGATAACGGTGCCGCTGGCAAAGGACTTTCCCCGCCCTTCATGTTCTTCAATAAGCCGGCGGGCCAGATCCATGCCCCGATCCAGCTGCCGATGATGCTCGATGATGCTGCCAACCACCGCACCGTAACGAAAGATTGCGGTTGCGTCTCGCAGTGAAAAGGTTTGGGCGCGGGCCGGGAGTTCCTGGGTGGTAATGATATGCTTGACGAGCAGGGGAGTGAGAGGAGTTATTCCCATTCCGCCTTCACATGATTGATGATTTTCTGGACCAGGGGGAGTTTTTCCGGGGCACAGACGCCGATAAGCGGCATGCCCTGTTCCATGCTTATTCCGGGTTCAAAATAGATTGAGTGAATGATTCCAGGCTCGCCGGTATAAAAGACCGGGGTATCCCTTTTCATCAGAGACATGGTAAACACCTCATCTCCGGGCTGAACATATACCCCCCGTTCCCCGAGCTTATCTATCCGTGACTGGATTTCCATGGAAAAAAAATACTTGGCGTTTTCCGGGGCCGGAAAAAGATAGAGCACCCTCCGGAGAATGGCCTCGATTATTTCCCGCTTCTTCAGGGGGTGCCGGATGGTGAGGATCTTTTCGCCTGCCTCGACAAAATGGCCCTCAAGGTCTTGCCGGATCTTTGAAATGACCCCGCTGGAGGTCGCAAAGACCTTTTTCGGGTTGCGCTCCCTGGTGATAATGTAGAGAAGTGTTCCCGGGATGTGGTTCCAGGCGCCGCTCACGCCTTCCACCGTAGACCCGTCTTTTACCTGAAACCGGACCTGTCCGGTGTGCGCTGTCGCCACATCCACGTAGTCATAAGGATCAGATCGGTATTTTGCGAGAATTTCGTCAAAATTAATATCGTCGTTCATCGTTTTCCGGTGACGTCTTGAGGTTTAAAAAAAACTTTTACCGATAATAGAGCTGACGGCCCCCCATGGTAAGCAGCGCCTTGTACAGGTTCTTGCGAAACTCGCGCCGGTCCCATATTCCCTGGATATGCCCCCTCTGGAGAGCGTTTTTTGCGGCATGGTAATCAGGGGGGATGTCTTCCCCGGTGGTTTCCCTGATCACCCGGTGTCCGGCAAAGCCGATCCGCGAAGAACGGATCGCAAACTGGTAGGGGGAACAGCCGAGAAAACTGGCCACCGGGCCGGCATAGGAGTTGTTGTCATAAACAACAATGTAGAGGCCGCCCGAGTCAATATATTCCCGTACCGCCATGGTGCACTTCGGCATCTGGATTACGCCGATGGTGCCCTCCTGGATCCGGATCCCGCCGGTGGTGTGAACATACGCCAGCAACGGTCTTCTTTTCAGGCGGGCCTTCTCGCAGGCGCGGACAAATTTTTCCCCTTCCGCCGCCCCCACGGTGCCATTTCTGAAATCACTGTAGAGCATGGTTGTTACCAGCTCCACTCCCATAACCCGGGCATAGAAGGTGATGTTGGCGCTGATTCTTCCGGTTTTTGCCCTGGCAACATCAAGCCTCGAATCAAAACCAGGATAGTTCAGGGGGTTGAGCGAGCGGTACTCCCCGTTAAACTCACGAATGGAATCCGGATCAAAAAGATTCTTCAGGTACCATTCATACTCCAGCGGGAAATGGAAGCCGCAATTCTCGCAGACCCCGGCAAACTCGCCATAGAGATCCGGCACCCAGAGATCCTTGCACCCGTCCTTGTGGGCATTGGGGCAGGTAACGGTCCGATCTTCGTTGGCAAGGGGGCTGGTATAGGTGTCCCAGAGCTCGATCGGGTCCTCGCCGCTTATCCGGTCGGTCGTCTGCCTAGCGGTTTTTTCCACCTGCCGACCCTGATTGATGAACTCGTACGCCTTGCGCAACGGGGCCGTGACCCGGTCAAAGAGCACCGAACTCTCGCCGGAGACGTCCTTAATCACCTTTTCCACCTGTTTCTGATGGTTCCGCAACAGGTCGTAGCGGAAACTGTAATAGGACCTGGCCGTGATATTACGGATCTTTCGGTACATGGCCAGAGACGGAGATGGTTTGCCGCCGAAACAGTCCATGGCCATATTGCGGTATTTCTTGGACCTGAAAACCAGAAGCCTTTTCACCTCGTCTTCATTAAGGTCCCAGGAAATGTTGATCTGCGGCTCCTCGGTCGAGCCCTCTTCCGCCTTTTTCAGCTTGACCTCATAGGCGCGGAAAGAGCGCAGGCTCTTGGTCTTGAGGATCACCTCATCGGTGGCGCGGATGATCTCGGACTTGAGCTGCTTGAAAAAGACGAAATCATCACGCCGCGCGCCCAGCGGGGGCTCCTGAATAATTCGATCGATTGTACCCAGCGCGAGGTTGTCCGGGGCGGTGATTTTCAGTCGCTCGGCACAGGCCTCAACCAGTTCCTGGGGAACCTTTTCCCCTTCACGGATCTTCCCTTCGATGGCCGCCGCGCCCTCGGGAGAGATCACCGAATAGTAGCCGTGGGAAAACATCAGTCGCAGATCGGAAAGGCCCACGGCCTCGGCTCCGCCCGATCCCCCCTCCGAGATGACCGAAATCATCGGCACCCGGAGTTTGCTCATCGTGTAGAGGTTGCGGGCAATCTGCTGGGCGGCGCCGGGATAATCCTCCACCGGAAAAGACCCGGGAGTGAACACATAGAAATGAACCGGAATGCCCTCGGTTTCCGCGACCCGCAGATAACGCAGGACCTTCTCGTTTCCCCAGGGCTTGCAGGATCCGCCGTTGCGAAACTCCTCCCCGTGTCCTTTCTCCTGACCGATAACCATGACCGACTGAGAGATATACCTGGCCTTGAAGCGGCGCACCAGATTGGCTTTGGCCACAACCAGAGAGGGATCAATGCTGATCTCCTCCGAGCCGCCAAGTTCGGTGTACTCCTCATAGACGTTTTCGAGAATGTCCTTGAGGGTAAAACGCAGGGGATTACGGACAATCCGCACCCGCTCCATTGAGGAAAGGCTGTCTTCGCATCGCTTTTCAATAAAACAGATTCCTTCCTCGATTTTGCGCAGTTCCGTGTTCAGATGTTCTTCGGTGAAATCATAGAAAGAGTGATGAAGGGCCTTTAATTTTTCTTGAAACCCGGAAAGGTTGCCCCAGTCGGCATTGTCCTTGACACGTATCAGATAGGTGATGCGCTCCTGGGTTTTCAGAAACCGTTTGCGTAAATCGTCCATATGAGTTTTTCCTGTTCCGATCAGAATGCCAGCAGCCGATCGAGATTATTGATCAGATAGGCGATGTTGGTGATGATGGGGGCGCCACTCGAATTCCGGCCTTCAATAACTACTTCAGAGAGGAATTTGTGCGCCCGTTCTTTCGCCTCCTGGACAGAGTCCCCCCAGACAATGCCCAGGGCCAGGTTAGGATCGAAATCACTGGGGATTGGGTAGGAACGATCACCGGGAACATGGGTATAGACCGCCGACCACTCGTAGCTCGGGAAGGAAAACCGGGTAATCGTCCCGATCCACGGGGCAAAACCCCGGCGGGTGTCTTCGGCCACGATCCGCAGCTCAATACTCGTCCCCCTGAATTTTACCTTGTCCTGGGTATACCCTATCCGCTCGCCAAGGGCGATCCGGATCTGTTCCTTGATCAGGTTGGGATGGGCGCCGTCAATATAACTGATCCTGGCAGACACATCGTTTTCCACCTGGATACGGGTATTAACCTCAAGGAGATATGGCTGGCCGCTGCGGGAGACGATCCATTCCCATGTACCGACATTATCATACCGGACGTGGGAGGCAAGCTTCAGGGAGTAGTGGACGATTTTTTCAAGGACTTCGTCGGCGTTGAAGTCATAGGCAAAACATTCGTCGTCAAATCCCGGCGCCGCCTCGACTCTTTTCTGGCGTCCGGTGGATTGAATGGTGCAGTTGCGGGTGCCGAAATGAATGCGCTCGCCATGTTTGCTGCAGAGCAGCTGGACCTCAAGGTGGTTATAATCCCGGAGGCATTGCTCGATAAGCACGCCGCCGTCGCCGAACTGGCGTTTGGCATAATTCTGTACCTGCCGGTAGACCCGGCGGAAGGTCTCGATCTGATTGACCTCCTCGATGCCCATTCCGCCGCCGCCGGCAGCGGCCTTGACCAGAATCGACGGTTTGTGAATCCCCTGATGTTTCTGGTCCATGAGGAGCTGTTCGGCAATCTCCTCGGCCTCCATCTCGTTATATATCGGGCTGTCTGTCCCGGGAATGATCGGAATATCCAGCTGCTTGGCAACCCGCTTGGTGTTTATCTTGTCGCCCAGGCTCTTGATCACCTGCCAGTCCGGCCCGATAAAGATCAGTGGGCGGTTCCGGGTGACAACCCTGCGGGCGAAACGATAATCCTCGGAGAAAAAACCATACCCGGGGTGAATGGCCGTACAGTCGGTGTAATCCGCCACCGCCAGCACATCGTTGGGGTCGGTATAGCTCCGTATCCGCCAGGCCTTGTTGCGGCCCGGATTGCTGTCGAGATTAAGCTGGACATGCTGGGAATTCCGGTCCGCCTCGGTATAGACCACCGCATAATCCAGATCAAGAGCCTGGCAGGCCGCCATGATTCGCAGGGCGATTTCGCCGCGATTGGCTATCAGTACCTTTCCTTTCAAGGGCGATTTCCTCGTCTTTCGCCCGGACACCGGCACAGCGTGGCCGCGGATGTCCGTGCGGTTTTTTCTTGGGTTGGCGCTACTCTCATATTCAAACAGGGTACTATACTGTGACCGGAATAAATAGAAAAGATAATTGTCGGCCCGGTCGTCCCACTCCTATAGAAAAAAAGGGGATGATGGCCATGGATAACCGGCCACACATCCCCTTTGGAATTTCCTTTTTTATCAAATAAAATCGAAAAGATATCTATATATTCGATTCCCGTTCCCTCACAGGTGCCGCCCGGTCCAGAGCGATTGACAATTCGTGACAAAAAGGTCTTAATGTATACCTTTTTCCCCAATGACCGTCAATTTTTTTCTTGACATCTCTCGGGTTTCCCCCTATCCATGTGATCTGAGAATCTACACCTTTCAGCCCCATAACCCAGCTTTGCACACGTGAAGTCAAACCATTTCCAACTACTCTGATGGACAAAGACCCACCTTCTGACTCGCCCCCTCCCTCGATTGCCCGACGTATCTACTCCAGAGCCCAGGATTTACTGCGCATGATCCGCGCGCCGGATACCGCCGAGGATCTTGAACAGGAGATCCAGGAACTCCTCGACGAAGGAGAGGAACAGGGCCTGATTACCAGCCAGGAAGGCCGGATGATCAGCAGCATTTTCGATTTCCGGGATACCCTGGTCCACGCGATCATGACCCCCCGCTCCGAAATTGTCAGCGCCGAGGTTTCAACAGCGATTTCCGATGTGATCCGCACGGTCATGGAGGAGGGCTTCACCCGCATACCGGTCTACGAGGAAGAGTTTGACCGCGTCATCGGCATTCTCCATGCCAAGGATCTGCTTTCCTGCGTCTGTCCCGTTGACGAGGGGCAGACCCTGCGGGAGTTGATCAAGCCCGCCTATTTTGTCGCCGAGTCGACCCGCATCGTCGACCTTCTCAAGGAGTTTCAGTCCAATAAGGCGCATATGGCGGTGGTGACCGATGAGTTCGGCGGGGTGCGCGGCCTGATCACCATGGAAGATCTGCTCGAGGAACTCGTTGGCGAGATTGACGACGAATATGACACCGATGAAACCAGCTGGCGCAAACTTGATGACGGATCGCTTCTGATTTATGCCAAGGAAGACATTGAGGAGGTGGAGTCCTTTTTTAAGCTCCCCATCCCCAAGGGACCTTACGAGTCAGTGGGGGGCCTGATCACCCATCAGATCGGCCGGGTGCCGGCAAAGGGAGACGTCGTGGAGATCGGCAAGCTTCTGTTTCAGGTGGTGTCCGCCAACAGGCGTCACATCAAAACCGTGAAGATCAGCAAGAAGTAACCCCTTGAATATCTCAGCCAAATGGCTTCTTTTGCCGGCACTGGCAACCAGCCTGCTTCTCCTCGCATCGGTTCCGGGGCTGGGCGGCTTACCCTTTGCGGCCTGGATCGGCCTGGTCCCCCTTTTTCTCGCCATATCCCGGTCATCCCCGCGCAAGGCGGCACTGGCCGGTTTTGTCACCGGGGTCCTCTATTATGGGGGGCTCCTCTCCTGGATTCTGGTGGTTCTCGGCCATTACGGCAATCTTCCGTGGTGGCTCTCCCTGCCCGCCCTTTTCCTACTCGCCGCCTACATGGCTGTTTATCCAGCTCTTTTTTCAGCGATATGCTCCTGGGGATTACGCTCATCCATCCCCCTGCCGCTCCTTGCCCCCCCTCTCTGGGTGGTGCTCGATTATCTCCGCAGCCAGCTTTTTTCCGGCTTCCCCTGGCAGGACCTCGCCTACAGTCAGTATCAGGTCGCCTGGGTGATTCAGGCGGCCGATCTTACCGGCCATCACGGAATAACCTTTCTTCTTGTTGCCGTGAACTGCGTCCTTTTTCTTCTGGTCGCGCACCTTGTTTCACGCCGGTGGACCAACCATCCAACGCCACGCTTCCCGGCAATGAACGCAGCGGCCATTGTTGTCGTCCTGCTCACAGTGGTCTCGGTGTATTACTATGGTGGGCGACGGGCCGGGCAGATAGGCGCACAGATCGCCGCCGCACCGACGATACAGGTTGCCGTTGTCCAGGGAAATATCGAGCAGGATCAAAAATGGACCCCGGCAATGCAGGAAAAAACTGTGGAGGTCTATACCGATCTCTCACGGCGGGTGCTCCGCGAGGCAGGCACCGAAAACACCCTTGTCATATGGCCTGAGACGGCGCTCCCCTTCTATCCCCTGTCAAACCCCCTGTTTTTTGAGATGATAGATACCTTTGTCCGCCGGGACCGGGTTTGGCTTTTTTCCGGTATTCCCTATTATGAACCGCCAGCCGGTCCTGCCGGTGAATCGGATGAAGGCCATTACTACAACAGCGCCCTGCTTGTTTCCCCGGAGGGACGGATTGCCGGCCGGTATGACAAGCAGCATCTGGTCCCTTTTGGCGAGTACATGCCCCTGCGCCGCTACCTCCCCCTGCCAAGGGCCCTGGTCGAATCGGTGGGTGACTTTACCCCCGGCCTCCGGAGCGAACCTCTCTCTTGTCAGAACAGCCGGATTGGAGTATTAATCTGCTTTGAGAGCATTTTTCCGGAAATTGCCCGCAATCAGGTCAGACAGGGGGCAACCCTGCTGGTTAACCAGACAAACGATGCCTGGTTCGGGCGTTCGGCCGCCCCGGAACAGCACCTCTCCATGGCCGTTTTCCGGGCCGCGGAAACGCGGCGGAGCCTGGCCAGGGCGGCAAATACGGGAATAAGCGGTTTTATTGATCCCCTCGGAAGGGTGAGCCAGCCCTCCCAGCTGTTTACGCCCTATACAGGGGTCGCCCAGCTTCCCCTGCTTGAAGAACAGACCTTTTTCGTTACCAATGGATTCTGGTTTGTCTGGCTCTGCCTTGGTGTGACCACTGTTTCCTGCCTGGCCGGGACAGGGGCCAACCGGAGACGCCGGAAACACTCTCCATCACCGACCACGTAAATTCACTTTCTTATAGAGTAAGGAGTATGCCATGTCTGCGGAATTAAGACAAAAGTTACAGGATCAAAAGAATCGGCTTCTTGCACTACAGGTGTATCTTTGATGTAGAAAAAAAACAGGACCGCCTGGAACAACTGGAACACGCGATAGTTGCCCCGACCTTCTGGAATGATGCCGAATCAGCCCGAACGATCCAGAAGGAACACGGCCGGATTCTCGATGACCTGAACATCTGGAAAGAGCTGCAGAAGCTCTGGGAGGAATCCGAAATTCTTCTTGACCTTGCAGAGGAAGAAGAGGATCCGGACACGATACACGAGGTGGAATCGACGCTTCTGGAAATGGATCGCAAAATGGCGGTCATGGAAGTGGAATGCATGTTCCAGGGCGAACATGACACGGCCAATGCCATGCTCACCATTCATGCCGGCGCCGGCGGCACCGAGGCCCAGGACTGGGTCGAAATGCTGCTCAGGATGTATCTCCGCTGGGCCGAGGAAAAAAATTTCTCCACTGATATCCTTGATTATCTGGCAGGAGACGAGGCTGGCATCAAAAGTGTCACCGTGATGATCAAGGGACATTACTGCTATGGCTATCTCCGCTCGGAAATGGGTATCCATCGCCTTGTCCGGATCTCGCCCTATGATTCCGGAGGCCGGAGACACACCTCTTTTGCCTCGGTCTTCATCTTTCCGGAGCTTGACGATGACATAGAGGTGGAGATCAATGACAAGGATCTGCGGATCGATACTTATCGGGCCAGCGGCGCTGGCGGCCAGCATGTCAACAAGACCAGCTCGGCGATACGCATCACCCATCTGCCGACCAATATCGTGGTCCAGTGCCAGAACGAACGTTCCCAGCACCGCAACAAGGATACGGCCATGAAAATGCTGCGCGCCCGCCTCTATGAGCGGGAACGGGAACTCCAGAACGAACAGCAGCAGGAACTCCATGGCGACAAGAAGGAGATAGCCTGGGGCAGCCAGATCCGTTCATATGTGCTGCAGCCCTACCGCCTGGTCAAGGATCACCGCACCGGGCACGAGACCGGCAATGTCGATGCCGTGCTGGACGGCAACCTCGATCCCTTTATCAAGGCGTTTCTTCTTTTCAACAGTGGACCGGACAGGACACAGTAGGACAGGTGGCGTACCTGTCCGAGGCGAAATGGTGAACACGTGAAGGGGTGTGTCAAATGCGGGGCCTGCGTTCCGGTATGCCCGGTATTCCGGCACACCGGCAGGGAAAGCCATACCGCCAGGGGGAGGAATCATCTTCTTGATACCCTTTCTCCTGGAGAACGGACAAGGGCCTTTTCGGAAATTTTTTCCACATGCCTGCTCTGCGGCGCCTGCCGGGACGCCTGCCCCCGGGGAATAGATACCCCGAGCCGGATTGTCTCAGCCAGGGCGGAATGTCTCACCTTTTCCGGCCGCACTTTTCTTCAGCTTGTTGCCCGGCAGGCGATAACCACCCCCAGGCTTCTGACCGGAATTGCCGCTGCCGGCGGGGTTATTTCCCGGCTTGTTGCCGCTCGTCTTCCCGAAGACAGCGGACTCCGGCTCCGGCTGGCAAGCATTGATCCGGACCTGGTGGAGCCAGCAAAACGAAGCTACCAGGAAACTCTTCACCGGGAGCGGACCAGCGGGACCTCCCAACATCCCGACGGAATTCATTATTTCACCGGATGTCTGGCCAATTTTCTCCAACCGGAAATCGCCCGGGCAACCGACCAGCTTGTGGCCTGTTGCGGCATGGCTCCCGCTTCAGTTCCCGGGGAGCAGGACTGTTGCGGCATGGCGGCATACAGCAGTGGATCACTCGAAGAGGCAAAAAAACTTGCCCGGAGAAATATTGCCGCCTTTTCCGGGGACTCCCGGCCCATTCTGACCTCCTGCGCCTCCTGTTTCTCCCACCTGTCAACCTACCCCGAACTGCTTGCCGGTGATGAAGAATGGCACGCGGCGGCCGAGAATTTTGCCGCCCGCCTGCGGGAGTTTTCCACGTTTTTCGCAAACCGCATCCCGGAACCCGCTGCCCGGAAAAAAATACCCGCATCGGAACAGAAGAGGATTTTTTATCATGATCCCTGCCATCTCCGCTTTAATCACCGTATCCTGGCCGCACCCCGCACCCTTCTGGCCATGGTCACCCAGGTAAAGGTGGTGGAACTGGAGGGTGGCCCCCAGTGCTGCGGCCAGGGAGGTTTTTTCCACTTAATCCATCCGGGTATTTCCAGGACAATCCGGGACAACCTGCTTGATTCTTTTTCGAAAACAACCGCCCAGGAGGTGGTCACCACCTGTTCGGGATGCCTGCTTCAGTGGCGACACGGGCTTTCCCGGGAACGGGTTGAGCATCTTGCCCTGTTGCTTGCCCGCTTTCTCGCCCGCGACACCCCATGAGAATCCTGAAACAGCGGGCCTTTACCTTCTGAGAAATATGGAAAAACTCTTGTTCTTGATTGGAGCCGGTGATAAAAGATAGCGGATAACGGTTCCACTGAAAAGAGCACTTTTTCAACCACAGGGCCTCTTGAAAAGAAGGTATCTGGCCCAGGAACACGAAACGCAGGAATAATAAGTCCACAAAATGACTCGATTGTTACGTGAAGAAATGGAACAGCGGGAGGCGGACAACCTTTCTCCCCACGCCTGTCTGAGCAGCAGATCCCGCGGCCGACAGCGGCCCGAGGAGGAATGTGATATCCGGGTGGCCTTTCAGCGGGACCGCGACCGGATTATCCATTCCAAGACCTTCCGTCGCCTGAAGCATAAAACCCAGGTGTTTCTTGCCCCTACCGGCGACCATTACCGGACCAGGCTAACCCATGTGCTGGAGGTTTCCCAGATTGCCCGTACCGTTGCGGTGGCCCTCAGGCTCAATGGCCACCTGACCGAGGCGATCGCCCTGGGTCACGACCTCGGGCATACCCCGTTCGGCCATGCCGGAGAGTCGGTGCTTAACAAAATAGTCCCGGGCGGATTCCGTCATTACGAACAGAGCCTCAGGGTGGTGGATATCCTGGAGAAGAAAGGACAGGGGCTCAACCTCACCCATGAGGTGCGGGAAGGCATTGCCAGGCATTCCAAGGGAAGGAGGGAAATCCTGCCCGCCGATATATCCGAGTTGCCTGGCACCATGGAGGGCCGCCTGGTCCGGCTGGCTGACATCATCGCCTATGTCAATCATGACCTGGATGACGCCCTGAGAGCCGGGGTGATTCTTGAAGAGAAACTGCCCCGTGATATTGTCGCCACCCTTGGAACAACAAATTCGCAGCGAATCGGCACCATGGTCCGCGACCTGATTTTTTCCACTGAAAAAACCGGTGGCGAACGGCTGACCATGTCGCCGGCAATTCTCACCGCAATCACCGACCTCAGGTCCTTTCTCTATGAAAATGTCTATGAAACCAGCCGGGTGCATGACGATTTCATCAAGGCGATGAAGGTGATCCGCGAACTCTACGACCATTTCCTGAAAAAGGGACTGCCTTCGGATCATGATACCACGGATGGCAGAGAGGAGTTGCCGGACCACCGCGAGGTCTGCGATTTTATTGCCGGAATGACCGACCGCTACGCCCTGGATCTCTATGCCAATATATTTCTGCCCAAGCCGTGGAGCATTCTGTAGCCCGCGCTGTTTCGGTGCTGAAATGCAGCATATCTATTTCATGTGAACAGTGTTATTTTTGACGCGCGACAGTAAGCCGGCCCGGGACAATTTTTGACCTTGGCCGGAAATAAACGACACACCTTTAAAAAAAGCAGAGAAGAATGACTCGTATACAAAATCAAGAGACCGCGGATGAAAAGACCGTTCTGACCAAGGGGTATGAATTTACCGCCGTTGAACGTAAATGGTACGATTTCTGGCAGGATGCAAAACATTTCCGGGCCACCATGGATGACGGCAAGGGCTCCTTTTCAATCGTCATCCCGCCCCCGAACGTCACCGGGGTTCTCCACGTCGGCCACGCCCTGAACAACACCCTCCAGGACATCCTGATCCGCTTCAAGAGAATGGATGGCCTCAACACGGTCTGGGTACCTGGTACCGACCATGCCGGCATTGCCACCCAGAACGTGGTGGAACGGCAACTGGCCCAGGAAAAAATCAGTCGCCACGACATCGGTCGCCGCAAATTCGTCGAACGGGTCTGGCAGTGGAAAGAGGAGTCCGGCGGCCAGATAATCAATCAGCTGAAACGGCTTGGCTGCTCCTGTGACTGGGAGCGGGAACGGTTCACCATGGATGAGGGGCTTTCCCGGGCAGTGCGCGAGGTATTCACCCGCCTCTACCATGAGGGACTCATCTACCGGGGAGATTATATCATCAACTGGTGCCCGCGCTGCCATACCGCCCTGGCCGATCTCGAGGTGGAACACGAGGCGACCGACGGCAAACTCTATCATATCCGCTATCCCTATACCAGTGGTGACGGATACCTTGTTGTCGCCACCACCCGACCGGAAACAATGCTGGGAGACACCGCGGTGGCAGTCCATCCGGCGGACGAGCGCTTCACCGATCTTCCGGAAAAGGCGGTGCGCCTGCCCCTGACCGAGCGGGTGATCCCCATTGTCTTTGATACCCATGTGGAACGGGAATTCGGCACCGGCGCCCTCAAGGTGACCCCGGCCCACGACCTGAACGATTTTGAGATCAGCCGACGCCACGACCTGCCGGCGCTTAAGGTTATGGATGACAACGGGGTAATGAACCAGGATGCAGGCGCATATGCCGGCCTGGATCGCTTTGCCTGCCGCAGGAAGGTGGTTGCCGATCTAGAGGCGCTCGGGCTCCTCGAGAAAGTAGAGCCCTACCAGCACGGGGTCGGGCACTGCTACCGCTGTCAGACCATAGTCGAACCTTCTTTGTCAAAACAGTGGTTTGTCTCGGTCAAGCCCCTTGCGGAAAAGGCCATTACCGCGGTGAAGAACGGCGAGACCCGCATTCACCCGAAATCTTGGGAAAATACCTACTTCGACTGGATGTACAACATCCGAGACTGGTGCATCTCCCGCCAGATCTGGTGGGGCCATCAGATTCCAGCCTGGACCTGCGACGACTGCGGCGAGATTCTTGTCAGCACCACGGATCCTGATACCTGCACCGCGTGCACAAGCCGGGCACTGACCCAGGAGACCGATGTCCTCGACACCTGGTTCAGCTCCGCGCTGTGGCCCTTCTCCACCCTGGGCTGGCCTGAAAACACAAAGGAACTGGCCACCTTTTATCCCACCTCCGCGCTCATCACCAGCTTTGACATCCTCTTTTTCTGGGTGGCGCGGATGATGATGATGGGCATCCATTTCATGGGATGCGCCCCGTTCAAGGATGTCTATCTCCATGCCCTGGTCCGGGATGCCGACGGCCAGAAGATGAGCAAATCCAAGGGCAATGTCCTGGATCCGCTGCTGGTCATGGACAAGTACGGCACCGACGCCCTCCGCTTCACCATGACCGCCTTTGCCGCCCAGGGCCGTGATGTCCGCCTGTCCGAAGACCGGATTGAGGGGTACCGCCATTTTATCAACAAGATCTGGAATGCGGCCCGTTTTGCCCTGCTCCACCTGGAAGACGGGGACAGGGCGACAACGGCCGCGCCCGGATCACTTCCCCTGCAGCATCGCTGGATCCTGAGCCGTCTCAATCTCACCGTGGCCGAGGTGCGCCGCAGTCTTGATGATTTCCGTTTCAACGATGCGGCCCATGCCGCCTACCAGTTTGTCTGGCATGAGTTATGCGACTGGTATCTGGAGTGGATCAAGCCCGCTCTCTATGGTGATGATCAGGAGGCCAAGGGGGTCACCCGCAGTGTCCTGCTGGCAGCGCTGGAAGATGTGCTCAAACTCCTCCACCCGATGATTCCCTTTGTAACGGAAGAGATCTGGCATGCCCTGCCCGGCGACCGCACAAGCATCATGATCGAGCCCTTTCCCAGGGTTCTTGATGAACGAAACGACCCGGCGGCGGAGGAGTGTGTCACCCTCCTTGTGGGGATTATCACCGGTATCAGAAATATCCGGAGCGAAACCGGCATCCATCCCTCGGCCGGGATTGAGGCCGGGATTATCTGTCACGATCCGGACCGCAGAGCCCTGATCGCCGAGCATGCTTCCGCGATCAGGGACATGACCCGGACCGAGACCCTGAATCTTGTTTCCGACGGGGAGCGCCCCAAGGGTACGGCATCATATATCTATAATGATATCGAAATATTTGTGGCCCTTGAAGGGGTGATTGATATTGCGCAGGAGATGGAAAAAATGCGCCGGGAAAAAGAGAAAATCGAGCTCCAGGTGGGCAAAATTTCCAACAAGCTCGCCAATGAAAAATTTCTGGCCAACGCCCCTGCCGATATCATTGCCAAGGAACAGGAAAAGCACGACCTGTTTGCAGCCAAGCTGGCAAAGATTGATGAGGGGCTGGCCCGTCTGGCCGAATTGAGGTGAAAATCGCGCCACCTTCAACAACATGGTCAGCCGGCACGAATAACCCTATAACAGCGTAAAAACCCGCAGAGACGATGATTGAGCAGCAACAACTGAAAAAACTCATAATAGCATTTCTTGATGAGGATATCGGGTCCGGAGATATCACCTCAGGCGCCCTCTTTTCCGGGGAGCAGATGGGCGAGGCCTCTTTCGTGGCCAAGGAACCATTTGTCTGCGCCGGCATCTCCACGGTCGCGGCAGAGGTTTTCCGGGTGCAGAATCCTGATATCAAAATACTTTCCGCAGCGGAAGACGGTCTCCGGGCCGTGGCCGGCCAGTCGCTGCTCACCGCCCAGGGGCCGGTGCTCGATCTGCTCAAGGCGGAACGGGTGGCCCTCAACCTGGCCCAGCGGCTCTGCGGGATCGCTACCCTGACCTCCCGTTTTGTCGACACGGTCAAACCCCTGCCGGTGCGAATCGTTGACACCCGCAAGACGACCCCGGGACTGCGCGGCCTGGAAAAATACGCGGTCAGGGTCGGCGGCGGTTTCAACCACCGCTTCAATCTGGCTGACGGCGTTCTGATCAAGGACAACCATATTGAGGCCAGCGGCTCGATTCAGGAGGCGGTGAAACGGGTCCGGCTGCGGATGCCCCACACCCTGAAGATCGAGGTTGAGACGGCAACCATCCGCCAGGTCCGGGACTGTCTCTCCTGCGGAGTCGATATCATCATGCTCGACAATATGGATATCCCTTCCATGCGCGAGGCGGTAAAACTGGCCGGCGGCAGGGCCCTGCTTGAGGCCTCCGGCGGAATGAACCTCGACACTGTCCGCCGCGTGGCGGAAACCGGTGTTGATCTCATCTCAGTGGGCGAACTGACCCATTCGGCGCCGGCCTGTGATATCAGCATGCGGTTGCGCAAGGTTTAGCACGGAGAGCGTGATTAAAAAAAAGGGTCAGTCCCGCGTGACCCGCGGGACTGACCCTTTACTGTTTCGCTGGAGGCGGCGACCGGATTTGAACCGGTGAATAACGGTTTTGCAGACCGCTGCCTTAGCCGCTTGGCTACGCCGCCCCATTGTGAAAAAATATCGAGATTGACTCGTGGCGACATCTTAAACATAGATATTTTTTTTTGACAAGCAGAAAGTGAGTTCTTGACATGGCAGTGACACTTACCACACTGATTGAGGAGAAAAAAGATCAGCTCGATAACCTCGAGAAACGGATCGGACATCACTTCAAAAACCGGGCATTGCTGATGCGCGCCCTGATTCACTCCTCCTTTGCCTTTGAAAAAGGGGAAATGGGCACGGACAACGAAACCCTGGAATTTCTGGGAGACGCGGTGCTCGATCTGGTGGTGGGCGCGCTTCTGATCCTGCGCTATCCCCAGCTCAAGGAGGGTGAACTGACCAGGCTCCGGGCCGCCCTGGTCAACGAGGGAGGGCTCGCCGGTCTGGCCCGGGAGATCAGCCTCGGCGAAGATATATGTCTTGGCAAGGGTGAAGATGCCACCCTGGGCCGGGAAAAGCCCTCCATTCTTTCCGGGTCATACGAGGCTCTGATCGGTGCGGTTTTTCTTGATGCGGGATATGATGCCACCGCTCAACTGGTTGAAAAGATCTTTGCTGGCCGGATCACGGGCAGACACGAGATACTGCTTGCCGTTGACGCCAAGAGCAGGCTCCAGGAAAAGGTCCAGGAGCGCTTTAACGAGGCGCCGACCTACACCGTGGAAAAAGAGGAGGGTCCGGCCCATAGCCGTATTTTCACGGTGGCGGTCCGTTTTCGGGAAAATATCCTGGCCCAGGGCCGTGCCAGCAACAAAAAAGAGGCGGAACAACAGGCTGCGACAGCGGCGCTTGCCAATCTGGAGCAGCTTCTGCCCCCGGATGCGGTACAGGAGTAAATCGTGTCTTCATCGCCATTGGTCATTCCCCTTTTCATCACCCACCGGGGATGCCCGCACCGCTGTATTTTCTGTGACCAGCACGCGATTACCGCCATCGGGGCAGGGGAACCGGACCTTTCGCCTGCCGGGGCGAGGGAATCCATCGACCTCTGGCTGGCCAGGCCCCGGAAAGATCCGACCAGAAAGGTCCAGGTCGCCTTTTACGGCGGAAGCTTTACCGCCATGGCACCGGAGTACCAGCGGGAACTGCTCAACGCGGTTCAGCCCTATCTGAACGACGGTCGGATTGCGGCAATCCGCCTTTCCACCCGCCCAGATGCGGTTGGCCCGGAGACCGTGGCCTTGCTCCGCGAAAATGGCGTAACGGTGGTGGAACTTGGGGTGCAATCCCTGCAGGAAAAAGTACTTGCCGCGAGCAGGCGGGGACACACCGGAGCAGACGTTGCCCGCGCGGTATCCGCCCTTCGCCAGGCAGGGATGACTGTCGGAGTACAATTGATGATCGGCCTGCCCGGGGACACCACCGCAGACTTTATTGATACGGTGAAAAAAACCGTGGCCCTGGCCCCTGATTTTGTCCGCCTCTACCCAACAGTGGTTTTGCAGAAAAGCGGACTTGCCGCCCTGGCCGCGGCGGGGAAATATACCCCGCTCACCCTGAACCGGGGGGTGGTCCTGGCAGGCCGCGCCAAAAAAATATTTGCCAGCAAATCTATACCGGTGGTCAGGATGGGGCTTCAGCCCTCGCTGGAACTGGAATCAAAAATCGTTGCCGGCGCCTATCATCCGGCATTCGGTGAACTGGTCATCTCCCGGCTTTTTTTCAAGACCGCCCGCCGGCTGCTGGCCGCAGCCCAAACCAGGCAGGGTATAACCGTTGCCCCGGAGGATGAGTCAGCCATGCGCGGCCAGAACAACAAAAATATCAAACGGCTGATCGGACTGGATTTCCTGGAAGAAAAAGGACTGAAAACCGTTCCGGGACAGCCCCGGTTCACGGTATCGCTCGCAGCTGACTCGACCTTCTTTGCCGATATTTTCTCAGATGCCGAAAATGGCTGTAATGCGCTAAAAATGTAGCTCCATAATTTAACAAAAACTTAATTATACTGAATAAATGCTTAATATAAACAAACTTGATATTATCTATGGCGACAAACACCTCTTTCGCGAGGTCTCCGCCCGGATCAACCCCAATGAGCGCATTGGCCTGGTAGGGGTGAACGGTGCCGGCAAGTCGACCCTGTTAAAAATCATCGCTGGCGAGATTGAGACCGACAGCGGGGTAGTCTCCCGGCCCCGGACCTTTTCCGTGGCCTACCTTCCCCAGGAGGCCAGCGCCCTGACCTCGGACCGCACCATCTACCAGGAGGCGGAGACCGCGTTTGCCGAGGCCCTGGTCCTGCAGGCCGACCTGGAGCGGGTCAACAAGGAGCTTGCCGCCATTGACCCGGAAAGTTCCACCTTTGCCGCCCTTTTGCGGGAACAGGGTGAACTGCAGCACCGACTTGACGGCATTGACATCTACCGGGTCCGCTCTCAGATCGAGCAGATCCTGATTGGACTGGGGTTTTCCGAAAAAGACTTCGACCGGCCCAGCACCTCCTTGAGCGGCGGCTGGCTCATGAGGCTGATGCTCGCCAAACTTCTTCTCGCCCGGCCCTCTCTGCTTCTGCTCGACGAGCCCACCAACCACCTGGATCTCGATTCCCTGACCTGGATCGAATCCTTCCTGACAACCTATGACGGCGGCATGGTCATTATCTCCCATGACCGCACCTTTCTCGACAAGACCACATCCATGACCTGGGAAATCTCCCTGGGCCGTCTCACCACCTACAAGGGAAATTATTCCAGGTACGTGCAAGAAAAGGCAGTGCGCCTGGAAGTGGAGCGGGCCGCCTATGACAACCAGCAGGCCCAGATCAAGCAGACCATGCGATTTGTCCAGCGTTTCCGGGCAAAATCAACCAAGGCCAAGCAGGTCCAGAGCCGGGTCAAGCAGCTGGCTAAAATTGAACGGATCGAGCTGTCGGAAAGCGAGCAGGGGGTCTCTTTCCGCTTCCCCCCGGCTGCTCCCTGCGGTCGCGATGTGCTCACCGTGGAGGGCGCAAACAAGTGTTTTGGCGACATTGAGGTCTTCCGTGATCTCACCTTTGCCATGCAGCGGGGTGACAAGCTGGCAGTGGTCGGGGTAAACGGCGCGGGAAAATCAACCCTGATGAAGATTCTGGCCGGTCTTCTCCAGCCCGACAGCGGCACGGTACGAACCGGCCACAATGTGACCCTTTCTTATTTCGGCCAGCACCAGGCCCAGGAACTTCCCCACGACTATACGGTGCTTGAAACCGTGGCCGCCGCGGCAGGCGACATGAACGTGACCCAGGTGCGGTCGCTTCTCGGCGCGTTTCTTTTCCGGGGCGAGGAGGTGGACAAAAAGGTCCGGGTCCTCTCCGGCGGAGAGAAAAGCAGGGTCGCCCTTGCCAAAATGATCGTCACCCCGGCAAATCTCCTGGTGCTCGACGAGCCGACCAACCATCTGGACATGAACTCCCAGGATGTGCTGCAGGAGGCGATGCTCCAGTATGACGGCGCGATTATCGTGGTCTCCCACAATCGATTTTTCGTCAATCGGTTCGTCAACAAGGTCCTGGAAATAAAAAAAGGCCGGGCCTCGCTCTTTGAGGGCAATATCGACGATTATCTGGCCAAGCTCGAGGAAGAGAAGGCGCTTCTTGTTAAGGAGGAAAAACCAGCGGACAGAAAGAGCGAGACCGCTCCGCCTCCTCTTCAGTCAAATCAGCCCAGGGGCAAGGAGTCGCGAAAAATTCAGGCCCAGCTCCGGCAGGAGAAATCGAGGAAAATCGCCCCACACCGCCGGGCGGTGGAAACGGTGGAAGCGGAAATCGAAAGGCTTGAGGCGAAAAAGACCGAACTTGAACAGAAACTTGCTGACCCGGAACTCTACCAAGACCAGTCCGCCTTTGCCGACTGCAGTCGGGAATACCGTAAAATCGAGGAGCGCCTGGACCGCAGTTACCATAAATGGGAAAGCGCCCAGGCAGAGATCGAGAAGATCGACGCGGAGTTTGCCGGCCAGCTGGAGGGGCTATTGCAGTGATGCGGCAATATCATCCTGCATCGCGGCAATCACTGCCAACGGATCAGATGACTTGGAAATAGGCCGGCCAACCACCACATGGTCAGCGCCGCCTCCGATCGCCCAGCCCGGGGTGACGATCCGCTTCTGGTCGTCATTGCTCTCGTCGGCAAGGCGAATGCCAGGGGTGACGATAAGTCCATTTTTACCCAGTACCTTGCGGATCGAGCCCGCCTCCAGCCCCGAGGCAACCACCCCGTCACAACCAAGTTCCAGCGCCCTTCTCGCCCGGAAGGAAACAAGGTCAGCGATGGAGCCGATCATGCCCATGGCCCGCATATCCTCCTCGCCGAAACTGGTCAGCACGGTCACTGCCAGTATTTTCACATCATCCTTTGCCTCCACCGCAGCCCGGACAATAGGGTCATTGCCATGAACCGTGGCCAGAGAGACCCCCCGGTTGTTGAGCTGCCCGACCGCCAGCCTGACCGTCTCCGGGATATCAAAAAATTTAAGATCAAGCATCACCTTATGGCCGCGGTCGGCAAGCCAGTCAACTATGGAAAAACCGCAGGCGAGAAACAGCTGCAGCCCGACCTTGTAATAGCCCAGGCTGGACTCGGTCCGCTTCACCAACTCCCTGGCCTGATCAAAATCAGGGACATCTAGGGCAAGAATGATTCTTTCTCTTAAGGGAATATCTTTTGACATGGCTCTACCTGGATAAATTTATCTGTCCGGGGCATATATCATATATGCCGGGATTGAGGAAGCGAAGGGACCCAAACCAAGGGAAGGGGGATCCGAGCCCTTACCGCCTGTTGAGGTTACAGCCGGCTGTCTGGCTGATCGCGGTATCGAGGTTACTAAAAAACCGCACAGCCTCATCGTTTCCCGGACTGCGCCCAAGTTGGCCTTCATAAAGGGAATAAAGCTTGGTCAGGACGTGCAGCAGCTCCTCCTCGGGTATTTCGCCAAGTTCGTTCCAGAGATCACCGGGGCTCTTCATCCAGGAATCCTCACATATTTTTTCATCACATCCACCGGACACGCAACAGGGTTATCTGGTTAAAAGAAAACCCTCCTCAATCATCCGCACCATGGAGATCGGGAGAACGCTGAACTCAGTGCATCCGTATCGGGCAAGGACTTTCTGCGCCTCCCGGACCCGCACCCCTGATCGGCAATGGAGATATATCTTTTTCTAATCAAAGTTGATCATCATCTCCTCCGGACTCTGATATTGGTATTCTTCCCGGTTATAATACCACTCTACCCCGGAGTGATCCAGAGTGAAAAGAAAAAGATCAAAACACCTCTGCCATAAAGCTGTTGACCGGGTAGTTGCTCCCGGATACATTTGGTGCCCTGATGACCACCTTTTTATGGATGCCGCCGACCCATGACCGGATACGTTGATTTTCACACCCACGCATTTCCCGACTCCCTGGCGCAGGTTGCCATTCCCTTTCTTGAAAAAGAGGGCGATGTCACGGCTCACCTGAATGGCACGACCTCCGCCCTGCTCGCCTCCATGGACCAGGCGGATATTGCGGTCAGCATCGTCGGCTCCATTGCCACCAGAGTCGGCCAGTTCACCCCCATTCTCACCTGGTCCGAAGCAATCCGAAGCGACCGGCTTGTTCCCTTTCCCTCATTTCATCCCGATGACCCGGCAGCCCTTGCCCGAATAGATCAAATCAGCGCGAAAAAATTCAAAGGGGTAAAACTCCACCCCTATTACCAGCAGTTTGTCCTTGATGAAGAGCGGATGCTGCCCCTGTATGAGAGGTTGTGTGAAAAGGGACTCATCGTTCTGATGCATACCGGTTTTGATATCGCCTTTCCCAGGGATCCCATTGCCTCACCGCCACGATTCGTGCGGGTCATGGAACGCTTTCCCGAACTGAAGCTGATCGCCTCCCATCTCGGGGCCTGGGAACAGTGGGAGGAGGTCAATGAACTGATTGCCGGCCGGCCCTTCTTTATGGATATTTCCTATACCCTGGACCAGATCGACCGCGAACTGGCCCGGGAAATTTTAGAAAGGCATCCGGCGGATTTTTTGCTGTTTGGCTCCGACTCGCCCTGGTCGGGCCAGCGGGAAACCATTGATCTTCTCAGAGGCTTTGGGCTGGGAGAGGAAAAAGAGCGGAAAATTCTCCGGGACAACGGGCTCAGGCTGCTCAACCCGGTTGGTTGATCCGGCAGACAACCCTGCCCTCAACAACAACCTTCCCGGTGGTAATATCGTAGCGGAGCTGCTCGCCGGAGACTCGAAACCGGCCGGACTCCACGGTTACACCATTTTCACCAATGAGCTGATTGTTTTTCTCCAGATACCGGAGAGTCTGGGTGCGGGCCGTGTAGCCGCGCTCGGTGGCAATAACAACATTATCATTCACCGTGAGTTCCTGCAGGTCACTGCGATAGCGACCCTGTTCGCCGGTAATCCTCGCCGACTGGCGCCCTTCATCCCCGAAAAAATGGGCGTCAACCTCTTCCAGGCGCAGGTCTTCCTCAGAGCCCGCGGTATAGAGCTGCCGGGCCTTGACCTGCCACTGCTGCCGGCCCTTATTGGCCAGATTGAAAACTATATGATCAAGGGAAAAATTCTTTCCCATCGCCTGCAACGTCTGACCGGCATCGCCTGCCCCGTCTGTCCGGGGAGTAAGAAATGCTGTAAACGGAGACCACCAGACCGGGGCGGAGAGAATACACAGCAGAGGAATAATCCAGAAATAGTGCCGGGAAGCTATTTTCACGACTGCTCCCCACGGGCGAGATACAGGGCCAGCAACTCCCGGTGCACCCCCTTGGCCTCGAGGATGAGATCGCAGAGTTCGCGCACCGCGCCATAACCACCCTTATTTTCAGAAATAAAATGAGCACGTTGCTTGACCTCGGCCGCACCGTCAACAACCGTGGCTGCCAGCCCGACCCGGGTGATAAGCGGCAGGTCGAGCCAGTCATCACCCATATATGCCACCTCAACCGGCGAAAGGGAGAGTTCGATGAGTAGTTTCTGAAAAATTTCCAGTTTGTTCCGCGCCTTCTGAAAGACATGTTTCAGCTTGAGGTCATCGGCTCGCCTGGCAACCGCCTTTGAGCTTCTCGCGGTGATCAACCCCACCTCGACCCCGGCCTCCTGAAGAATCCTGAGACCGAAACCGTCCCGGGTATGAAAGGATTTTATCTCATTGCCGTCATCGGTATAGGTGATGGTGCCGTCGGTGAGCACCCCGTCCACATCAAGCAGCAGCAGTTTTATTGGCCGGGCCCGGGGATAGAGGGCCTGCCACTGGGGAGTGCGGGCCACCGGCTCCTGCCGCCTGCGGGCCTTTTCCCGCAGGGCCTCGGTTACTTCACAATCTGAGGGATAGGGAGAATTTGCAGGAGGGCAGGAGTCATTTGCAGAACCCATGGCACAGTCTCCTCAGGGAAGGGGAAGCTCTTCGATAGCAGCACGGATTTTAAGCAGGGACTTCAACAGGGATTCGAGCTGGTCAAGGGCCAGGGAGTTGGGACCATCGCACAGGGCCTTGTCCGGATCAGGGTGAACCTCAATAAACAGGCCGTCAATTCCGACCGCCATCGCCGCGCGGGCCAGGGGGGCGATGAACTGGCGCTGGCCGCCGGAACTGGCGCCGGCCCCGCCTGGAAGCTGAACACTGTGGGTGGCGTCATAGATCACCGGACAGCCGAAAGAACGCATGATCGGCAGGGCGCGCATATCCACCACCAGATTATTATAGCCCAGGGAATAACCGCGCTCTGTCAGTAAAATATCTTTGCAGCCCGCGCCTTTTAGTTTATTGACCGCATTTTCCATGTCCCAGGGTGCCAGGAACTGACCTTTCTTGAGGTTAACCGCCCGCCCGCAGCGGGCAGCGGCCACAAGAAGATCGGTCTGCCGGCTGAGAAAAGCTGGTATCTGAATAATATCAAGAACTTCGGCAGAAGGTTTTATCTGGGATATTTCATGCACGTCAGAGATAACCGGCACGGAAAATTCACCCTTTATATCCGCGAGAAGCTGCAGCCCTTTCTTCATCCCTGGACCGCGAAACGAGGAAAGAGACGTCCGGTTGGCCTTGTCAAACGAGGCCTTGAACACGCAGGGGATATGAAGCCGCCCGCTGATTTCGACCACCGCGGCGGCGGTCTCCCGGGCCATGGCAGCGGATTCCAACACGCAGGGGCCGGCAATGAGCAGGAGGGGCCGGCCCGGCCCAACGGAATACCGGCCGGCAATGGTTACTGCATTCATATCCGCTCCACTTAGTCTTTGGAAAAGGAAAGCGCCGCCCGGATAAACTCCCGAAACAAGGGATGGGGCTTCATGGGCTTGGATTTGAATTCAGGATGAAACTGGCAACCGAGAAACCAGGGGTGATCGGCCAGCTCAATAATCTCCATCAGGGTGTTGTCCGGCGAGGTGCCGCTGATGATCAGCCCTTTTTCCTCCAGGGCCTGGCGGAACTCGGTGTTAAACTCATAGCGATGGCGATGCCTCTCCTGGATCTCATCCGCTTGATAGGCGGCCTGGGCAAAGGTCCCCGGCTTGAGCACACAGGGATAACTCCCCAGGCGCAGGGTGCCGCCCTTGTCCGAGGTCTCGTCGCGGACCTGCATTTTCTGGGCGCGATGGTCGAACCACTCCTTTATCAGATAGATCACCGGATGGGTGGTCCCGGCATCAAACTCGGTGGAATTGGCATCGGTCATCCCGGCGATATTGCGGGAGAATTCAACTACCGCGAGCTGCATCCCAAGGCAGATCCCGAAAAATGGCACCTTATTCTCCCGGGCATAGGTAACGGCCTTGATCTTGCCCTTGACCCCGCGCTCACCAAATCCGCCGGGCACCAGAATTCCGTGACAGCCATCAAGAAGATCGCCGCTCGTCTCTTTGCCCTCAAGATCCTCGGCGCTGACGTAGCGAAGATTCACCTTGGTGTCGTTGCCCAGGCCGCCGTGAACCAGGGACTCATGCAGGCTCTTATACGATTCGGTAAGTTCCACGTACTTGCCGATGATCCCGATAGTCACCGTATGTTTAGGGTTCTTTATCTTTTCGGCCAGTTCGATCCATGGTTCGACCCGGGGGGCCCGGGTCCATACATTCAGATACTCAAGAATTTTGCTGTCCAGACCTTCGCGGTGGAAGTGAACCGGGACCTCATAGATATTGCTGACGTCCTTGGCGGTAATCACCGCATCGGTCGGCACGTTGCAGAACAGGGCGATTTTTTTCTTCAGATCCTGGGTCAGAACACTTTCGGTCCGGCAGAGCAGGATATCGGGCTGGATGCCAATTGCCCGCAACTCTTTGACGCTGTGCTGGGTGGGCTTGGTCTTCACCTCGCCTGCGGTCTTGATATAGGGCACCAGGGTAACATGGATAAAAAGCGAATTCTCGCGGCCCTTGTCAAAACGGAACTGCCGGATCGCCTCAAGAAAGGGCAGGCTTTCGATATCGCCGATGGTGCCGCCGATCTCGATGATCGCAATATCAACGCTGCCCTCCAGCTGGAGGATGGCATTTTTTATCTCATCGGTAATATGGGGAATGACCTGGACGGTGCCGCCGAGATATTCGCCGCGCCGCTCCTTGGTGATCACCGAATAGTAGATCCGGCCCGATGTGTAATTGTTGATCTGGGCCATCACCGCATTGGTGTACCGCTCATAATGCCCCATATCCAGATCACACTCAGCCCCGTCATCGGTGACATAGACCTCACCGTGCTGAAAGGGGTTCATGGTGCCGGGATCGACATTGATGTAGGGATCGAGCTTCTGAAAGGTAACGGTCAGGCCGCGGCTTTCCAGGAGTGCGCCGATGGAGGCGGCAGCGAGCCCCTTCCCGAGGGAAGAGAGGACACCGCCGGTCACGAAAATGAACTTGGTCCGTTGGGAATTTTGTGCAGGTTTCATGGAGGAGCAGTATAGCAACATGATACTCTTTAGGCCAAGATTTTTTTGTTCCGGTTTACAAGAAAGAGATCCCGGCCCCGAGATCGAATCATTCGGGTTGTTAAATAAAACGAAACAAGAAGAAATCTGGGCCGTTGTTGCTCTTGAAAAAGACCAAAAAATCTTTGACATCACCGGAGAGCATATTTAAAGTGCCATCTTCAAACCAGCGCACATGAATCGAATCTGGACACAACCACTGGATTATCAATGGATTTTCTTGCACTCAATAAAAAACGTATCGTCATCTTCGGCATGGCCAACCGCAAATCAGTGGCCTGCGCCATCGGCCAGGTCCTGGTTGAAAACGGGGCAGAGGTGATTCATGTGGTCCGCTCGGAGGAGCGGCGCCAGACTGCCCGGAAGCTCTTCCCTGAGTCCAGGGTGTTCATCTGTGATGTGGAGGATGAGGCGCAAATCATCCGGGTCTGCGATGAAATCGAGGCAGCGGTTGACGGACCTGTACACGGCCTGGTCCACTCCATCGCCTTTGCCAACTACTCGGAAGGGATAAAGCCATTTCACGAGACAAAGAAAAAGGATTTTCTCCAGGCCATCGACATCTCCTGTTTCTCCTTTATCTCGATCAGCAACCATTTCAAGAAACTTCTTGCCACAGATGGCTCGGTGGTGACCATCTCCATTTCCACCACCCGGATGGCGGCGGAAAATTACGGCTACATGGCCCCGATCAAGGCGGCCCTCGAATCCTCTCTCTGTTTTCTGGCCAAGAGTTTTTCCCGATTCTCCCATGTTCGTTTCAATGCCGTCTGCCCCGGGCTTCTTAAAACATCGGCCTCGGCAGGCATTCCCGGCTATATCGACTCCTATCTCTATGCCGAGCAGCTGACCCTGCGCCAGAAGGCCCTGGCCACCTCAGAAGTGGCGAATGCCGCCGCGTTTCTCCTCTCGCCGAAATCTTCGGCAATCACCGCCCAGTGCCTGGTCCTCGACGGCGGCATGGGCATCAACTATTTTGACGCGGACATCATCGCCAAGGCCTTGAAATAATGGGAATACGATACCGCACTGTGCGCCTCCACGGTTTTGGCTACGAACTGCCGCCCCGGGTCTTGACCTCGGCTATGATCGAGGAGGAACTTGCCCCGGTCTACAGACGGCTCAAACTGCCCCCAGGGCGGTTGGAGTTGATGAGCGGAATCCGCGAACGCCGTCTCTGGCCTGCTGGGACGCGGCCAAGCGAGGCCGCGGCCCTGGCCGGCAAAAAGGCGCTGGCCGCGGCAGAGGTTTCCCCGGAAGAGATAGAGTGCCTTTTTTTCACCTCGGTCTCCCGGGACATGATGGAGCCGGCGACCGCCTCCTTTGTCCACCGCAGCCTGGGTTTACGGAAAAACTGCCTTGTCTATGACATCTCCAATGCCTGCCTGGGCTTCCTGAACGGGATGATTTCCCTGGCCAACATGATCGAGTTGGGACAGGTAAAATGCGGCCTTATCGTGGCCGGTGAAACCGGCGAGGATCTTGTGGAGTCGACTATCGCCGGCCTGCTCGCCGACCCGACCCTGACCAGAAAATCAATCAAACCCTCCTTTGCCTCCCTCACCATTGGCTCTGGCGCCGTTGCCCTGGTCATGGGCCGGGCATCTGACAAAAAGCCAGGACAAAGACTGCGCGGCGGCACCTTTCTCGCCAATACCGAACATAACGATCTCTGCCAGGGGGGGCTGACCCAGGACAGCCACCGGGAAACCGCCTCAACCCTTATGGCCACCGATTCCGAGGCCCTTCTGGTCCGGGGAATCGAAACTGCGGCTGCCTGCTGGGATTTTTTCTTAAGGGATTTGGAGTGGAGCCCAAGCGAGATAGACACCTTTTTCTGCCACCAGGTGGGCCGGGCTCATGCCAGGGAACTATTCACCACCCTCGATCTTGATGAGCAGAAAAATTATCAGACCCTTGAATTCCTTGGCAATGTCGGCTCGGTTTCAGTTCCGATCACC